>JBEEHT010000063.1:0-6312 GCA_041167545.1 Verrucomicrobiota bacterium
GAAATAAATTTCATGCCAGCGGGTCGCGCGATGTTCGTGGGGCCGGAGATCAGCGTGACGTCGTGACCGGCATCGCGCGCCGCTTCCGCAATCGCGTATCCCATTTTTCCGGACGAGCGATTGCTGATGAACCGGACGGGATCGATCGCTTCTCGCGTCGGACCAGCGGTGACGAGAAACCTCACGCGATCAAATTATCCTGGCGCGCGAGGAGAAATTCCGCGCGGAAAGCGATGTCGTCCACTTTCCACAAACGGCCGACGCCTTCGTAGCCGCACGCCAGCATTCCTTCTTCGGGACCGATAAACTCAACGCCGCGCGCTTTCAAGGTCTCGACGTTTTCCTGCGTTGCGGCGTGCTCCCACATTTTTCCGTTCATAGCCGGCGCAAGCACGATCGGCGCGCGCGTTGCGAGCGCGATGGCGGCGAGCGGATGACCAGCGAGTCCATGCGCGAGCTCGGCAATCACGTTCGCCGTCGCGGGCGCGATGAGAACAAGGCTCGCGCGATCGGCCAGATCAATGTGTCCCGGTCGCCAGTTTTCCTTTTCATCGAAGAAACTGGTCGTGACGGGATTCTTCGAGAGAGTTTGAAGAGTCAACGGCGTGATGAATTCAACCGCGTCGCGGGTCATGACCACGAAAACGTCATGGCCCTGTTTCACGAGCAAACTTGCCAGCTCGGCGGATTTGTAAGCCGCGATCGAGCCGGTGACACCGAGGACGACAGTTTTTTTGTTCACTGCAGTTCCAATCTCCGGCTCAGATACCTCTCCGCCCCCATGATGTGGCGGAACTTCTGCAAATCTTCTTCCATCGATTTGCTGATGATCGTGTAGCGGTAGTCGCGCCAGAGTTCCATCTCGCGCGCGGCCGTTACGATCCGCGATTCGATTTGCTCCGGCGTTTCGGTGCCGCGCTTGGTCAGACGCCGCCGCAACTCATCCAGATCGGGCGGCATGATGAAAACGTCGCAGAGAGCCTGCCGGATTACTTCGTCGTCGAACGATCGGATCGCCGCCGCGCCCTGGATATCGACGTCGATCAAAACATCGACGCCATTTTTCAGATTGGCGACGAGCGGCCCGCGGAGCGTGCCGTACGAGTGTTCGTGGACCTTCGCGTATTCCAAAAATTCCCCAGCGTCCACGCGCGCGCGAAAATCGGCCTCGGTTAAAAAATGATAATCTTCGCCCTCGATCTCGCCGGCGCGCGGCGCCCGCGTCGTGCACGAAACGGAGTAAACAAAGTCGGCTGTCTGCCGGAGCGCCTCGCACAGAGTGGTTTTCCCCGCGCCGGAAGGGGCGGAGATGACGAACAGAATTCCGGTGCGGGTAAATTGATTACTCAAGGTTTTGAATTTGTTCCCGGATCTTTTCCAACTCGGCTTTGCAGGCGACGACGCGCTGGGAAATGGCGGCGTCGTTCGATTTCGCGCCCAGTGTATTCAATTCCCGAAAAATTTCCTGGGTAATGAATTCGAGGGTGCGGCCGACAGGTTCGTTCTTGCGCAGGTGATGCGCAAACTGCGCGAGGTGACTTTCGAGTCGGGTCAATTCTTCCGAGATGTCGGCGCGGTCCGCGAAGATGGCAATCTCTTTCAACAGGCGCTCGTCATCGAGCGGAAGATTCACGCCGGCTTTCTCGATCCGCTCGAACAACGTGTTCCGATATTTTTTCACGACCTCGGGATACAAGGCGCGGACTTGCTTGATCTCCGCGCGGAGAACTTTCAGGCGATGGATCAAATCCTTCGCGAGATGCTTTCCTTCGCGCTCGCGCATCTTGATGAGATCGGCCAGGGCGAGAGCGAGCGCTTTCTGCAGGACCGGCCATGCTTTTTCCGCGTCGATGCTGTGCTCGGGAGAACGCATTACGCCGGGCGCCTGGAGAATGGTGCCGATGGTTATTTCACCGGGCGCGCTGAGTTCCTTTTGCAGGGTGAGCATCGCTTCGTGGTAGGAGCGGGCGAGGGCGGTATCGAGTGCCAGGTTGTGGATGCCGCTCGCGCCGTCATGCAAAGCGACGAAGACGTTGGTGCGGCCGCGCGAAACCTTTTCGTTGATGGTCTGACGGATTCGAGGCTCGAGCTCGACGAGATCGCGCGGGAGGTTAACGACAATGTCGCTTTGCTTCCGGTTCACCGAATTTAGCTCCACGCTGAACTTCGCGCCGGCGTGGTCGACTTCGCCACGGCCGTAACCAGTCATGCTGCGCATGGCGTTACTTTTCCTGTCATTCCGGGCGAAGTCGAGCCTACAGGCCGAAATGCGCCGCGGCTTGCGACACATCTTTGTCTCCACGCCCGGAACAATTAACGATGATCAATTCGTTAGGCGCCATTTTGGGCGCGATCTTCATGGTGTGCGCGATGGCGTGCGCGGTTTCGAGGGCGGGAATGATTCCCTCGGTTTCCGCGAGCTCGCGGAAAGCGGCGAGCGCTTCGTCGTCGGTCGCGTAATCGTATTCGATCCGGCCGGCGTCGCGGAGATAACTGTGTTCCGGCCCGACGGCGGCGTAGTCGAGGCCGGCGGAAACGGAATGGGTGAGCTCGATCTGGCCGTCTTCGTTGGCGAGGACAAATGTTTTTGTGCCTTGCAGCACGCCGAGCTTGCCGCCTTGGAAACGTGCCGCGTGTTTGCCGGTCCGAATGCCTTCACCGCCCGCCTCGACGCCGATCATTTTGACGGCTGCATCATCCAGGAACGGATGAAAGAGCCCGATGGCGTTGCTGCCGCCACCGACACAAGCGACCAGCAGATCCGGCAGGCGACCTTCGCGTTCCAGGATTTGCGCGCGCGCTTCGAGTCCGATGACACGATGAAAATCGCGCACCATCATCGGATACGGATGCGAGCCGAGCGCGGAGCCGAGGATGTAATGGGTCGTGCGAACATTGGTGACCCAGTCGCGCATCGCTTCGTTGATCGCTTCCTTGAGCGTGGCCTGGCCGGCGGTGACGGCGACGACTTTGGCGCCGAGAAAATTCATGCGGGCGACGTTGAGGGACTGCCGCTCCATGTCCACGGCGCCCATGTAGATAATGCATTCGCAGCCGAAGCGAGCTGCCACCGTGGCGGTAGCGACGCCGTGCTGGCCCGCGCCGGTCTCGGCAATGATGCGGGTTTTGCCCATGCGACGCGCGAGCAGGATCTGGCCAAGCGCGTTGTTGATCTTGTGCGCGCCGGTGTGAAGGAGGTCCTCGCGTTTCAGGTAGATCTTCGCGCCGCCGAGATTTTTGGTCAGGCGTTCGGCGAAATAGAGGGGCGTTGGACGACCGGCGAAATTGCGGAGTAGTTCGTCGAGTTCTTTTTGGAAGGCCGGGTCATTTTGGGCGCGTTCGTATTCGGCGGTGAGATCGGCCAGCGCGGACATCAGCGTTTCGGGGACGAACATGCCGCCGTAGGGGCCGAAATGGCCGTGAACGTCGGGGAGCTGCGGAAGGGCGGGCATCGGAAAACGTCCAACGTCCAACGTCCAACGTCCAACGTCGAATTAAGACAGAGCGAGAATCTGGTTGAGGGCGCGGCGATGGGGCGAGGGAAGGGGAACAGAGGGAAGTTCGTTGATGCGGAACCAACGCTGGTGCTGATTTCTTTTCGCCATGGATTTGTGCGCGTAGACGGCAAGCGTGATCCGGTGATGAGTGAAAGGGAATTGCGAAAGGTGCAGGGCCTCGCTCGCAGTCGGTGCCAGAGCCAGCCGCGGCAGCATCCACATTCCCTGCCAGCGGTCCCGCGATTGTTCGAGCAAGACGCGACGACGGTGGAGAGAGAAGCTGTGATGTTCTGTGCGCAATTCGAGCGCTCGGCGCGGCTTTTTTCGCGGCAGGGCGGATGGGTCGGAGGCGCGGCAGAACGTTTTCACCGGGCACAACTCACACTTGGGTCGCGTTGTGCAGACGAGCGCGCCCAAGTCCATGAGCGCGGAGTTATGAACCCCCGCAGCGCGATCCGGGAGAAGCGCTTTGGCGGTGGACCAAAGCATTTCGCGGCCGGCGCTGGTGTCGATGGGGACTTGGAGATCGCTTAATCTGGCGAGCAAACGCGCGATGTTCGCTTCAACGATCGGCACTGATTGATCGAAAGCGAAGGTGGCGACCGCGCGGGCGGTGTAACGACCGATTCCTGGAAGTTCCTCGATGTCGGCCAGACGTCGCGGAAACATACCGCGGTGTTTTTCCAAAATGGTGATCGCAGTCGCGCGGAGATTACGAGCGCGCGTGTAATAACCAAGACCTTGCCAGGCGTGGAGAACTTCCTGTTCGGAGGCTGCGGCCAGCGCCGCAAAATCCGGGAAGCGCCGCATCCACTCATTATAATAAGGGATGACGGCGGAGACCTGGGTCTGCTGGAGCATGAACTCGGAGACGAGGATGGCGTAGGGATCGGTGGTGCGGCGCCAGGGGAGATCGCGTCCGTGTTTCCGGTACCAGGAAAGGAGAGAGCGCCGGAATGAAATGGCAGGCGGAGCAGGGTTCACGCAGATGAAGAAACGTCCAACGTCCAACGCTCAACGTCCAACGTTCAATGAAGACCTTCTGATTTCGACGTTGGACGTTGAGCGTTGGACGTTGGACGTTGCCCGCGCGAAGGATGAATTCCTACACTCACCCGCTCACGACGGACCAAGCCACAAAGCTTCGCGCTCTACTGAAGGATCTTGGGTTCGAATTCTCGGCGAAGCCGTACACGATTTTCTTCGCGCAGAAAAATAAGCTGAGCGTCGCCGTTTACGAAAAGGGCCCGAAAATTCTCCTGCAAGGAAAGGGGATCGAGGAGTTCGTCCAATTTGAGCTCGAGCCGAAAATTCTGGAGCAAGCGAAGCTCGGTTACGAAGAGGTGCATTCGCCGGAAATGTTCGAGCCGCATTTCGGCATCGATGAAAGCGGTAAAGGCGATTTCTTCGGCCCGCTCGTCATCGCCGGCGTTTACGTGGATGGAGCGATTGCTCGGACGTTCCTTGATTCCGGAATTCAGGATAGCAAACGAATCGGATCGGATGCGCGGATTCGCGCCCTTTCGAAAATCATCCGGACCACACCGGGAGTGGCGATCGATACCGTCGCCATCGGCCCCGAGCGTTACAACGATCTCTACGAAAAGTTCGGCAACCTCAACAGCCTGCTGGGGTGGGGCCACGCGCGGGTGATTGAGAATCTGCTCGCGAAAAGGCCGGAGTGCCCGCGAGCGTTATCGGACAAGTTTGCGGACGCGAAAGTGATCGAACGCGCGCTGCTCCAGCACGGGCAGGCGATCCAACTCGACCAGCGGACCAAAGCGGAATCCGATCTCGCCGTGGCTGCGGCCTCCATCCTGGCGCGGGAAGCGTTCATTGACTGGCTGGATCGGAAGGGGAAAGCGGTGGGGACGAAGCTCGGACGGGGCGTCTCGGCCCAGGTGAAGGAGGCGGCGAAGAAGCTGGTCGAGGCAGAGGGTCCGGGAGTGCTGCGGAAGGTCGCCAAGGTGCATTTTCGGACCGCGCATGAGATCGCTCCGGGCAGCTACGCCGCGCCTCCCCCTCGGCGCGAGTGGCGCCGGTAAACCGGCGGAAAGTTGGAATCCCGGCAGGCAAGCTTCCTGCTATTTACGGGATTTACCTTTCGACGCGCAATTGTGGAAACAAGGCTCCTCATTCTAAACGCCGATCCGGTCTTTCAGGACCGTGCCCTGGGTATTTTCGACGAGATCGATGATATCGAGACCCGGGTTGTGCGCACTTTGCCTGAAGCAGTCTCGGTATTGCTCGCGGAAAATTTTGACGGGTTTGTCGTCGAAGGGGAGGCCCCGATCGCGATGGAGCAGGCCACTAATGCGCGCCAGCATTTTCCCTCTTTGCGGATCGTTTGCCTCGCTCCGAAAACGAACGAGAACGGGTTCGCGCTGGCCGCGCAGCAGCAGAAAATCACGAACATCGTGAGCAACGGCAGCGCGCGGAGTCTGCGCCGGCAATTGCACACCTTTGTCCACTCGCTCGCCCAAGGCGGCACGCCGGCGGAAGGCATCGATCCGTGCCATTCCCTGATCGGTAACCTCAACCAATTTTCGGCCGCCGAGATTCTGCAGATGAGCTGCCTCGGCCAGCGCAGTGGCCGCTTCACCTTCAAATCGGGCCGCGGCAACAGCGAGATTTACCTGGCGCACGGCTCGGTCCGGCACGCGGTCTTCGGTTCGCTCGAAGGGGAATCGGCGGTCGCCGAAATCTTTCGCTGGCGGCAGGGTCGCTTTTATTTTGAAGAGGGAATCATCAGCCAGGTCCAGAGCGTTGATCGGCCGTGGGCGCATCTGCTGATCGACAATCTCCAGAAGCTCGA
>JBEEHT010000064.1:0-30133 GCA_041167545.1 Verrucomicrobiota bacterium
CGATTTGAAATCGCCGTTTTACTAGGTCGGCGATTTCAAATCGCCGCTCCTTGATGTTTAAAGGCCTTCAAGCACTCAAGGAAGCCCGGAGCGAAATCATCCGGCCGCGCTTTTACCCAATTGGAAACGACCTCGATCGGAAAGAACTCGCCGTGCTCGATCTCAGCGGCAGGCAGCTTGAACGGACCTTCGTGCCGGCCTTGGTAAAGCCAGATGAATTCCTGGCCCGTCTGCCCGGTGGCGCCGAGCCTGGCGACCCGCTTCAGTTCCGTGCTGATGCCTAGTTCCTCCTCCAACTCCCGGTCCGCCGCCGCATCGTATTCTTCGCCCGCCTCGACGTGACCGGCGGCGCTCGAGTCCCAGAGCCGAGGATGGCGGTCTTTCCAACGGGACCGCTTCTGCAAAAAGAGCTCGCCAAGAGCGTTGAAAATGAAGATGTGCACGGCGCGATGGCGCAAGTTATTCCCATGCACTTGGCCCCGCGGTGCGTCGCCCAGGACGCAGTCCTGTTCGTCCACCACGGGAAAGCGCTCTGAAGCGACCGAAATCTCTCCGGGAACAGCTCCCGACGGCGAAAGATTCGAGAGGGCGATCCATTGTGGGAGAGTCAGCTCTTCGGCCCGTGCGCGGGGATCGAATCCAATCGCTCCCGCCGCGGCTGCCCAGTCGGTAATTTCTTCCCGGAGGAGATTCCGCAACTGCTTGCGTCGTTGGGAAAATCCGCGACGAACGAGGCGGAAGAATGTTTCCGCGTCGTGGTTCGGCAATTCATCGGGCTCGCGCGGAATGATTCGAACGAAGGCGGAATCAACATCGGGCTGGGGAAGGAAAACGCTCGAAGGCACGGTGCGCAGATACTCGACGCGATGGCGAAGTTGAACGATCAGCGTGAGCGCTCCGTAATCGCTCGTCCCGGGGACAGCTGAAATTCGCCGGGCCATCTCCTTTTGTAACATGAACAACCACAAGATTATGGGCGAAGGATGTCTGGTGAACTTCAGCAGGAGTTGGCTCGAAATGTAATACGGCAGATTGCCGAGAACCTTGACACGGGGCTGCGCGAACAATTGCCGGACATCGTAATCGAGCGCGTCCGCGTGGAGGATTTCAAAACGGTCGCTCGTAAACCGGGTTCGCAAAAAATCCGCGAGTCTTTGGTCTTTCTCGATCGCAAGCACGCGTGCCCCCGAGGCCAGAATAAATTCGGTCAGCGCGCCCAGCCCTGGTCCAATTTCGACGACGTAATCCTCGGGCGTCAGCGCGGCTTTTTCGACAATCCAGCGCGCCAGGTTCCGGTCGTGGAGAAAATTTTGGCCGAGGGTCTTGACCGGCGACACCCGGATTTCCCGGAGGGTGGCGTCAATCTCCGAGAGCTTCATGCGTGCACGCCCGAGAAACCGCGCGGAAGGGCAAATAGCAGTCTTTTGTTCACAAAAAAATGTGAACAAAACGCACCTTGGCGCGGAATTTATTCACAAGTTATTCAACCGGGCTGGCCTGCCTCAATTTCCTCGATCCTGGCCGGCGTCTCACGCGTCCGTTTTTTACGGCTCGACAGATAGGTCCGGCGCGCGTCCTTGATCGACAGGCCTTCCAAGAAGTAGACGATGGCGGCCCTCCCCATGGCATACGTGCCCGCGCCCGCGACCATGCCGCAGACCACGTTTCCCCAGCCCGGGAAAAACTTCAGGAGCGCGCGTGTCCCTTCACGCAACAGCATTCCAGCCCCGACATTCACGCCGAGCGCCCCCACAAATTCCGTTGCGGCCCGCAGACTTCGCTCGCGGCCACTGATATACATGACGCCGGAGACCATCACGAGCTGGAGAGCGGTCAGGATCGGGAGATCGGCCAGCGGAATCGGTTGAGCGCCAATCGCCGCGCAAATCGCGGTGGTGGATTTGACGAGGGTTTGCGCGATCTCGCTTTGGGCGGCGCGATCCCCCGAGATGCGCGCCATTTCCACGCGAGCTTCATTCGGCATTTCCCGGGCGAGGAGCGACATGAAGTGCTGCGCATTTCCCGACATCTCGAAGACCTGGAGAAAATGTCCGCCGATTCCCGGTTGTTCCTGCAGCACGCTTTGCAGTCGGGCGCGCATCTTTCCCGGCACCTGCGAGCCGAGATCGCCATTGTGAACGGAGCGCGCCGGCTGGGCTTCGTCGGTCATGACGATCCCCACCACTTTCGCACTAGTGCGCGCGGCTGCGTTCGCCGCGATGAAGGAGGCGAGATTGTCCATCTCACGCTTCGGCATCCCCGCGGAAGCACCGGCCTCAGCCAAATGAAGGAAAACGTCGGCGGGTTGATCTTGCAATTCCTCCTCGATAGTCGCAATGGTCCGCGCTTCTGCGCCCCGGGCGTCGAGCACGTGAACCGTTCCGCGGCCGTGCAAGTCCATGGCATGCCAGCGAAACAATTCCATCAGGACACCATGCGATTCGGCGGGCGGCGTCCAAGAAAACAGCGTCGCGGTAATCTCCTGAAGCGGCAGTTTGTTCGAGCCGGTCACCACGAAACGTGGCGGCCGCTGTTGGAGAAATAATTCTTTCAGCGGGGTCAACTCGTGCAGGACCGGTTTCTGGATCGCTTCCGGAAGTTTGCCCAGAAAACCTTCGAGCCTCTCGATGATGTGAAGGAGAGAATTCCGGTTCATTCCGTTTCGGACTCCGCTTTGCGCTTGGTTTCCATGGACCCGCCAATTATACCCGTTCTCATGAGTTTAAATCTCGAAATTCTTTCGCGCGCGGCGAACGAGGCGCGCGGGTTGTGCATGGATGCGGTCCAGGCTTCAAAGTCCGGTCATCTCGGGCTGCCGCTGGGTTGCGCGGAAATGGGCGCCGTCCTTTACGGGTATGCGTTAAAACATAATCCCGATCACCCGCGCTGGATCGGACGCGATTATTTTATCCTCTCGGCCGGACACGGCAGCATGTTCCTTTACGCCTGGCTGCACATGAGCGGTTACGATTTGCCGATGGAAGAAATCAAACGCTTCCGGCAACTCCACAGCAAAACCCCGGGACACCCGGAATTTTTTGAAACGCCGGGCGTCGAATGCACCACCGGCCCCCTCGGTCAGGGAGTTGCCAACGCCGTCGGGGTTGCCGTTGCCGCGAAAATGGCCGCCGCGAAATTTAACACGCCCGAGCACATGATTTTCGATCAGCACATTATCTGTCTCGCGGGCGACGGGTGCTTGCAGGAGGGTATTTCCCACGAGGCGAGTTCATTCGCCGGACATTTCGGCCTCGATAATCTCATCCTGATTTATGACAACAACGCCGTCACGCTCGATGCCATGGCAAACGTTTCTCAGAGCGACGATGCCGCAAAGCGCTTTCAGGCTTATGGCTTCGACGTTCAGAAGATCGACGGCCAGGACATGCAGGCATTTCTGCGCGCGCTAAAAAAAGCGAAAGCGCGCGACAACGGAAAGCCGCAGATGATCATCGCAAACACGTTGATCGGGAAAGGCATTCCGGAAGTCGCCGGAACAAATAAGGCGCACGGAGAGGCCGGCGTGAAATTTGTGGATGCGGGACGCAGAGGCCTCGGGCTGCCAGAGGAGCATTACTTTGTCTCGGAGGAGACGCGCGAATATTTCGCGAAACACAAAAAGGCCCTGGTTCGTCAGTACAAGCGCTGGGAGAAAATGTTCAAAGAGTGGCGCGAGAAAAACGCAGAGCTCGCGCGGCAGTTAGATGAAGCGATCGAGAAGAAAGTTCCGGCGGATCTGTCTGATAAGATCCCGGCATTCCCGGCCGATGCGAAGATTGCGACGCGCAAAGCCGGCAGCGAAGTTTTGCAGCCGCTGGCGAAGGCCATGCCGTTTTTGATAAGCGGCAGCGCCGATCTTCACGGCTCCACCTTAAATTACATCGAAGACGCGGGCGATTTTACCCGCGACAACCACTCGGGGCGGAACATTCATTTCGGCATCCGCGAACACGGTATGTGCGCAATCATGAACGGGATTGGCTATCACGGCGTCTTTCGTGCTTCGGGCGCGACCTTTCTGGTGTTCGCGGATTACTGCCGTCCGTCGATCCGGCTCGCGGCGCTCTCGAAGCTGCCGAACATTTACATCTTCACCCATGACTCAATCGGCGTCGGCGAAGATGGGCCCACGCATGAGCCAGTCGAGACGGTCAGTGGCTTGCGCGTGATTCCGCAACTCGATGTCATCCGGCCGGCTGATCCCGAGGAAACGGCGGGAGCGTTTATCGCGGCGACCCAGCGGATCGATGGTCCCACCTTGCTCGCGCTGACGCGGCAGGCTGTTCCGATGATGGCTGAAGTCGATGTAAAAACCCGGCGCGAAGGTGTCGCGCGCGGCGGTTACATTGCCCAACGCGAGAGTGGGACGCTCGAATTGATTTTGTTGTCGTGCGGGAGCGAACTCCAGCACGCGATGGCGGCTGCGAAGGAACTTGGCGAAGGTACGCGGGTTGTCTCGATGCCGTGCTTCGAGCGCTTCGAACGTGAGTCAGCCGAATATCGCGAAGAGATTTTGCCGAAATCCTGCCGGCGCCGGGTGGCGATCGAAGCGGGCGTGCCGCATCTTTGGTATCAGTATGTCGGTCTCGAAGGAAAAGTGGTCGCGCTCCATCGTTTCGGGATGAGTGGACCGGGAGATCAGGTGATGAAGGAATTCGGCATGGATGCCGCGCACGTTATCGAAGCGGCGAAATCGCTGTAACTCTTCTGTAGCCGCGTCGCTGTGCGACGCGTGAGATCGGCGTCCAATCTTGCCAAGCGATCCCCCACGTCGCCCACAGGGCGACGGCTACAGAAGAGCGTGAATCGGTGGGCTAATTCGGCTCGCTCACGTTCCGCGCCCGATCTTCGAAGCGCGTGAATTCCTTCAAGAACGTGAGGGCGATCTCACCCACCGGTCCGTTGCGCTGCTTCGCGATGATCAACTCGGCCTCGCCCGCTTTCTCCGCGCGGGCGTCTTCGTCCTCCTCGTAGATCTCCGGCCTAACGAGCAATCCAACGAGATCGGCGTCCTGCTCGATCGAGCCGGACTCGCGCAGATCGCTCAGGCGCGGTTTGCCGCCCGTGCGCGCTTCCGGTTGCCGATTCAACTGCGCCAGCACCAGCACCGGGACCTTTAATTCCTTCGCCAGTCCCTTCAAACCCGCGGAAATTTCCGAGATTTCGAGCTGCCGATTGTCCTGCGCGCGCCGTGTCGTGGAACGAAGTAACTGCAAATAATCGACCACGATCAGCTTGATATCTTTTTGCGCTTTCAACCGCCGCGCCTTCGCGCGCAACTCGAGAATGCTCAGGCTCGCCGTGTCATCGATGAAGATTTGCGCTTCGGCCAGCTTCGATGCCGCCGCGGTCAGGCTGGGAAAATCGCGTTCGGCTAAAAATCCGTCGCGCACTTTTTGCAGATTCACCCGCGCGCGCGAACAAAGCAGCCGCTGCACGAGCTGTTGGCCGCTCATTTCCAGACTAAACACCGCGACCGGCAGTTTTTCGTTGATTGCCACGTGTTCGGCGATGTTCATGGCGAGTGCCGTCTTGCCCATGCTGGGTCGCGCCGCGATCACGATCATTTCCGACTCATGCAATCCGTTGGTCATCCGATCGAGCTCCGCGAACCCGGTGGAAATGCCGGTGATCCCGCCGCGGCGTTCGTAGAGTTGTTCGATCGCCTCGATCGCCTCCATCACCTGGTCTTTCATCGTAAGCACCTGGCCTTTGAAGCGGTCTTCGCCGACGGAGAAAATTTTCTGCTCTACTTCATCGAGGAGATTATGCACTTCGTCCTGCTCCTCGAACGATCGCCGCACGCTCTCGGTGCAGGCGGCGATGATCTGGCGCAGGATGTATTTGTCGCGGACGATTTCGAGGTAATAGGTCACGTTCGCCGCCGTCGGCACGAAGGTGAAAAGACTCGTGACCGCCGAAGCGCCGCCGACCGTTTCGAGCAAATTCCGATCACGCAACACTTGCGTGAAGGTGATTAGATCAATGCCCTGACCCGCATTCCAGAGCTCGACAAGGACGATGTAAATCGTTTGATGCGCGGGAACGTAAAAGTATTCCTCGTTAATTTTCTCGACGCACTCCGCGATGATTTCGCGCGGTGAGATGAGCATGGAACCGAGGACGCCCTGCTCCGCCTCGATGCTGTGCGGGAGGGTTCTGTGAATATCCTGCGAGGAAGATGTTAATGACTGGCCGCCATTGGGCCCGCCATTCTTTTCCGGCCAGCCTCGGCCGGGCTCGTTGCCCGATTTTCTACGAGACTGCTGACCTCCCCGAAGGGATGGTTCAGTAGCCATTTATTTCGTGTCGGTGCGTTTGCGGAACGGTCTGGATTTTTCCGTGACCTCGCCAGCCGCCTCGGGCGCCGGCGCTTCTTCTTTCGCGGGTTTTACCTGGAAAACAAATTTCGCGGTGACTTCGTGGTGCAACTTGATCGGCACTTCGTGTTCGCCCGTGCTCTTGATCGGATGCTCGAGCACGATGCGATGACGATCGATCTCGTTGCCGAGCTCGTTCTTCAAGCGCTTCACGAGATCCTGCGCCGTGATCGATCCGAATGCTTTCCCGGTCTCGCCGGTTTCGAGCGTGAAGACGACCTTGAGTTTCCCGATTCGGCGCGAGAGTTCTTCCGCCTCGTTCAATTCTCCGGCTTCGCGGGCAGCGCGTTTCGCCTTCAGATTATCGAGCTGCCGAAGCGAGCGTTTCGTCACTTCGTAAGCCTTGCCCTGCGGCAAGAGAAAATTGCGCGCGTAGCCGCGGCGCACCTTCACGACATCCGCCTCGGCACCGAGGCCGGGGATGTTTTCGGTAAGAATAATTTCAGTCGAAGGCATCGTCTCTGGGTCGCGCGTCCGGGAAAATTTGCGAACGCGGAGTCGTATAGAAGCAGCGAGCGGCGAGTCTGTCAACGCGCGAGGAAAAATTAAACCATGCCGAGCTTCATCCGCCCGGCTTCGCTGATCATGTTCTGGTTCCACGGCGGATCCCAGACGAGCTGAACGTCGGCTTCATCCACTCCGTCGATCGTTAGAATCTTGCTTTGCGCATCGTGCGCGATCGCGGGGCCCATCCCGCAGCCGGGCGCGGTGAGCGTCATCTTCACGTCCACCTTTACGCCGCCTTCGGGGCGTTTCGTGAGCTGGCAATCGTAAACCAATCCGAGATCGACAATGTTGACGGGAATTTCCGGATCGAAACACTGGCGCAGTTGGTTCCAGACCGCTTTTTCATCCACCTCGCCCGAGAAGTCCGATACCGGTTTTTCAGCGCCGTTAGCGGAGGCGGGCTTTTCCAGACCGAGCGCGTCCAAATCCTTTTCCGCGACGCGCGCGAGGCCTTGATAGGTGGCGATGGTATAGCTGCCGCCCAGAGTTTGGGTAATGACGCCCGGAGTGCCTTCGGGAATCGTCGTCTTGTTTCCGCTCGGGATCTGGATCGCCTCAACATCCCGCGATAAAGTGAATTCGGTATTTTCGTGCATGGGTTGGGTTCTCAATGTCGATTAGTTTCGCTGTGGGTCAAAACCGTGATCAAGGTCTCTTCTGTAGCCGCTTCGCTGTGCGAAACGCGAGAGTGGCTTTTGATGCAGGCAGAGCGAACGCCCACGCTGCCCACAGGGCAGTGGCTACAGAAGAAAACTTCCCTAGCTATCGAGAACGATCTTAAGTTTGGGTTGCGACTGACCGGCACTGAGCTGACCGAACAGCGTTGGCGCCAATATCGGCTGATCCTGTTTCGTCTCGCCTGAAAGCGCAGATCGCAGGGCGCCTTCCACCAATTGCGCGCAATGGATCTTCACCGGCGGCAACGCGCCCAGCGGCGCCGCGAGCTCTTCACCCGACATCGCTTGCGCTTCCGCCACGGTTTTCCCCGCGAGCATTTCCGTCGCTACACTCGCCACCGCAATCGCGGTCTGGCAGCCGAAAGTTTGAAAGGTAGCGCGATCGATCACTTTGCGCCCGCCTTCTTCCTTGAACTTCACCCACATCCGTAACATATCGCCGCAATCCGCGCTCCCGACCGTGCCGATGGCGTCGGCGTCTTTCATCTCACCGAGGTTGCGCGGATTCTTTACCGCTTCCTCGATGCGCGTTTGGAGATCGTCACTCATGTTTGTTCGACGTGATACCGCGGCAGCTTCGGATCCACGTCCGCGCTCCAGGCATCGATGCCGCCCCGCAGGCTTTTCACGTTCTCGAATCCGTGTCCTTGAAAATAAGCCGCGGCGTCCATACTCCGCGCGCCGGTGTGATCGTAGATCACGAAAAGGTTCGTGCGCGATCCGGTGCTCACGATTTCCGGCATCAACTCCTGGGTAAAAAGATTGGAGCCCGGCAGCTTCACCGCTTCAAATTCCTCCCGGGTGCGGACGTCGAGCAGATAAACGGGTTCGCCATTCGCGAGCCGGTCCGCCAGTTCGCGCGGCTCGATTTGCATTGCCAGGTCGGCTTCGTGGCTGGCGATGATGTGATCGGTTACCTCATCGACATTCAGGTTCTCGTTCCGCGCGCAGACGCCGGCCAGCGTCTCATCGGGGCTGAAGCCGCAACTGCTGCAACCGCCGATGTGGTACTTGCGAAAAAGGGCACGCTGCGCGCCCGGAAACTGCACGAGCAATTCCTTCATCGTGATGTTCGGGTCGATAGCGGTGGCCGCATCCATATTCGCGAGCAACCTAAGGTTAGCGAGGTAATGCGCAAGCTTCCGGGGAGCGCAGGCTGCCAGCCTGTCCTTTTCGGCAGCCTGCCGAAAAGCTTCCGCAATCCAAAGGTTCGCGTTGCAAAGGTGTCGTCGGCAAGCTGCCGACGACTGCAGGCTGGCAGCCTGCGCTCCCCGGAGTCAGAGCTTCGCCGGATCGCCCAGCAGTTCGACGATCCGCTTCAGCAATCGCCCGGCGCCGCCGCCATCGAGGCTGCGATGATCGAAGCTCAGCGTCACCTGTGCTTCGGTGCGCGGCACAAACTGGCCCTTGCCTTCATCCCACGCAGGAACCTTTTTGCCAACGCCGAGCCCGAGCAACAGAGTCTGATCCGGCAACGGAATGGGCGTGCCCCATTCCAACCCGAAGCTGCCGAAATTCGAAATCGAGGCAATTGCCCCGGAAGTCATATCGCCAGTGAGCCGGCGGCGGCGCGCGAGATCGACCAGCTCCGAATAACGGCTCGTTAGGTCGGCGAGTGAAGTTTTATCGGCGTTCCGAATCACCGGAACCATGATGCCATCCTGCGCTTCGACCGCGACGCCGATGTCGATCGCTCCAGAGCGAATCGCGCGTCCGCCGATCAGACGCGCCGCGGCGTTTGGCTGCTCCGCGAGTGCGAGCGCGAGAGCGCGAAGCGCGTAGAGCGCAGGTCCCGGCTTCGGATCACGCTTCGCCCGATCCTGCAACACGGGATCGAGACAGACGGAAACGCCAACCGTAGCGAGCGGTCGCGTCCAACTGCGCCGCATCGCATCTGCCACGCCGGTCCGGATCGCGCTCGGTTTTTCCGAGGAAAGTCCTTCGATTCCACTGAGGAATTTCTCGAGATCCTTGACCGTGACGCGACCCGCATTGCCGCTGCCGGCGATCCCCGCCAGATCGGCCTGGGTCAATTGCAGCTCGGCCATGCGCGCCCGAACTCGCGGCGAAAAATAACCCGCGCCTTTTGTTCCCGCTGGAACGGGCAGCACGCCAGCTTGATCGACCTGGAAATGCGAACCCGCTGCCACAGGCGGCAGTCCTGCTTCGTCGATTTGGAAATGCGAGCCGCTCCCATCTTGCGTGCGCACAGCTTTCGCCGATTCCTCTTCGCGACCGGGAACTTCCTTGGCCACGTCGCCTTTCGGCGGCTGCGGCGCGCGCTTCTGGAAACGCGCGGCGTCGGCTTCGCTGGCCTCGACGTAACCGAGCACCGCTCCGACGGCGTAGGTTCCTTTCACCTCCGCATCGATCTTCGCGATCTCCCCCGCGCACGGCGTCGTCACACCCATCACCGCCTTATCGGTCTCGACCTCGATGATCTCTTGGTCGACGACAACTTTGTCGCCCGGCTTGACCTTGATCGCGACGATCGTGGCCTCGGCCATCGATTCGCCGAGCTGCGGCATGGTGATTGGAACTTGTGGCATAAAATTATTCGGCGAGGACCTGGCGCACTTTCGCTGCGATCGTTTTCGCGTTCGGCCGATGCTCGCTCCAAAGATTCGGGTGATAAGGGATCGGGGTGTCTTTTGCGTTGATGCGCGCGGGAGCGGCATCGAGCAGATGAAAGCCTTCCGTCGTGACGCGCGCGATCACTTCCGCCGTTACGCCGCCCCACGGGAACGCCTCGCCGACGCAAAGCAATCGCCCGGTGCGCGCGACCGACGCGAGCACGGTATCGGTATCGAGCGGCTTGACCGAGCGCAGATCGACCACTTCGATCTCGATGCCGTCGGCGCTGAATTGTTGCGCGACCGCGAGCGCTTCATGCACCATCGCGCTGTTGGTCACGATGCTGAGGTCACGGCCCGGCCTAACGATTCGTGCTTTCCCGATCGGCAATTTCTCCGTCGGGAGCGCGTCGGCTTTGAGATGGTAATAAAGATACTTGTGTTCGCAGTAGATGACCGGGTCGTCGATCGCGACCGCGTCGATCAACATCGTGTAGGCATCTTCGACTGTCGCCGGTGTGACCACGACCAGCCCGGGATAATGCGAATAAATCCCTTCCATGCTCTGGCTGTGGAATGGACCGCTGCCTTTGGTTCCGCCTGACGGCAGGCGCACGGTGATCGGGCAGGGGGTCTGAGTGCGCCAATACTGGGTGCCGGCGTTATTCAGAATCTGGTTGAGCGCAATGCTGGAGAAATCCGCGAACTGCATCTCAACGATCGGCCGCATTCCTTCCATCGCCGCGCCGATCGCCGTGCCGACCATCGCATCTTCGCTAATTGGCGTGTTCAGGACGCGGCCGGGAAATTGTTCCGCCAGGCCTTTTGTCGCTTTGAACGCACCGCCGAATTTTCCGGCGATGTCCTGGCCGTAGATAAAGACGCGGTCGTCATCGCGCAGGAGTTTCGTCTGCGCCTCGCGGATCGCTTCGAGGTAAGTAACGCTCACGGAATTTGGTCGACCAGTTCGCGCGTCGAGACCGCGCACCAATCTTCTTCGCTGCCGACCGGCGCGTCTTCCTGCTGCGCAGTCGCGACGGCCTCGTCGACTTCGGCCGCGAGCTCGGTTCGCATTTGTTGCAACCCTTCGTGATCGAGGAGTCCCTGTTCGAGAATGAATTGCTCGGTTCGTTGCAGCGCATCCTGCGCGAACGGTTCGCGCCGAATGTCGTCGGTCACGTAGCTCGCGTCGTCGTGCTCGCCGTGACCGGCGAGACGCAGAGTCGAAGCGACAACGAGCTGCGGCGGACGACCAGCGCGCGCGCGTTTGACCGCGGCGCTGATCACTTCGAGGCACTGCGTCAGATCGGTGCCATCAACCGAACTGCCTTCGTAGCCGTAACCTTTTGCGCGATCGACTAGATCGGCACAGGCAAACTGGCGGTCGTTAGGCGTGGAGTAGGCGTAATGATTATTTGTCGCCACGACGACCAGCGGCACATGCTCGACCGCCGCGATATTCATCCCTTCGTGGGTCGCGCCCGTCTGCATCCCGCCTTCGCCGATTGTCGTTAGGCCGATGAAACCTTTCTCGCCCTTCATCCGCTTGGCCATCAACTTGCCGACAACGACCGACACCATCGCGCCGAGATGGCTGATCATCGCGAGCTGTCCCGCCTTTGGGCAACCGCGATGGATATTCCCATCGCGTCCGCGCATCGGACCCGATCGCGAGCCGAGATAAGTCCGCGCGACATCGACCAGCGGCTCGCCAAATGCGGAACGTCCGGCCTGATCGCGAATAAGCGGCGCGAAGACGTCGCCCTTTTGCAAAAAGAGGCCGCACGCCACGCTGACCGCTTCCTGGCCTTTCCCGAGGTAAACACCGCCGGTGATCAGACCGCCGCGGTAAAGACTGGCCAGCTTATCTTCGAAGATGCGCGTCTGGAGCATGATGCGGAACGCTTCGAGGTATTTCTCGTGCGGCGCTTTTTTTGAAGAGGAAGCGCCGCGTTCCGCGGTTTGAAGCATCTACGATTTAGCCATTGAGCCGAAACCGGCGCAAAGTGTTTTTTCCTGTAGCCGTGCGCCGGGTTTGCTTCTATAGCCGCTTCGCTGTGCGAAGCGTGGTGGCGCCGCCGCCGCATCAGAGATATCGATCCCTCTCACGCTTCGCGCAGCGAAGCGGCTACAGAAGAGAGACGTTACCTTCTTGCCGCAACATCGCTGCGATGCTCTTCAGCTTCGCCGGCCATGGCGAACTGGCCCTGGCGCGGCTTCTCATGCACCGCCGATCCGTTGCCATTGCCATTCGACGCGGTCCGCTTCAGCTCACCGTCGCTCCCGCGATCGGCTGACAATTTCATCCCGACCAGTTTGCTCACGCCGCGTTCTTCCATCGTCACGCCGTAAAGGATGTCGGCCTTGGCGATCGTCCGTTTGTTGTGCGTGATGATGATGAACTGGCTCTGCGAAACAAACCGATCGAGGACTTTGATGAAGCGGTTGATGTTGCTCTCGTCCAGCGGCGCATCCATTTCATCGAGGATGCAGAACGGGCTCGGCCGCACCATGTAGATGGCAAAGAGCAACGCCACCGCCGTCATCGTGCGTTCGCCGCCGGAGAGCAGCGACACGCTTTGCAATTGCTTCCCGGGCGGTCGTGCGCTGATTTCGATCCCGCAGTTGAGCGGATCGCTTTCATCCTGAAGCGAAAGATCGGCGCGCCCTCCGCCAAACATCTCAGCGAACATTTCGCCGAAGTTGATCCGCACCTGCGCGAACGTCTCCGCGAAAAGTTTTTGCGTCGTGCTGTTAATGCGGGTGATGACGTCCAGCACCTCGCGACGGGCCGCGGTCAAATCGTTGTTCTGGGTTTCGAGAAAACGGTAGCGCTCTTCCAGCTCGTCGTATTCGTGCACGGCATCGAGATTCACCGGCCCCATGTTGTCGAGCTGACGGGTGAGTTCGGCGATGAGCTGCTCGAGATTGGATTCGCCTTTCACTTGTTCTGCCGATGGAGGGGCGAGCTCCTGCGAGCCCTCCGTTTCAGACGGCGTCGCAGGAGCTCCGCCCTCCATTGAGCCGCGGCGTTTTGTCACGACGCTCAACGTTTTTTGGAACGCGAACATGTCCGTAGCAAAGGCGCGCAAATCGATCTGGTAACGCCGAGTCACGTGCTCGACCAGATTCTCGATCCGCAGTTGGAGCTGGGTTTGGCGAACTTCCTGTTTGCCCCGGAGATCGCGCAGATCGTTGAGGGAATTGCGCGAAGCGCGAAGCTGAGATTCCTGTTCGTTCACGGTGGCCCAGCGCGCGCCTCGCTCTTCGGTGAGCGTTGCCACTCGCTTTTCCGCCAGCTCCAGTTCAGAGGTCTGGGCCGAAATCTTCGCGTCGGCTTCCTGTGATTCGTGGGCCTGCTGGGCGAGCCGCTTCTGATAGGTGACGATATCGTTTCGCCGCGCTGATACGAGATCGGCCAGTTCAGCTTCGCGCGCCGCCATCGGCTCACGATGATGCACCAGACTTTCGTGCCGCTGCCGCTCGGTCGCGACGGCGAGCCGCAACTCGCTCAATTTCTCCGTCGCTTCCTCTTCTTCAGCCCGGGCAATTTCCCGCGCCTGTGCCGAGGAAATTTTGCGGCCTTGTTCTTCTTCGAAATTTTTCCGGCTCGAATCCAGTTCGCCTTTCAACTGATCGATCCGCTCATCCGCGCTCTGGACTTGTTGCTCGAGCGTGGTTTTCTCGCTCTGAAGGTTGGAAAGCTTCTGCTCGACGTCCGCAGCGGTTCGTTCCGCCGCCAGAATTTCAACTCCGCTTTGGGATTGATTCTGGTGCGCGTTGTCGTGCGCGAGTCGCGCCTCTTCCACGGCGCCGATGGCAGTTTCCCATTCTTCGTTCGCTCTATCGCGCGCAGTAACGAACGTGTCGCGCTCCCCCTCGAGCAATTCACACTCGTGGGCGAGGTTCGCCAGGACAGCTTTCCGTCCAAGAAGCGAATCACTCGCGGCCTTGGCGCTTCCTCCGAAGATGATTCCGGCGCTGGAAATAAATTCGCCGTTGAGCGTCGCGAATTGCAGGCCCGGTGCGCGTTTCTTGAGCGAAATGGCAGCGGCGAGATCGGAGACAATCGCGACATCGCGCAAAAGATGGCTGACGAGCGCCTTTATGTTTTCCGGCACGTCCACCTTTTCGGCCGCCCACGCCAGCGCGCCTTCCGGCAGAGTTGGTTGAGGCGCGTCCGCGAGATTTGCGGACAAGTCTGGAATCGCCAGGGCGGCCTGTCCCAATTCCTTCTCGGTCAGGCTGCGAAAAATTTCGGCGGCAAGGTCGGTATTGTGGAGGACCACCGCGTGCATGCTTCGCCCGAACGCCGCTTCCAACGCAGGGATAAACTCGACATCGACATTCAAGCTGGCGACAAGCGCGCCCGCGATCGCCGGCCGGATTCGTTCGGGATCGTCCAATCCTTTCAACACCGCCTGCGATCCCTTTTCCAAACCCGCGCCTTCTTCCGTCATTTGACGCAGCACTTCGAGGCGCGCCTGTTTTTCGGCGATCAATCGATCGACCCGTGCGATTTCTTTTTCAGCTTTCGCGACGGCTGCCTGACTCTGCTGCGAACGCTCTTCCGACTGGCGCAGGCTTTCCTTCAGTTGTTCGGCGGTTTGCCGTTGCGTTTCCACGGCCGCACGCGCAGCCGCGAGATTCGCCCGCGCCTTTTCGACTCGAAGCGTTTCCTCGTTAATCAAGCGCGCCAACTCCGAGATCCGCTCCGAAGTCGCGTCGCGCCGCGCGGTCATGCCGCTCAATTCATTCTCAAATGTTGCAATCCGGTTTTCGAGTTTTGAAAGCGAGATCTGCAAGGCCTGCAGCGCGTCCTCGCTTTGCACGCGTTGACCGCGCGCCATCCGCACCGTTTCCGTGAGCTGTTCGACTTCGCTTTCTTTCGTCTCAAGGAGCTGATTAGTCCGGGCAATGAGCGCATCGGCTTTCTGAAGTTCCGACGCCTGTTCGCTGCGTTTCGCCTCGGCGCCGGCGATGTCGTTCTCGTAACGCTCGATCAGTTCGCCGAGCTCCTGCGCGCGCTGCCGGTTGAACTCGATCCGGTTGCGCAAACCCGCCATTTCGCCCTGCAGACGCTGCACCTCCGCGCGTGCATCGCCAATCTCGGTATCGATGTCGTCGAGGCTCCGCCGTTTCGTCGCCAGTTCGTCCTCGCTCGTTTCGATCTTTGCGTGCGCGCTTTGTTCCGCCGCTTGAAGTTCCGCCAGCTGCTTTTGGCCGCGCTCGGCTTCAGCCTCGAGTTCGTCGAGTTGCCGGCGCGAATGATGCGTGTCGAGCACTTGCAAATCGGCGAGCAACGTCTGATAGCGCCGCGCCTTTCCCGCCTGTCGCTGGAGCGAACCGATCTGGCGTTTTACTTCCTTAATGATGTCGCCAATCCGAAGGAGATTCGCTTCGGTCGCTTCGAGTTTGCGGAGCGCTTCCTTCTTTTGGGTTTTGTATTTCGTGATCCCGGCCGCTTCTTCGAAAACAGTCCGGCGATCTTCTGGACGCGAGCTGAGGATCAAATCGATCTTGCCTTGCTCCATGATGGAATAGGCGCTGCGCCCCACGCCGGTATCCGCGAAAAGACTTTGGATGTCGCGCAGACGGCAGACCGTCTTGTTCAGCAAATACTCCGAGTTCCCGTCGCGATAAACGCGGCGAGTGACGCGCACATCATGCCAGTCGACTCCGAGTTCGCTTCCGCAATTCGTAAACGTCAGCGAGACTTCGCCGAAGCCCACGGGTTTGCGCGATTCGGTTCCATTGAAAATGACGTCGGCCATTTCGCCGCCGCGCAACGCCTTGGCCGATTGCTCGCCAAGCACCCAGCGAACGGCATCGAGGACGTTCGATTTTCCGCAGCCGTTCGGTCCGACGATGGCGGTAACGCCTTCGTGGAACTCGAAAACGGTCTTGTCCGCAAACGATTTGAAGCCGAGCAGTTCGAGCGAATGGAGATGCATTTAGAAAGCGGGGTTTGCCCTGCCTAATAAGGGCGGCACCCGCGCCTAGAGCAAGCAAATAATACTAGATAGCGACCGGGCAAAGCCGTTCACCACAAGATATGGCGCAGGTCACTCCCCGCTAGTCTTTCGACCCCGGATCGCCCACTGCACCAGATAAAGAATCGTGCCGATGGCAAACACAGCGCCATTCACGAGAAATTCCCGGGCCGTGGCGTGCCACAGGATCCAGATGATGGCGAGGATCGCGAGGATCGGAACGATTGATGCGCCAGGGAAGGTAAAGGGCTCGCTTTCCGTCCGGACATTACGCCGCATTAGCTCCCAAGCGGCCGCGCAACATATGATATAGAGCAGCAATGCCGCGACATTCGCCATGATCGCGAGCGACGCGAAGGTCGAAGTGAGCGAAAGAAAAAACGCGACTGCGCTGTAAACCAGGATCGCGACATCCGGCGATCGCCACCGCGGATGGACGTGTGCAATCCATCGCGGCAGGATGCCGTCGCGGCCGAAGGCAAAAAGGATTCGGGGCGAGCTGAGGATGTCGCTCGCGATGAAACCGAATCCCGAAATGGTCGCGCCCGCCAATAACAACAAGCGTCCGAAATTTCCCAGGAACGTGGAAGCGGCGGCGGCAAGCGGAGCGGCCGTGTTGTCCGCGAGTCGTGGTCCCAACGTTCCCTGCGCGACCAATTGGATCAAAATGTAAAGCGCGGTGGTGATCGTCAGCGCGGCGAAGATCGCGCGGGGCACGGTGCGCGCCGGATTCTTTACTTCGCCGCTCGGAATGAGCGCGACTTCGATGCCGAAGAAGGCGAACAACAGAAGGAGCACGGAATCGCCGAGCGCTTTGGCGCCGGGAAATCCAGGCCAGGCTAATGCGGCGGGTTTGATGAAGAAAACGCCCACCGCCACGAAGACCAAAAGCGGAATCAACTTCGCCACGGTCACAACACCGACGGCCCCAGCCCCCGCGCGCACGCCGCGAATATTGATCGCGGCCAGCACCGCGTAAACAACGAACATCAACGCAATCCGCGCCACAGCGCCGTCGAGCCAGGGCGCCAGAGCGACCACCGTTCCGACAAAAAAATTCACCACGGCGGCGACGCTCAAGAGCGCCGTCGTGCAGAAAAACAAACCGGTGATGAAGCCGACGTAGCGCCCAAACGCGACGTCGGCGTACGCGTAAAGCCCGCCCGTAAGCGAGACGCGACTGCCCGCGAGAGCGAAGCAGGTCACGAACAAAGTCATCGCGATTCCGCAGGCGACGAAGGCGATCGGCGCCGCCGCGCCCAGGCCTTGGGCGATGAGCGCCGTCAGCGCGAAGATGCTCGCGCCGATCGTGGTGTTGATGATGTTCGCGGCCAGGCCGGGAACGCCAATCGCGCGGACGAGTTGCGCATCGGCGTCGCGCGGCGGTTCCCAGGACATGGCGGAACACTGGTCGCTGCCGCGGATCGAGACAAGCCTTTCGCAATGTCATTCCTCGACTTCGCTCGGAATGACGGTTTAGGTTCTGGGTCTATGCGCGACAGTCATCTTGAAGAGTATTATTCCTTCCTCCGGTTCCCGAGCGTTTCGACCGACGCCGCGTTTGCCGGAAAAGTAACCGAGTGCGCACAGTGGCTGGTAAAAAAATTGCAAGCCATCGGCCTCGAGACCCAGCTCGTTCCGACAGCCGGCCATCCGGTTGTCTGGGCCAAGAATAAACATCAGCCGGGTCGCCGCACGGTGATGATTTATGGGCACTACGACGTCCAGCCGCCCGATCCGCTCGACCTGTGGGATTCGCCGCCCTTCGAGCCGGTTTTGAAGAACGGCTACGTTTTTGCGCGCGGAGCGACCGACAACAAAGGACAGATTTTCTCCCACATTCTCGGGGTCCAGGAAGCGATCGAGCAGAACGGCGATCTGCCGGTCAATCTTCACTTCGTGATCGAAGGCGAAGAGGAAATCGGCAGCGGCAATCTCCCGAAGTTTCTCTCGGACAATAAGGAGGCATTGCGTTCCGACGTGGCGGTCGTCTCCGATACGGGGATGGTGGCGCGCGGAGTGCCGACATTGAGTTACGGTTTGCGGGGCGTGACCGCGCTCGAAGTCAAAATCACCAGTGCGAAAATGGATTTGCACTCGGGCGTTTTCGGCGGCGCCGTCGCCAATCCGGTGACAGCGCTCGCGCGCTTGCTCGCGACCCTGCACGACGAAAACGCGCACGTTGCGATCGAGGGATTCTACGACAAGGTAAAACCGCTGGAAGATTGGGAGCGCAAAGCCTGGCGGGAATTGCCGCTCGATGGCGACAAAGCGATCCTGGATGAAACCGGCGCGCCAGCTCTTTTTGGCGAGAAAGGTTATAGCACGCTCGAACGGATTTGGGGCCGACCCACGGCGGAGATCAACGGCATCGGCGGCGGTTACCAGGGGATGGGAACGAAAACGGTCATCGCGAGTCACGCGATGGCGAAGCTGACTTTCCGGCTCGTGCCGAACCAGAAGGGCGATGAGATTCTGGCGCTGGCGGAGCGGCATCTTGAAAAACATTTGCCGCCGGGAGTAACGATGGAAATCACGCGCGGTCACAGCGGACCGTGGTATCTGACCGATCCGCATTCTGCGGTGGGAGAAGCGGCGCAACGCGCCCTGCGCGCGGCGTTTGGAAAAGATCCAGCGCTCATTCGCGAGGGCGGCAGCATTCCGATCGTCTCGCAGTTCCGCACCATTCTGGGAGTGGAAACGCTTCTGATGGGACTCGCGTTAGGCGATTGCCGAGCCCATTCGCCAAATGAAAATTTTCCGCTCGAAAACATGGATGCCGGCATTCGCCTGAACAAAGCCGTCCTGGCCGAGCTGGCGAAGAAGTAAGCGCAGGCGCTCGCTGCCTAACGAATCAAGGGGCATGCGACGAGTCAGAAGAATTGCCGGGCTTCTTTTCTTGATCGCAATCCTGGTGGGCGTCGCCGAGCGGGGGCGGGCCGTAGAGTCCTTCAGCGACAAGCTCAAGAAGGTTTTCGCGCCGACGCCGACCCCGACGCCGCGCAAGCACACGAAGAAGAAAGCGACCGCCGAAAAGTCTCCGTCACCGAAGCCGACGGCGTCTCCCGAGAAGTCGGCATCACCGAAAGCAACGGCATCTCCCGAAAAGTCGCCATCTCCTAAAAAGAAGTCGGCGGGGAGTCCTACTCCTGAAGCGAAGGCGGAATCCAGTGCCTCGCCGTCTGCGAAAAAGAAGAAAGCTTCTCCGACGCCATCTCCGGAATCTTCTCCGAGCGTTTCGCCGAAGAAAAAGAAGCGCAAGTCTTCTCCTACGCCATTTCCGACAGGAACACCCACCGCCTCTCCCACTCCAAGCGCGACTCCCGACGAGAGCGGAACTCCCAAGCCGACGCCCTCCGGATCTCCTTCGCCAAAGAAGAAAGGCGCGCCCGCTACGATTCCGGCGAGCGAAATCTCCGGCTACGAAAATTATCCGGAGCACATCCGGAACGTGATCGACATGGCGCTCCAGCTCACGACGCGCAATCTCGATTACAAATACGGCTCGGCCGATCCCAACAGCGGCGGGATGGATTGCTCCGGCTTCGTTTTCTACGTGCTCACGCAGAACGGCGTTCGTGACGTGCCGCGCGATTCGAGCCAGCAATATGTCTGGCTGCGCAAGGCGGGAACATTCAAGGCGGTCAATAGCCGGCACGAGGACACGTTCGAACTCGATGAACTCGTTCCCGGCGACCTCCTTTTTTGGACCGGGACCTACAACACCGGCGAGCGCGATCCGCCGATCACCCACGCGATGATTTATCTCGGCCGCAAGAAAGGGTCGAATCAACGCATCATGGTAGGCGCGAGCGACGGACGGACCTACGAGGGCGAATCGCGCTACGGCGTGAGCGTCTTCGATTTCAAAATTCCGAAGCCGGCGAAAACGGAGGAAGGCAGATCGAGTCCGAACTTCATCGGTTACGGGCACGTTCCAAGGCTGTAGCCCTCGTCTTTAACAAGGAGCGGCGGTCTCCCAGTCCGCCGTTTTGCGGGCGGTTTGGAAAGCGCCCCTCCTTGATGGTCTATCAGTGATCGTTAGGTGAAGGCGAAACGGTCGGCGTCGGCTGCGGCCTAATCGTATGACTTGAATCGCGGTGATGTTTATACCACGCGCCCGCGACAAGCAGCAGGACAACGAAAATAACCAGCCGTTGCTCCGCCGGCGTGAGAACAAAGATGCCGAACAGCCGTTTCACTTGCCGGCGTAGGAAATCGGATCTTCCAATCCAGCTCGGCGAAATCCCTCGAGCCTGATCCGGCAGGAATCGCACGCGCCACAAGCGACTCCATCGGCGCTTGGATCGTAGCAACTGCGGGTCAGCGAAAAATCGACGCCAACTTCCGCGCCCTTCCGAATGATTTCCGCTTTCGACAGTGAGATGAGCGGCGCATGAATCCGAAACCGGGTTCCTTCGACTCCAGCTTTTGTCGCGACGCCGGCCAGTTCCTCAAACGCCGCGATGAACGCCGGCCGGCAATCCGGATACCCGCTGTAATCGACGGCGTTGACGCCGATGAAGATATCGGCGGCGCCGAGCACTTCACACCAGGCCAGGGCGTAGGAAAGAAAAATGGTGTTTCGCGCCGGGACGTAGGTGATCGGAATGCCGATCGTGTCGGTCCGGTTTTTCGGCACTGCGATTGCCTCGGTCAACGCGGATCCGCCGAAGACGCGCAGATCGATCTCGGCGATTCGATGTTCGCGGACGCCGAGCGATGCGGCCACGCGCTTCGCCGCGGCCACTTCGATGTCGTGGCGTTGTCCGTAATGGAACGAGAGCGCATGGGCATCGAAACCTTCACGGATGCAGATCGCGAGGGTCGTTGCGGAATCGAGGCCGCCGCTCAGCAGCACCACCGCCGGTTTCATTGGCTATCTATCGGGAAACTCGGCGCGCACCGTGAGGGCGATCCCGCCGCGTGCTGAAAACTCGGCGGTCACAGTTGCCTCCCGCGGCGCGCAAGCGCGGACGAAATCGTCGAGAATCCGGTTTGTGACGGCCTCGTTAAACGCGCGCTCGTTGCGATAGGAAGCGAGATAAAACTTCAGCGACTTGCTCTCGATGCAGAGCTTCGCCGGAATGTATTCGATTGTGATTTGCGCGAAATCCACCTGGCCGGTAACCGGGCAGAGCGATGTGAAATCGGCGGTCTCGAATCGGATGCGGTAATTTCTTTTCGCGGGATTTGGGAAGGTCTCGAGCCGCGCGTCCGCGGGGGAAGCAGGCAGTCCTGCCTCGCTTTTTCCCAATAAAGTCAGACCCGAGTTTCGTTTAGCCACGGGACTAACTACGTCGCTCGAGCGCGCGATTCAATTCGATTCGAATCCCCTAAATGGAGGGGCGAGCTCTGCGAGCCCGGCGCGGCGTCGCTGGAGCTCCGCCCACATTAACTCCATAGTCCGCCTGCTAATCGGGATGGCGCAACATGGGATCGGCGAGCGCCTTCTCGCGGTCGCCGGGCTTGTTGTAATTCCAATACGCGACCTTCAAGCTCCGCTTCATTTTCAGATGGCTCCCGTCCGCCGCGCTCCATTCCCGGAGAAGAAACGGGAAGTCGCGATCGAGGATGAAATGATCACTCCCGCCGGCGTGCCCGACCGCAACGTCGATCGTTCGCTCGGTCGACTTGAAGGAAATCTTCGCCGGTTTGAAAACGATCGCGTCTTTCTTCGAATTGATCGTCGAACCGGCCAACTGCACTTCGAATTCGCCGGTTGATTTGGAGAAATCGATCGTGCGCACCAGCCAGGGTAACTCGTCATAGAAAAAACCGTTCGCGGGCACGGTGACGTTCTCTTTTCCTTCCGCCATTCCGTCCCAGTAAGTGTGGTACTCGTAGCTGAGCTGATCGCCATTGCGGCGCGCTTCTTTGTAGGTGTTCCCGCAACTGTCATTACTCGTTAGGGAAAACTTCAGGAGCTGGGCATTATCGACCCGCCAGAAGTTCGCGTGCATTTGCTGGTAAACGTAAAGGCCGGTCGGCACATGGAGGATTTGATTGAGCTTCAAGACCGCGATCGTGTCCGGCCGCGGCGATCCCTCCGGCTTGACGAATTGTTTCGGGTCGAACGGTTCGCGGACGAGAATGTGGAGGACTTCGCAAGGGCGCGGGACGCCGTAACGGGCGATCTGGGCATCGTAGATGTTGAACTCCGCCTTGCCGTCGTCCCAGTAGCTGTTGTTTTGCAACAGCGCCGGCGTGAACTGTGCCGAGGCATTTGCAGTGACGAACCAGAAGAGAAGGAGCGGTAAACGACGCATCTCCGAAACTATGAGTTTCCCGCCGACTGTCGAGGGTTCTGCAATTGAACGTTGGACGTTGGACGTTGGACGTTGGACGTTCCGCCGAAATGGGAAAGGATCAGGAGCAGGAGGTTTCGGCGGCTGGAGTTGTGAACCCCGCGATCATCGACCTGTTCGCCCACGATCCGAAAACCGACGAGGTCCTCCTCGCGATGCACGAGTCACGCCAGTGGGATGGTTCCGACGAGCGGCTCCATGAACTCCAGGAAAAATTTAACGCGTACGTTTCCTTCCTCCTCGACGGCGAGATGAACTCCGCGCATCCCGAGCTTGCGGGTAAACGAGCGCGCATCGAACTTCGCTGCGATTACATGCCGGACGAGCGCGCTCTCGGATTACTGAACCTGATCCACGACCAGATCGCGCTGCAGGAAATCAAAATGGAAGTGATCGTGGCGGAGCAGGGATACGGCAGCGCTTGCGCGTGCCACGAGAGCTGACGCAACAATCAGTCATCCCGAGTCGCGCAGACGGCGAGGGACCTCACAACTGCAATAGCGATCCAGCTTGCGCCAAAGACGCGCCGTTCATCAATGCGACGTTGTGGGGCGCAAGCTAATCCGCACTCCGATTGTGAGGTCCCTCGCCGTCTGCGCGGCTCGGGCTGACATGCGCTCAGTACTTCAAAAACGAAACGACCGGCGTCGGCTCCAGCTTTTTGCGGCCGTGCAGAAACTCCAGTTCAATCAGGAACTGCGCCTCGACGAGAATTCCGCCGACTTTCTTGATGAGGGTCACCGCCGAGGCGGAGGTTCCGCCTGTGGCGAGAAGATCGTCAATCAGGACAATCTTCTGCCCCGGTTCGATCGCATCGATGTGGAGCTCCATTTCGGCCTCGCCGTATTCGAGCGAATACTTTGCGCTTTCCGTCTTATAGGGAAGCCGGCCTTTTTTCCGGAGCGGAACGAAACCGACCCCGAGCTCGTAGGCGACCGCGGAGCCAAAAAGAAATCCGCGAGCATCGATCCCAACAATCTTGTCGATCTCTTTGCCGCGACAGTTTTCGAGAAAAAGATCGATCGATGCTCGAAAAAATTCTCCGCTGCTGAGGATTGGGGTGATGTCCTTGAAGATGATTCCCGGTTTGGGAAAATCGGGGACATCGCGCACGGCGGCTCGCAGTTTTTCAATAGGGTCGGAAATCATCGCCGGGACGCTATCGGCTTGGTCGCAAAGGTCAACGGGACGCAAGCGCCGCCCGCGAGCTTTTTCTATTCCTCGTACCCGGCCGGGTCGAGGACTTCGATTTCAACGATCATATACGCAGCCATGGGAGCTACGATTTTTCGTTTCCGTTCTCGAATTTTGCCGTAGATGTCGGCAATTTTCGCCGTCGCCGCAGCCGCATCCAATTGTTCCAGGTCTTGCGCACGCTGTCTCGCGGCGTGAGGTAATTCTGGTTGAGCTCGTTGCTTTTCACGAGCTGGCTCACGATGCCGTGGACGGAGAGATCGTCAGTGTTCACGATCGTGTAGGCGGTCCCGATGGCCTCGGCGTGGTGGGCGTCGCTCGACGCGGTCATGGGCAGGCCGCGCACCTGAGCGTAACGAAAGGCGTAACGATTGTAGCGGCGCAAAGTGGTGGCGGCGTTGAAAACTTCCAGAGCATCGATCGGCAAAGTCTCGAGGACGGGAAAGCGAATGCCGGCCCGGAAAAGATCGTAGGGGTGCGGTGGAATGGCGAGGCCGCCGCGTTCGTGAATGATCTCGCAGACTTCGCGCGCCGGTTTGCCTTTCAAATAGGGCAGAGTGACGCCGATGCAGAGCAGGTGACCTTCGGCGGTCGTGACTTCCACGCCGGGAATGATGAGGAAATTATCGACCGGCAACCCATCCTCGCGCATGAGTCCCTTCTCGAGAAGATAGGTGATGGCGTCGCAGGTGTTGTGATCGGTGACGACGAAGCCGTGCAGTCCTTTCTCTCGCGCCGCGGCGATATTATCCTCGGGGCTCGAAACGCCATCCCCGGAGAAGAAGGTATGGGTGTGGAGGTCGATATTGAACGCCATCGCGGGGAGGCTAGTTTGCGGGGCGCGAAATGGAAAGCGTCGGTTTCGGCGGGCGGGGTATCCGAGTTGACCCGTACCCGGTATCGCGCATCCCGGATCTCGAGAGTTATCCGATCGCTTCCACGAAGAAAGGGCTCTCGGCCGGAGTGGTCTCCTCTTCGCGATTGAATTGCATGTCGTAAAGCCGGCGATAGTAACCGGATTTATCCAGCAATTCGGAGTGCGTTCCGATTTCCTTGATCCGGCCCTGATCCATCACCACGATTTGGTCGGCGGACAAAATGGTCGAAAGCCGGTGCGCGATCGCGATCACCGTCCGTCCGGCGGCGAGAGTTTCGAGCGCCTGCTGGATTTGCTTTTCCGATTCGGAATCGAGCGATGAGGTCGCTTCATCGAGAAGAAGAATGGGCGCGTTTTTCAGGAGGGCGCGCGCGATCGCGAGACGCTGCTGCTGGCCGCCGGAGAGCAAACAGCCTTTATCGCCGATGGTCGTCTCGTAACCCTGCGGCTGCGCCATGATGAAGTCGTGCGCGAAAGCGGTCCGCGCCGCCTCGTAGACCTCTTCCTTAGTGGCATCGAAGCGGCCGAATCGAATGTTGCTAAAAATGGTGTCGTGAAACAGGAAGGTTTCCTGCGTCACGAGACCGATTTGTTCGCGGAGCGATTGTTGCTTCAGCGTTCGCAGATCCTGGCCATCAACGCTCACGCTGCCCGCAGTCGGATCGTAGAGCCGCAGGATGAGGGAAAGAATGGTGCTCTTGCCCGCGCCGCTCGCGCCGACGAGCGCATAGGTTTTCCCAGGCTCGATCCGCAGATTTAAGTCGATCACGGCGTCGGTGACACCGCCCGCGTAGCGAAAGGTCGTATGATCGAACTCGATCAACCCTTCGGACTGCCGCAATTCCCTGGCGTCAGGCGCGTCCTGGATAGTGGGCGCCATATCCATGATCGCAAAAACTTCGGTGGTCGCCTGGATCGACTGCTGCATGACGACGCTCATCCGGCTTAAGGTTTTGATCGGCTCGTAGAGGAGAGCAATTCCGAAGTTGAGCGCGATAAAACGGGCCGCGCTCAGGTTGGCGTAATAGACGTAAAGCAGGGCCAAACCAATGCCAAAGGCGGCGATCACTTCCACGAGCGGACCAGTGGCTTCGATCGCCCGGATGATGCGCATCATGTTGTGGAATTGGAGGTGATTGCTGTGCCGAAACAGGCTTTCCTGGTGCTGCTCGCGCGCGAAGGACTTGACCACGCGGATACCGGCGAACGTCTCCTGCATCGTCACGAGCATCTGGCCCAAGTCTTCATTCTGGTGCTGCATGGCTTTGCGGGCCCGTTTTCCATAGTAGGAGATCGGCACCATGCAGCTCGGAAACAGGACCAGGGTCACGAGGGTGAATTTCCAGTCCATGTAGAGCAGAACGGCGACGGTGCTAATGATGGTGATCGGCTGTTTGAACAAATCGCTGCTGATGGTCGAGAGCGCGGCCTGCATCCCACGGGTGTCGTTGGTGATGCGCGACATCAGGAAGCCGGAGTGCATCCGGTTATAAAAATCCATCGAATGGTGCAGCATTTTACTGAAGAGCTCGTCGCGAATATCGGTCAGGGCGCGGTTGCTCACCCATGCCATGTAGTAGGCGTTGCAGTAGGAAAAGCCGCTCCGGATGATCATGATCCCTGGAAGGGCCAGGCACATCCAGATAACGGAGCTATCCAGCTTCGGGCCCGCGTTCAGGAGGGAGGGGTTCGCGGCAAGTTGTTGGGGGTTGACCTGACCGCCGCCCTGAAAAATAACGCCGGTCACGTTCGCGAGGACGAGCGGCATAAGAGAGGCGATCATGCCGAAGAGTCCGCCGCTGGCTATGCCCACGATGAAACGCCAGCGATACGGCTTTACATAGCTATAAAGCCGGCGGTAGGGCCGCCAGCCGATGCGGATCATCTGCAACAACGAGGGCTTGGGTGTTGCAGCTTGCGATTCACTCATGGCACGGGCGCCGCCGGAGCCGACAGCAGCGATTCCATAGCATCGATCACCGATTTCGTCGAGATTTGGTTCATCGGCGCCGATCGTTGCTTGGGCCGGAATTCGGTCACGGGTCCGTCGAGATCACCCAGCAAAACGATCGCGGATTCGGATCTCGGGTGCCAGTGGAATGGATTCGTCGGGCCGAAGAGAACGACCTGCGGCGTGCCCCACGCCGCGCCGAAATGCATTGGGGCCGAATCCACGGTCACGAGCATTCGTGCCTCGCGGACGAGCGCCGCGAGCGTGAGCAGATCGGTTTTTCCTGAGAGATCGATCACTTCCCTGGATTTCGCCGCGGCTTTGATCTCACGGATTTGCGCCTGCTCGGCCGGCGAGCGGCCCCCGCTCAAGACGCACGTTATTCCGCGCTCGCGGCAATGATCGATCAGCTCGGCCCAGCGCGTTACCTCCCAGAATTTTTCCGCGCGGGCCGATCCCGGATGAAGGAGCACGAACTCATCGGCCACGTGCGCCGCCGCCAGCAGTTGAGCTGCCTTCTCGATTTTCGATTCCGGCAGATCGAGTCGAATGGCGCGGGAAGCGTCGTGGATCCCGAGCGGTTGCAGAAGGCCCAGATGGTAATCCACGGTGTGAAGCAAATTCACGGGCGATTCCACAAGTTCGTTGTAGCTGCGCGCGCGAAACTTCGTTCGCAGGTTGGGATGATCCGAAGTGATTCGCTTGCGCGCGTGCGAAAGGAACGTCAGAAATGACGAGCGATCGTTGCGGGTGAAGTCGAGGCAGTAATCGAATCTGCCGAAGAAAAGCGCGAGCCAATCGAGGGCATCCGGTTTTCCGCTCACCGTCATGACCTTGTCGACTCCGCTGATCGCCGGAAGCAACTCGGAGACGGCCGGCGAGACGACCAGCCAGAGATGGGCGTCGGGAAATTTTTCGCGCAGGGCGCTGATCGCCGGCGTCGTCAGAATCAGATCGCCGATTCGCTTGAGCTGGAGGAGGAGGATTTTCATTCAAACTCGTGCCCCTGCTCCTGCTAGCGTCCCAGTTGCATCGCAAGTTCGTAGGCGCCGAGCAACCGGGTGCGAAAATGGTCCCAGGTGAAATTCTCCACCACCCGCTTGCGCGCTGCGCGACCCATCCGCTCGACGGTTTCCGGTTCGCGATAGAGCCGCAAAATCGCCGCCATCAGCTCATCGACATTACCGGGCGAAATAAGGATTCCCTCGACGCCATCGTTCACCACGTCGCCCGCTTCCCGCGTGGTGATTTGTGGAAGGCCGCAGGCGGCGGCTTCGTAGACCACTTTCGCGCTGCCTTCACATTGCGAGGGAAATACATACACGGTTCCCTGGTTCAAATAATTTTCCACGTCGCGCACAAAACCAGTCACCCTGATATTTTCTCGCCAATACTTCTTCAGGTGCGGTTTTGCTTCCTCGTGCACGGCGCCCACCAGCCAGAGCTCCGCGTCCTTGAGATCGAGCCGATGCCACGCCTCGAGGAGATGATGAATCCCTTTGCGCTCGATCAACGCTCCGGAAAAAATCGCGCGAAAAATCGGAGGGCGGACACCGGGCTTGAACCGCTCCACGTCCACGCCCCGTGGAAGATAGAATAATTTCTCTTCGGGAAAACCCTGGACGCGAAAGGTGTCGGCCGCTTTCTGGGAGAGAACGAAGAGGAGTGTGGCGAGGTCGTACTCCTCCAGGAAACGTTCGCGCGTCTGAAGCAGATTCTCCTTCCAGCCGCGATAGCCGCGGGACTGGACGGGCGGCGGCGCAACCGGCGCCCGATCGGCCAACGCCTTCCCGCGGTCGCGATGCCAGGTGGGAATTTCTACGATGGAGGGAATGCCGAGCTTGCGCGCCACGCGCAAAGAGTGGAGGCAATCGCCCGACCAGCTATGGAAAAGATCGTAGCGTCCCGTGGCCAGTTCTCGCGATGCGATCCAATCGAGATACTTCTTTTTCGCCCCGTAATAATAGGGGCGATCGAGAAACGAGATGAGGCGCACCGGGTGCCAGCGCAGGGAATAGATGAGCCGGGCGGGTATCTCGGTTTGGCGATTATCGTAGGCGATGGCGCGTCCGAGAAATCCCCCGCGATGCGATGCGCGCAACGTCTCGAAAGCGTCCGTGTCGAGCCCCGAGCCGCCGATGCGGGCGAAGATCGAGTAGAGCAAATGCTTCGGAAGGAGGCCGGGCGCGCGAGGCGACGGGCGCGAAAGCGGAGGGGCGTTTAGAGTTTCACCCACCATCGGCTAACAAGTATTGTGGCCATTGCAGCCAAGTAAAGTTCCCATTCCGTTATCCCGCAAATGCAACTTACCATAGGATTTGTCCGGCGCGGATTTTCTTCCGGCGGCGCGGAAGCATATTTGAAACGGCTGGCTGCCGGAGTGGCGAGCGCCGTCCATCAAGTGCGTCTTTATACTTCGGCGGATTGGCCGGCGGACGAGTGGAATCTTTGACCGATCGACCGGCTCGAGCCTACGTCGCCGATTGCGTTTGCCGATGAAATGGAAAAGCTTTTTTCGACGCGGCGGGAATGCGATGTCTTGCTGAGTCTGGAGCGAATCTGGCGATGCGATGTTTATCGCGCGGGTGATGGCGTGCATTGCGCCTGGCTGGAACGGCGCGCGGAAATGGGAGGTCCGTTGCAAAAGTTGAGCCGGCTCTTCAATCGAAAACATGCCGCTGCGCTGGCCCTGGAGAAATCGCTCTTCGGAGAAGGCGGCGCCAGGCGCGTGATCGCAAACTCGCGCATGGTGAAGGAGGAAATTATTCGGTTCTACGGGTATCCCGGGGAACGGATCGATGTCGTTTATAATGGCGTTCCTCTTCAGTCGCTTCAGCGCGACGAGCAAGATCGAGCGAAAACTCGCGAAGCCTACGGGCTCGGAGAGGATGATATCGCGGTTCTTTTCGCCGGCTCCGGCTGGGAGCGCAAAGGGTTGCGCTTCGCGATTGATGCAATCGAGCGCCAGGAAAAACGGATGAGCTTGCTGGTCGCGGGGCGCGGCGAAAGTCGCCGCTTCAACTCGGAGCGGGTCAAGTTTCTGGGTGTCGTCCGCGAGATGCCGTCGCTTTACGCGGCTGCCGACATTTTTTTGCTGCCGACGGTTTACGATCCGTTTTCGAACGCCTGCCTCGAGGCTCTGGCCGCCGGTCTTCCTGTCATTACCACCCGCGCCAACGGTTTTTCCGAGATCATCGAACACGGTGTGCACGGCAGCGTGATCGCCGAGGCGCGCAATATCGACGCAATCGATGAAGCGCTCCGGTTTTGGTCGGACCCGGCGCGACGCGCGCAAGCTCAGCTCGACAATCTCGCGCTGGCCGCGCGCTTCGATATTTCCGCGAACGTCGCCCAGACGTTGCAGATTCTTACTCAGGTCGCTAGCAGCGTTCCACAAGCGTAACACAGGCTTTCAGCCTGTTTCGTCCCGAGGAGTTGCACTCCGCGGTGGGTTTTGCGGCGGACAAAATGTCCGCCGGACAAACAGACTGCAAGTCTGTGTTACAGCGAACTCAGATCGCGGCGAGCGCGGCGTCCACGTGAGGAAAAATGATGAAGACCTGATCGAGCCGCGCGATTTCGAAAATTGGCCGCACGTTTTCCTGCAATCCGGCCAGGATAAACTTGCCGCCGTAGGCCTCGACGTTTTGCATTCCTTCGATCAAGACCGCGA
>JBEEHT010000065.1:0-33120 GCA_041167545.1 Verrucomicrobiota bacterium
TCATCTTCCTTTAGGCAAAGATGGCCAGCCGCTGATTTACCTCGCCGGTAATTCGCTCGGCTTGATGCCGAAATCAGCGAGACAGATCGTCGATCAGGAACTGGACGATTGGGGCAGGCTCGCCGTCGACGCGCATCTCGGTGCGAAGGTGCCGTGGTATTCCTATCACGAAACCTTGCGGGAGCCGACGGCGCGCCTGGTCGGCGCTCAGCCTAACGAGATCATCTGCATGAACAGCCTCACGGTGAATCTGCACCTGATGATGGCCACGTTCTATCGGCCGACGAAAGCGCGCTTCAAGATCGTGATGGAAGAGCCGGCCTTTCCCTCCGACACCTATGCGGTCAAATCCCAGATCGTTCATCACGGATTTGATCCGAAAGAAGCGCTCGTTCTCGCCCGGCCGCGCAGCGGAGAGTTCACCGTTCGGCAGGAAGACATCGAGGCTCTGCTGGAGAAAGAGGGCGACCAGATCGCGCTCGTTCTTTTTGCCGGCGTGAATTTTTTTACCGGTCAATTATTCGATATCGAGAGAATCACGGCGGCGGGGCAGAAGCGCGGGTGCATGGTCGGGATCGATCTTGCCCACGCGGCCGGCAATGTGCCGCTGAGGCTGCACGATTGGAACGTCGATTTCGCCGTTTGGTGCTCCTACAAATATCTCAATGCCGGCCCCGGCGCTGCGGCCGGAGCGTTCGTGCACGAGCGCCATGCGACGAACCGCGAGTTGCCGCGTCTCGCGGGCTGGTTCGGCAACGATCCGAAGACCCGGTTCCGCCTGCATCTCGAGCCGGAGTTTGTCCCCGTCGCTTCCGCCGACTCATGGCAGGTCAGCAACCCACCCATCTTTTCGATGGCGCCGCTGCGCGCTTCGCTCGCGATCTTCGATGAAGCCGGCGGGATGGAAGCGCTCCGGGCGAAATCGATCAAGCTAACCGGCTATCTCCAGTTCCTGATCGAATCGGCGAAGCATTCAAAGCTCACCGTCATCACTCCGCGCGAGACGGAAGCGCGCGGCTGCCAGCTCTCGATTCTCGTTCACGAACATCCCAAGGAGCTCTTCCAAGAACTCGAAGCCGCCGGCGTGAAATGCGATTTCCGTGAGCCGAACGTCATCCGCGCAGCACCCACGCCGCTCTACAACACGTTTCACGAGATGTGGCGCTTCGCCGGGATTCTGGCCGAGCACCAATCACCACTGTAGCCACGGCGCTGTGTCGCCGTGATATCTCCAGGCACTCCGCGGTTAACATTTCTTTCTCTCCAGCCGCAACTGAGTTAATCACTAACCAACCATGAAATACGTCATCATTATCGCGCGGGTCCTGCTCGGGCTCGTCTTCGTTGTCTTCGGGTCGAACGCTTTCTTTCACTTTCTGGGTCCGGTTCCGGAAATGCAGGGCCAGGCCGGCGCTTTCATCACTGCGCTGATGAGCAGCGGCTATATATACGTGATCGCGATGTTGCAGATCGTGGGCGGTCTTTGCCTGCTCATCGGCTCTCGCTTTGTCGCGCCCGGCCTCATGCTCCTCGGCCCCGTGATCGTGAACATCGTGCTCTATCATATTTTTCTCGATCACATGGCGAACCCAGTAGCCATCGTGGTCGCCCTCCTGGCGCTCTTTCTCCTCTGGGTTTATCGCTTCAAATTCCCCGCAATCTTTCAGCCGTAAGCCTGTAGCGGCGGTCTATGACCGCCGTCTTTTCTGAGCACGGTTTCGGCGTTCATAGACCGCCGCTACAACAAGACAGCTATTTGAAAATGAAATGGGCTACGGGCGTTTCCACGTCCCAGAAAATCAGCGCGAGGGCGGTTAGATCGAACGCTGCATGCGCCACCATCAGCGGAAAGATTTGGCGTCTGAGCGCGAAGATCGTTCCGAACACGAGCCCGACGATCGTAGCTTGTTCGGCGCCGGCCAGGCCCTGGACCGGATAGTGGATCGCTCCAAACCAGATCGAGGTTAGCACGACAATTAATGTCTTCGTCCACGCCCTCGGTCCAAAAAGCTTGCCGAAGCGTTCGAAGAGGTAACTTCGGAAAACGGTCTCTTCTCCGAAACCCGCGCCAACGACGATCAGCCACAGCATTCCGGGAAGCGCGGCCCTATTACCGGCGAGAAAATGGTACGCCTCATTGATCGTCGGCGCGCCGAGCAGCGGCATCACGATTGCCTTCATCACCAGCTTCAGCGCGCCGCCGAACCCGATGCCGATCGCCACAGCGAGCACCCAGCTCTTTGGCCGCACATAACCGAGTTCCCGCCACGGCGTTCTCGATAGCCGCGCCCAGACCAGCACCAGAATCGCGCTGAGCGGCAGAAACAAAAAATTGCCCGCGAGAATAACGAGGACCGCGAGAATCCCGACCGGCCCGAATCCGCGCAGTCTCCGAGCAGCAGGTTCGTCGCGGCTCGAAGCTGGCTCGCCCGTTCCGCGGGGCGAAGTTAGCTCACTTTGATTTCGTTTTGGCTTTAAGTCCGCGGACATATTCGAGTTCCGCCGTCGCCTTTTTGTCGTTCGGATTTTCTTTCAGGCATTGCTGATATTTTTTCTCGGCTTCGTCCAACTGCCCCAGCTCGACGAGAACGTACCCTAACCCGCGACGCGCGAGGCTGAGTTCCGCGGCCTTAAGGTTATCTGGAGACAATGCCGCGTGCTCTTCAGCTCTCTCAAACACTTCCCTGGCCCTGGCCCAGTCTTTCTCCAGCTTATGAATGCTCCTGAGCTCGGAAAGGTAGAGAGAGCTCCACGGAGAAAGTTCGAGGGCTAGTTTAATTGCTGATTTCGCTTCAGCGAGATGGTGGAGATCCTGCAATGCGTAACTCTTGAGAAAGTACGCGCTAGCCCATGTGCTGGACAAAACGATGGCGTCTTTCTTGCCTCGCTCGAATTCACCCTTGTCCACCGCTGCGGCCGCTTGCAGCAGATATCCCAAGGTCTCGGCCGAGCTGCGTGCGCAATAGACCTTATGCTTGCTGTTTCCGTAATGGTTTTTGAAGCGGGCGATAACCCTGTCGCATCTCTCGATCGCAGCCTGCGGCTTTTTGTTGTCCACGAAAGTTCGCGCCTCCTCGAGGAGCCTGGGCAGCTGTGGATCTTTGTCTGGATCATCAGAAGCCGCACCAGCTTGTTGACTCGAGAAGGCCGCTGCAAGGCAGAGGATAAACTCGAAGATGAGTCCGATGCGGGGAATCATGCCGTTGATTGTGACAGGATCTTGATGGGCAAGGCCAGCTAGTTCCCGCATTTAAATCCGTGATATCCGCGTGATCCGCGGTTAACCATTCCAGCAATGGCGGCAAAGTTTGTCCTCGTTGGCAGCGGTCTCGCGGGCGGAGTGCTGGCCGCGTATTTCGGGCGGCGCGGATACGAGGTTGAGCTTTATGAGCGCCGCGCCGATCCACGTGCCGGTAATTTCGTCGGTGGACGCTCGATCAATCTTGCGCTTTCCACGCGCGGGATTCATGCGCTCGAGCAACTCGGCATCGCCGATGAAGTGTTGCGACATGCGATCCCAATGCGGGGGCGGATGATTCACAGCAGGGCAGGGGAACTCCATTTCGCTCCGTACGATCGCGACCCGAACAAGCACATCAACTCGATCGGCCGGGCGGCGCTCAACACCACGGTTATCGAAGCCGCGCTGCGTTATCCGAACGTCCGCGTCCAGTTCAATCATCGCTGCACCGACGTCGATCTGAGCAACGCGGTCAGCTATTTCGAGACCGAACATGGGCAAGTCGAAGCGCGGGGCGACGCTGTGATCGGCGTCGATGGCGCTTTCTCCGCGGTGCGCCAGGCGATGCAGAAGCGCCTGCCAGACTTTGCCTGCGACGAGAGTTATCTCGCGCACGGCTACAAGGAGCTGACCATCCCGCCCGGACCGAATGGCGAATGGCGGATGGAAAAAGAGGCGCTCCACATCTGGCCGCGCAAGAGTTTCATGATGATTGCGCTGCCGAATCCCGACGGCTCATTCACCTGCACCCTCTTCTGGGAATTCAAAGGCCCGCGCAGCTTTGAGACAACCACGAGCGACGCCGATGTCCGCCGCTTCTTCGATGAAGAATTTCCCGACGCCGTGCCACTCATGCCGGCTCTCCTGGAGGAATACCGGGGAAATCCGACGGGCTCGCTGGTCACAATCCGCTGCGCTCCCTGGTTCCACAAAGACAAGGTCGCGCTCGTCGGCGACGCGGCCCACGCGGTCGTGCCCTTCTACGGCCAGGGCATGAACGCGGCCTTCGAAGATTGCGTCGTGCTCGATGAATGCCTGGCCGCCTTCCCGGACAATCGCGCGCGCGCCTTCGCCGAATATTTCTCGCGACGCCAAAAGAACGCCGATGCGCTCGCGGACCTCGCCGTGGAAAATTTTATTGAGATGCGCGACAAAACCGCCTCCCGCGTTTTTCGTGCGAAGAAGAAGCTCGATCACCTGCTCGAAGGTTTGCTGCCGGGCATTTATCTTCCGCTCTACGCAATGGTCACATTCACCCGGATGCCGTACGCGGAGGCGGCGCGGCGGGCACGAATCCAGGACGCCATTATCTACGGCACGGCTGCGGTTTTGATTTTCGCTCTTTGTCTTGTGATCAGCCTCGCGCTCAAATAATTCGTCACGCTCGCGCCAGGCGGGCGCGATAAAGTAACTGCGCAACTCCAATCGCCGCCACGCTCATCAGCGCATAGAGGACGATCGTCGCTGGAGTGAAGCGGCCGTAAAAGCCGGCGAAATCCAGGAATGGACTCGCTCCCTTATCGTTCACGACCACATACCAGAAGGTCAGGAACCCGACGATGAACGTCTTCGGATTCGAGGTCGTGACGCCGAGCGCGGTCGCAGTCGAGGCGACGAAGACGATACCGCCGATGAGAGCGGCGAGCGCCGGGCGGCCATGGGGGATCGTCCTGATGAGTGCCACTGCGCACAGAAAAAGACTGAGCAGACAAGTCGAGCCGAGCTTCCACCAGACATAGTTTTCGCGCAGGCGAGAGATCGATCGCAGACTGGCCGTCGTTCCGGCCCGCGCATCGCGCGTTGCGACATCCGAGACGATGATGGCGAGGATCGCAAACACGATTGGCAGGACCCCGGCGAGCGGCGCGATCGAGCTCGCAATGGAGAGTCCGACAAACGCGACAAACACGAACGGATAGAGGGTCATGGTCAGAGCGGCATCAGTCCAGATCGCGCCGACGAATGAGCCGCTCCGGCCTGGAACCATCAGCAGCGAAACGGCGCGCCGGGTCATCGGTTTGAAAAGGTTTTGAATTTTGCCGATCCAATTGCGGCGGCCTTTTCCGGAAACTCGACCGGTCCGCACCGGATCGAACCGGTGGAAAAAGAGCCCTGCGACCGGCAGCAACAACAGCGGAACCAGCAGCGAGATTGCGCGCGGCAGAATCCAATCGGGCGTCAGGCTCAGTCCTTGGAAAATAATCGTCGGTTTCGTCGGATCGAAGCTCGATGCGCCGATCGACACCGAGTGGGTTTGCAACGTTCGCTGCATTTGGTCGATCATGAATCCGAATCCGGTGAAGTCGAAGCAGCGCAACCAATTTATCTGGCCATGGGCGGCTTCATTCGCACCCACGAGGCCGATCACCGTGCTCCACAAAAAGAAATAGATTACATCGCCGAGTTTTCCCGCCAGCCAGGGAATCGATTCGAAGAGGACTGCGACGGCGGAAACGAAGACAATCGCCGCGGGGGTAAGGAGTAGATATTGCCCGATGAAGACGAACGGCTCGAGGCGCGCTTCGCCGCGGACGGCGAGCATGACCATCGAGCTGAGCATGAAGCCGCAGACGAAGGTCGCGAGAAATGTGAGGTTGCCGAGGAACTTGCCGAGCAAATACTCCCCGGAACGCATGGGAGTAGAAGCGGCGATGACTCCGCCGCGCGTGACAATGTCGCGCCGGATCGCGTTCGAGATCACGTAGTAACCGAAAAGACCAGCGAAGATCATGCCGAGCGACGCCGTCCCCATCCCGAGGGCCCCTGAGTTATAGACGGCGCGCTGTCCATTGATCTGGATGAGCGTTCGGCCCGTCGAAGGCGCGGGAATCCAGACGTAGGCAAACGCGCTCAGCCCCAGAAATACAATCACGGTTGAGACACGCCGGAAGCGAATCCGGAAATCCGCGCTGACGATGGCGCCGATGCGCGAGAGGGAAGCGGTCATGCCGGCGGTGGCGGCGCACCCGCGTCGGCGAAGTTCATCAAATAAAGAAACGCGTCTTCCAGTTCCGGCTCGGCGGCGGTGGCCGCGATTTCCGGCGACGGTCCGACGAATCGGATGTGGACGCCGTCGGGTTTGCGGACGGCGCTGGAAATCTTGAGAGTTGTCCGCAGTTGATCGAATTGCTCGGACGAGACCACGCTTTCCCAGACGTGGCCCTCGCACGTGCGCAACAGCGTCTCCGGTGGCGCCATCGTAAGCAGCGCGCCGTTTTTCATGACTGCGATCTCGGTCGCGATCGATTCCACGTCCGAGACGATGTGCGTGGAGAGAATCACCAATTTCCCAAAGCCGATCTCCGACAGGACATTTCGGAAGCGCACCCGCTCCTCCGGATCGAGCCCGGCCGTCGGTTCGTCCACGATCACCAGCTCGGGATCGTTGATCAGCGCCTGCGCGATCCCGAGCCGTTGCTTCATTCCGCCGGAGAACCCGCCCACCGTCCGGTTCGCCACGCCGTGGAGATTCACGCTCTCGAGCATTTCCATTACGCGCTGCTTCGAGCGCACGCCTTTCAGCGCCGCGAAGTAGGTGAGAAACTCGGTCGCCGTCAGATTATCGTAAACGCCGAAATCCTGCGGGAGATAACCAAGCTTGCGGCGCAAGTTGTTAGGCCGCTTCGCCACATCCTCGCCATGAAACAGGATCCGTCCGCTCGTCGGCCGCGTGATCGTCGCGATCATCTGCATCAGCGTCGTTTTTCCTGCGCCGTTCGGACCGAGCAGCCCAATGACGCCCGATTTTACCTCCAGCGAAAGATCGCGGACGCCGTAGTTCCCGGCGCGAAACCGTTTCGAAACTTTCTCGATGGTGAGCACGCCAGATTATGCCAACGCAATCGCCGGCAGGTCACGATCATACTTCCCGATTTATTAACCGCGGATTTCTCGGATTTCTCGGATGTCGGGAATCCATCCGCGTTATCCCCGTTCAATTCGCTTGCGCTTTGCGATTGAGAGGTTGGCCGCCTAAGCTGCAAGCCATGAGCACCGACCTGGCGCAACTCGCCGCCGACCGTTATGAGATCGCTGACGCGCTCCATCGGTACGCCTTCGGCCTCGACCATGGCGATGCGGATTCGTTGACCTCGGCGCTGGCAGACGATTGCGTTTTCGATTTCACGCCGGCGGGCCGAAAGCTCAAGCTCGACTTCCCCCGGCTCACCGGCCGCCAGGCCATCGTCGACGCCGTTCTCCCTCTGATTGGTCCGCTCGATACCAGTCACACGACCAGCAATCTCCAGATCGAAATCAGCGACGATAGCGCCACGCTCTCCGCGTATGTCATGTCCCAACATTTCATGCCGCGCGAAGGATCCCGCCGCGGATCGGAGAACGCGCTCCTGATGAACCGCTACGATTGCGAGCTGGTCCGTGACGGACAAAAATGGCGCTTCAAGCGCATCACCATCGACAACTCCTGGGCGCAAGGCGATCCGGAGATTCTCAATGCCCTCGCGACTCACCGCGTCTTGACCTCGAAAGCGAGGCCGCCAAAATAATTCCACGGATTTCGCATCCTCCCCGGATCATGCACGTCATCACGCGAAAACGCCTCAATGAGTTTGCGGAGAAGCATCCAGAGGGACGCTCCTCACTTGCGCACTGGTATCGGATCGTACGGAAGAACCGCTTCGCAAGCCTTGTCGATTTGCGAAAGATATTTCCTCATGCCGATCAAGTTGGGAAATTTACCGTGTTCAACATCGGCGGGAACAAAGTTAGACTGATTGCGGCTCTGCATTATAATCGAAACAAGATTTACATCCGCCACGTGTTGACCCATGAGGAATACAACGCGGGCAAATGGAAAAAATGATATGTCTGCCGCAGAACTGGCAAAAGTAACCGAATCTTGGCCGCCCATCTCACGAGAGGTCCGAGTGCCCCGCACCAAGGGCGAATATGAGGGCTTGGTTGAGTTTCTGGATAACCTAACCGACGAAGTGGGCGAAGACGAAAATCATCCGCTCGCCTCACTCATGGATGTAGTTGGAGTGCTCATCGAAAAATACGAGGATGAACACGTCCCAACTTTAACCTCGGGACCGAGGCCTGCGAAATAACTTCGCAATCCTCGATCCGCTATACGGCTCGGCGTTGTCCTTGCGAATAGGCGCTTGGCGGTCGGCGCAGATCGATCGCGGCCTTCACCAGAGGCGGACGCGACCAATCGGCGATCGTGCGTTTCAGCAACGCGAGGCGGTTGGATCTCGTGCGCAGGCTCGCCTCCAATTCCCTTTGCACCCGTTCGCGCAAACCGGGCCGCTCGCCGCTCCGCGCGAAGCCCCACGCATCTTCGTCGCGCGCCTGACGCAGGCTGTCGTCCAGCGCGAACAACGCTCGGGTTAGTTCGGCCAACACCGCGCGCATTTGCGATACGCTCGTTTGATCGCTGAAGCGCTCGGAGTCGATATCGCTGAGGGCGAGAAGAATTTCGAGATGCGCGATATCGCCCGCAGCATAAGCGTCCTGGACTTCGTGCCACAAAGCAGACGCGGCCGCATTCCCATCGGCGCGCAGGTCGGGATGCAATCGGCGAACGAGCAGCCGGTAAAGTTCTTTCACGCGCGCGTCGATCGGCGCCGGTATCGGTTCTTCATCCACGGGGTCCGGATGGATCGGCTCGGCGCGCCGGAAATTTTGCGCTGGCCGCGGCTCATCGTGCTGGCTGCGGAACATGTGAGACTTGAAAGCTTCAAACGTCGTCGTGTAAGCCTCGTCATCGAGCTTGTCCGGATTCGTGCCGATGAATTTCTGCACCCATTCCTGAAAGAGCGCTTCCTTCTCGAACTCACTCAGTCTCGGTTCCTCGCCGGGCCGTTCTCTGCGCTGGGGCGGCGGTTCGTCCTCGACCAATGACGGATTCTCCCGGCGAAACATCACTCGTTGATAAGCGCTCTGCGGATCGTAAAAGCCGCGCCGCATTTCCATCTCCACTTCGTGCACCAGCGTTTCGGTCTCGCGAATCTGGACCTCCACGTCGCGCAACTCGCTGAGCAGCGGCCCGAATTCCCGGGCCCGCCAGCGGACGAAGCCCGGCTTATCTTCCCGTTCGAAGCGATGCCACGCCGCGCGCACTTCTTCCAGCCGCGCCATCAGGGCGCTGCATTCGGCGCCGGCCGCGTTTCGCAAAGGGTTCTGGTCGATGAGAACCATTTCCCGCGCAGCGATGGCAACGCACTCGATCCTTGCCGACCTGCGCGCAGTTTTCCGTTCTTCCGCCATTCTCCCGAATTTACCCAGCGCTGCCGCTCAGGAAAACGAAGATTAGTGATCGTAGCGCTTCTCGCCGGCCTTGATCTCAACCTCGAGCTTGTTCTGCGGCGGCGGCAGCGGACAAGTGGCGAAGGGAGTGAAGGCGCATGGCGGATTCTCGGCTTTGTTGAAATCGAGCAGCGCTTCGCCATTCACCGGTTTATCGGCGTAGAGAAATCGTCCTGACTTGTAGGTCTCGTTCCGGTTCGATCCATCGCCGAAGATAATAAACAAGGTGCCGTCATCTTCGGTAACCGGCTGGAGCGAACCCTCTTTTCCTTTGAGGGTGAATTTGAGAATCCCCGGGCTCTTCATCTTGAAATTCCCGCCGAGAACATTCGGAACCATCACTTCCTTCGGCTCCGGAAAGGCTTCGAAGCGCGCCGCGACCTTGTAGCTCTCGTCGATGGGAAACCAATGCAGTCCTTTGAAATTCCTTCGCGCTTCGCTGTTGCCGTCCTTCAGCCGGATGCCGAATCGATCTTCCCGCCTGATGAGATAGAAGGTCTGAGTTCCCACGCGAATCTCCGTCGGCTTTCCCTTTTCATCAGACACCAGGTCGATCGTTGAAATGCTTTTGCCATCGCTCTGGGCATCGACACCGCTTTGAACCTTCAAGGTCGCCGCGCCGTCTTTGAAATTGATTTCCCCGAATTTTCCCTTTTTGAAATTGTCGGTCAGCCGCACGTCAAAATTCTCACCTGCGCCTACCGTATTGATCCCATTCTTCAACCAAAAGAGTCCCGCCACCGTCAGCCAGCCGGTTTCCTTTTTCAGGTTAGTCTCCCGTTCACTCCGCCATTTCTCGACGGCCTTGGTGTAATCCGTCTGCCCCTGCGCAGAAGCCACCAACCCAATTACGATCGCCAAAAGAATAGCGGTGCGAAATCTTACGTGCCAGCCCGCGGATGGTTCGTCCACAGATTGCGCAGATTTACGCAGATTAGAATCTGTGAAAATTGGCTGCATAATCTGTGGATGATTACTTCCCCTCAAACGCTTTCTGCAGCTTCGCGAGATCGAGCTTCGTCATCTGCATCAGCTCATGCATCACCCGCTGCAATCCGGCCGCGTTCCTGACCCATTCGTCGAAAAATTTGGTCGGGACCACCTGCCAGGAAAGGCCATATTTGTCCGCGAGCCAGCCGCATTGCACTTCCTCTCCGCCATCGGCGGTCAGCTTTCCCCAATAATAATCGATCTCCTCCTGCGTCTCGCAGTTGATCACGAATGAAACCGCTTCGGTGAACTTGAACTGCGGCCCGCCGTTCAAGGCCGTGAACTCCTGCCCATTCAGTTCGAACGAGACCGTCATCACCTGGCCCTTCCTGTCGGCCGGTTCCTCTCCGGTGTAATGCGTGATCTGTTTCACCTTCGAATCCTTGAAAACCGACACGTAAAAGTTCGCCGCTTCCTCCGCCTGATTATCGAACCACAAAAATGGAGTAATCCTTTGCATGCCTTACACAAAAGCTGAAATCCTGAAAAACTGAAATGCTGAAACAAGAAATGATCCGGCGCGGGCTTGCCGGCTTTTAGCGTTTCAGCATTTCAGCATTTCAGTTTTTCGTCAGGTGCTGTAGATGTTCGGATGCGTTCGATCCTTCTCACAGTTGGTTGTCTCTTCGCGTTGCTCAATGCGGCGGCGGCGGAACAAAGCTACAAACTCGTCCAGGAAATCCCGATCGGAGGGGAAGGCGGGTGGGACATTCTCACGATCGATTCCGCGGCCCACCGGCTGTATCTCTCGCACGCGACGAAGGTCGTCGTGGTGGACCTCGATAAAAACGCGGTCGCGGGCGAGATCGCGGATACGCCCGGCGTGCACGCGTTCATGGCAGTGCCGGGGCTAAACCGGGGATTCTCCGCCAACGGCAAAGAGAACAAATCGAGCGTGGTCGATCTGACAACACTCAAGACAATCGAGAAGGTGGATACCGGTAAGAATCCGGACGCGATCGCCTACGAACCGACGAAAGGGGAAGTTTACATTTTCAATCATAGCGGAACCTCGGTCACGGTGATCGAGGCGAAGAGCGCGAAGGTGGTGAGCACGATCGAGCTGGGCGGGACTCCGGAATTCGCCGTGGCGGATAACGCGGCCGGTCGGGTTTACTGCAATCTCGAGGACAAAAGCGAAGTGGTGGCGATCGATTCGACGAAGCACGAAGTCGTTTCGCGCTGGTCGCTCGCCCCGGGGAAAGAGCCGACCGGCATCGCGCTCGATGCGGCGCATCACCGATTGTTCGCCGCCTGCAACAACAAGATGATGGTGATGCTCAATACCGAAACCGGCAAAGTCGTTGCAACGGTGCCGATCGGTTCCGGCACGGACGGCTGCGCGTTCGATCCTGGAACGCAGCTTGCCTTTGCCTCATGCGGCGAAGGCGTGACGACGATCGCGAAAGAAGAAACGCCCGACAAACTCACCGTCGTGCAAACCCTGAAGACGGAGCCGCGCGCCCGGACCATGGAAGTCGATCCGCGGACGCATCGGATCTATTTGCCCTGCGCGCAATTTCAGCCGGCACCGAGTCCGTCGCCAGGCGCATCGCCGGGGCGGCCGACCGTCGTGCCGAATACTTTCAAGCTGCTGGTCTATGCTCCCGCCGAATCGCCGAAGGGGTAGGGGACTGGCTCGCCGCGGCCTAACGAGAGGATTCGCACTTCTCGTCGTCCTTTTCCTCTGGCGCGCGCATTCCGCGCACGCGCAAGGCGGTCCGCCCATGATCACCGACGATCCAGGCACGCCGGGAGACAAAAAATGGGAGATCAATCTCGCTCTCGCGTTCGAGCACCGGCCGGGCGAAACGGCGGCCGACTCTCCCGCGATCGATTTGAACTACGGAGTCGGCGAGCACATTCAGCTCACGTTGCAGACCGCGCCGGTGCTCTTGAAGCGCAAAGGACACGGGCTGATTGGCGGACTCGGCGCCAGCGAGGCGGCCGTGAAATGGCGTTTCCTCGATCAACAACAGAACGGCGATGGCTTCGATATGTCGATGTTTCCTCGGGTCATCTTCAACGTCGTTCACTCATCGCCGCGCCGGGGCCTTTCCGAGGAGGGGACTCGTTTTCAAATTCCGATGCAGATGTCGAAAGCGTTCGGGCGATGGCATGCAAACCTTGAGTTCGGACCGCATGTCAGCAGCATCGGCAGCAGCGAATGGCTGTATGGCGTCGTCGGCGGCCTGGACGTCTCGAAACGGACTCTGTTAATGGCGGAGCTTCACGGCACGTCGCGGATGAATTTCACGCGCGACGTCTTGACCGCGAACGTCGGCGTCCATCATGAATTTACCGAGACGCGGATTCTGATCGTATCGCTCGGTCGGGAGATTCGATCGCCCGACTCTCTCGCGACGATCGCTTACTTCGGGATGCAGTTGCTTTATTAGCCTGTTGGCGCCGCCAATGGAGGGCGGAGCTCTGCGACGCCGCGAAGGATCGGGCTCGCTGGAGCTCGCCCCTCCAACAAACGGCGACGGCTTCGGATTTCCTCAATGCGCTTTCGAAGCCGGCTTCTGCGGGAAAATCAGAATCAACGCGATGATTACCACCACGAGCGCTATCGAGGCAGTGTAACGGCTGAGCGCCAGCCCTCCTTGCGCCATCGGCTTATCGAGAAAGTCGCCGACTACCGCGCCGAGCGGCCGAGTCAAAATGAATGCCGCCCAAAATAAAATGACGCGTGAAATGCTGGTAAAATAATAGAGAAGCGCGGTCAGCAGAAGCAAACCACCGAACACCGCGGCCGCCCCGACATAGCCCATCTCGTTGGTATCGGCGACCCAATCGCCGAGTGCGGTCCCGAGCGTCTGCGAGAACATGATCGTCACCCAATAAAACACCTCGACCTTCGGCGTATTCACCGTTTCGATCGATATGCTCCCGGTTGACCAACGCCAGATCAGAAGCGACGCGATCACGAAGATCAGCAGGATCGTCGAGCCGCCGGTGTAGCCGATGCCGAGCGATCTCGTGCAGTAGTCCGCCAGGGTGGTCCCGACCGTCGTCGTCGCGACGATCGTCAGCCAGTAGAGGAACGGGTGAAATTTCTTCGCCCGGATTTGCACGAGCACCGCAGCTACGAAAATCACACCGAAGATTGCCGTTCCGATCAGATAGCCGGTGCCCTTTGCTTCGGTTGTCGTTTCGCCAAGCCACGACATCGTGACGGCATCGCCCCCGGTCTCGCCGAGCGTGGTTGCCAGGATCTTAATGATCCAGAAGAGAAGCGTTACCTGCGGGACTTTTGCAACGAGGTCCAATTTCCTTTCGTCCATTGTTATCCAATGGAGATAACGGAATGATATTTCAAGATTTGCTTTCAGGCTTTCGGCTTTGCAGGATTCGGGAACCATCGTGGACAAGACCGAACTAATTCTGATTTGTCTCGTGGCTGTCGCGTTGCTGGCGATCGTCGCGCGGAAAATCAGCGTTCCTTATCCAATCCTGCTCACCATCGGGGGTGGACTTCTCGCTCTAGTGCCCGGCCTGCCCGAGATTCATCTCGAACCTCAACTGGTCTTCAATTTGTTTCTCCCGCCGCTCCTTTATCCCGCGGCCGTCTACACCTCCTGGAGAGATTTTCGCGCAAACCTTCGCTCCATTCTTCCCCTCGCAATCTTCCTGGTCCTGTTGACGATGACAGCGACTGCCTACCTGTTCCACGCGCTGACCGGATTGCCTTTGGCGGTCGGTTTTGTTTTCGGCGCTCTCATCTCACCCCCGGATGCCGTGGCCGCTCTGGCGGTGACTAAAGACCTCCGCGTTCCCCGCAAGATCATTGTCATCCTCGAAGGCGAGAGCCTGGTGAACGACGCTACCTCGTTCATCTCTTTCCGTTTCGCGGTGGCCGCAGTGTTGACCGGAACGTTTTCGCTCGGGCAGGCGAGCGCGCAATTTCTTCTCGTCGCCGCGGGTGGGATCGCGGTCGGTCTCGCTACCGGCTGGCTTGCGACGCAAGTGCAGAAGCGCCTCGACGATCCGCCGGTGCAAACCATGTTCTCGCTCCTTACTCCGTACGTGGCCTACTTCAGCGGGGAAAAACTGCATGTCTCCGGCATCCTGGCAGTAGTCATTGCCGGCATTTATTACGGGTGGCGCGCGCCCCATGTCTTGAGCGGGCGGATGCGGCTCCAGGCGGTACCGGTTTGGCAAATGGTCGTCTTCATTCTTAACGGAATCCTTTTCATGCTCATCGGGCTCCAACTGCCGCAGGTGATCCACGCGCTTCCTCCCGGTTCGGCGATGTCGGTTGTGAAACTGGCGGTGCTCATCCTTTTGACGATCGTGCTGGTTCGTTTTCTCTGGCTCTTCATCGCCACTTATTTGCCGCGACTGTTCAGCCGCACGTTCCGTCGCAAGAACCCCGCGCCCTGGCAACAGACAGCCTTCATCGCCTGGACCGGGATGCGCGGCGCGGATTCGCTCGCCGGCGCGCTCGCGATTCCATTTCTCCTGGCTAATGGCGCGCCCTTCCCCGGCCGCGACCTCATCCTCTTAGTGACGTTCTGCGTCATTTTCGGAACGCTTGTTCTGCAAGGCCTCACCCTTAAGCCACTGGTTCGCTGGCTGAAAATTGTGGACGATCACGTTCCCGAAAAAGAAGAGCGCCTGGCGCGCCTGAAGGCGAACGAAGCGGCCCTCGCGCGCATCGAAGAGATGGGAGCGACGAGTCAGGCGAGGCCTGAGAGCGTCGAACGCCTCCGCTCCGAATACGCCGATCGCATCCGGCAATTGCGCAGGGACACTTCGCACGAAGAAAGCGTTCGCCGATTGTACTCAAAGGACTTCGAGCAGCTGGCGCGCGAAGCCTTGAGGACCGAACGCGACGCCGTCATCGCCCTTCGCAACGAAGAGACCATCAACGACGAAGTCTTGCGCCGCATCCAGCACGACATCGACCTCGCCGAAGCCCGCCTCCAGCGACGCAGGTAAGGAACTGAATGCGATCTGCCTTGATGACGAACTGACGAACGGCAATAAGAAGCTGTCCTGGCACTTTCTCCAGCCAGGCAAGATCGAATGAACTCGCGTAACTTCTTCGCCGAACTGAAGCGGCGCAATGTCGTTCGCATGGCCGGGCTTTATCTCGTCGGCGCATGGCTGCTCACTCAGGTCGCGAGCACCGTGCTCCCGATGTTCGGCGCGCCCGATTGGCTGCCGCGCAGCGTGGTGCTCCTACTCGCGATCGGTTTTGTGCCGGCGTTGATCTTCAGCTGGGTTTTTGAGCTAACCCCAGAGGGCTTGAAGCGCGACGAGGACGTCCGTCCCGAGCAATCGATCGCCCAGCAGACCGCAAGGCGGATGGATCGCATGATCATCGTCGTGCTGCTCCTCGCGCTCGGCTACTTCGCGGTCGACAAGTTCGTCCTCACGCCACGCCGAGCCGCCGCGCCTAACGAACTGTCTTCCACCGCCAGTTCCAAATCGATCGCGGTCCTGCCCTTCGAAAACCTGAGCAGCGACAAGGAGAACGCTTATTTCGCGGACGGCATTCAGGATGAAATCCTCACCCGGCTCTCGAAGATCGCGACCCTGAAAGTCATTTCGCGCACTTCGACGCAGAAATACAAGAGCGCGCCGGGCAATCTACGCGAGGTCGGCAAGCAGCTCGGTGTGGCCAACCTGCTCGAAGGCAGCGTGCAAAAAATCGGGAACTCCGCGCATATTAACGTCCAGCTTATTCGCGTAGCCACCGACGAGCATCTCTGGGCGGAGAGTTACAACCGGAAGCTGGACGACATCTTTGCCGTAGAAGGGGAAGTCGCGACCGCGATTGCCGATCAGTTGAATGCGAAGCTTACCGGCAGCGAAAAGGAATTGTTAGCTATCAAGCCCACCTCCAATCCCCAGGCCTATGACGCCTACTTGAAGAGGCGGTCAGGCTGGACCCTCAATTCGGTCTGGCCTGGGCCCAATTGGTCCGGGCAGACGGCCTGGCTTATATTAACTGGGACCGTACGCCGCAACGGCGGGACGCAACACGCCAGGCCGTGGAAAACGCGGTAAAGCTGACGCCAACGCTGGCGGAGACCATCCTGGCGGAGGGGTTCTACGCCTCTTATGTAGAACGCGATTATGAAACCGCGAAACATCACTACGAGACCGTTCGACAACGGTTTCCGAACAATGCGGTAGCGGCCGAACTCCTCGGTGCTTTGGCGCGGCGGCAAGCTAAATGGGAAGGCAGCCAACAATATTACAGGCAAGCGATTGAACTGGATCCACAGAACGTTTTTCTGCTCAGCGACGCTAGCCTTACGGACTCTGGAATGCGCGATGTTGTTTCCGCCAGAAAAGTTCTCGAGCACGCTCGTGACCTGAGCCCGCAAAACTCCACGGTAATTGGAATGCTGGCGTCGACCTATCAAATGACCGGTGACCTTGCCCAGGCCCAGGCATTGCTCGATGGCGTCCGGTCGATTGATGCCGATAGCTGGTATTTTCAAGTCATGGCAAACAACGCCAGCTTCCTTCACAATTATGGACCTTCGATAGCGATGTTAAAGGCGCTCTTGAGCAAACCTGAGCAGCTCGGTAATTCGTTAGGTGATTTTCACGAGATTTTGGCTGATCTCGAGAGGCACGCCGGACAGACTGAGGCCGCGTTGCAGACCTATGAGTTAGCGCGTGCCGCCTTCGAAGCCGCCCTGCACCAGCAAACCGATAACGCTGAATTTATCTCCAATCTCGCCTGGGTGGAAGCTTGTCTTGGCAATGAGAGCAAGGCACTCGATCTGGCGCACAAAGCTATCGCGCTCGACCCGGCGTCGAGAAATAGTTACACTGGGCCATCCCACGAAGAGACCCTGGCGCGGATCGAGGCCCATTTCGGCGACAAGGACCACGCAATCGCCGCCGTGCAACACTTACTCACTACTCCCTACGGCCCGCCGGTGCTCACACCGGCGCTGCTGCGGATCGATCCCGATTGGGACAACCTCCGGGGCGATCCGCGTTTCGAGAAGCTCTGCCAGGAGCCGGGGAAATGAGTTGGTTCAGGCGATCGAAGCGGACGCAGTCTTCCCGGAAGCTTCGCTTCCAGCGCCAAGCCCAGAGCATTCCCGAGTACAACTTGGGAACGAGGGCATAAATCCGTAGATTGACGCGTGAATTCGATCAAGCTTGTTCTGGCCGATGTCGACGGCACGCTGGTTACGCACGAGAAGGTGTTGACCCCGCGGGCGATCGCGAGCGTGAAAGCTCTCGCGAACGCGGGCATCGCCTTCGCGATCACGAGCGGCCGTCCGCCGCGCGGAATGCAAATGTTCGTCGAGCCGCTCGGTCTCACTACTCCGCTGGCGGCCTTCAATGGCGGGCGGTTTGTCCGGCCGGATCTTTCCTTGATCGAACAGCGTGTCCTGTCACGCGATGCGGTTGAACCCATTCTCGCAATCATTGCGTCCCACCAGCTCGACTCCTGGATTTACCGCGGCAACGACTGGTTTGTTCGTGAGCGCCATGGACCGCACGTCGATCGCGAGGAATGGACCGTCAAATTCCCACCCTCCGTTGTTTCCAATTTCGCCGATAAGATGGATGAAGTCGTCAAGGTCGTCGGGATCAGCGACGACCTGTATGCGGTCGCGCGCTGCGAAGCGGACATCGTCCGCCAGTTCTCATCCCAGGTGATTTGCAAAAAGACCACGCCGCCGCGCGATCAGCCCACCGCAGTTTTCGCCGCGCGTTCGCAGCCTTACTACGTCGATGTCACCCATCCGCAGGCGAACAAGGGCGCGGTCGTTCTCGCGTTAGCGAAGATGCTCCAGATCGAACCAAGCGAAGTCGCCACCTTCGGCGATATGCCTAACGATATCTCGATGTTCGAGAAGTCCGGCGTCAGCATCGCCATGGGACAAAGCAGCGAGGAAGTGAAACGTGCCGCGACCCACGTCACGACCTCATCCGAAGAAGAAGGATTCGCGAACGCCATCGAGCGCTTCATTCTCGGCGAAGGCTAGCAATCGGAGCGGTCGCCCTGCAATCTCGCCTCTTTCAGCTCTTTCGTCATGAAGACGCTATTCGGATCATCGAAGTATTCCGCGAACGGGCCGCAATAGGAAAAGCCGGCGCGCGTATAGAGCTGCCGAGCCGGCTCGAAAGCTTCCATCGATCCGGTTTCCAAGCTCAACCGGCGGTAGCCGCGCCGGATTGCTTCATCGATGATGTGCTCGAGCAGAACCTTCGCCACGCCTTTCCTCCGGTGTCGCGACAATGTTCGCATCGACTTGATCTCGCCATGGTGAGCGTCCAACTCTTTGAGCGCTCCGCAGCCCAGGAGTTCGCCGTTTTCCCAAGCCGTCCAGAAACTGATCTCCGGTCGGCGCAATCCCTCGATCGCCAGGGCATGGATACTTTCCGGCGGCGTGATCAGCCGCATATTCGCTAGATGTTCCTCCAGCAGTTCGCGGATTTCGCGGCCGCTGAGATCGTCTAATCTGATTTCCACGCTGGTCGGAGGTCGGAAGTCAGAGGTCCGAGGTCCGATGTCAGCGTTTCAGTTTTTTCGCTTTTCAGCTTTTTGCCTTTATCGCCGCCGAATACTGGACGTCTTCCCACATCAGCTTCAACCCGCCATTATCGATTGCGATCGTGAATTGATCCACCGGCTTGGCGAGCGGCTCCTTTTTCAGATCGATCCGAACCAAATCCTGGCTCTCATCGTACTTCGTCCCCCACTGCCCCGTCTGCTTATTCACGACCAGCTTTGCGCCGGCTTCCGCGGGCAGGAGGTAGAGCGAGTAAGTGCCGGCCGCGATCGCAGTCCCGCCGATCGAAATGTCTTTGTCGGTCGTAAGCAGGGTGGCTTCATCGGCCCCCATCCGCCAAACCGTGCCGAAGGGGACGAGCCCGCCCCAGATCTTGCGCTTCTCCCCGCTTTTCGGATCCTTCGAATAAGGCCGCCCGTAAACGATCGTGATCTTCGCGTCACCGACGGTGGCATTCACCGTCTCATGCGGACTGACCCGCGCCTTTTTTTCCTGCGCGAAGAGCGGCGACGCGGACAGGAAGAGAGCTGGAATAATCAGAAGAGTCGATCGAAGCAATTTCATGCCGCAAAACTCGCGCAACCGCACAAGCGCGTCTAGTCCAAACGCTAATCGGCTGATCGCATGCTCTGAGTATCGAGATTACAGATTGACCCCTTGGATGCCTCTTCAATTCGACAAATTCCTCATTGCTCAAATTCGGCTACACGGAGAGACTGGCACAAGCAAAACGCCAATGGATTGGGGCCTTCTCTATTTGTTTATTCCGATTGCTGCGGCAGTAGCGGTCGTCGTTTCATGCGTTAAAGCCATTCAATGGTTGGTTGCGCGGCGGAAACGATTATTGGTCTCTGTATCGTGCCATCCCTATCACCTTCATCCGACCGTTGCCCCGTTTCTCACAGAGCGCGACGAGACGATCAAGACTGCGATAAAGGAGTTTTTCGAGCGCAATCCGAAAGATCCACCCAAGGGGAAATTGTACGACGACCGGTACGAACACGCGGAATCGTTAGCCCGAGATGTAAAATGGAAATTGGACAAAGATTTGCCCTACTCTGCGACCGGCGCGGCTGGGTTGTGGATTGCGACGGTTGAGAACAATGGTGAGAAAAAATGTATCGACGTAAATCTAAAACTCCCGAACGCGACGTTCGCAATCATTCGGCACGACAAGGCAGAGGAGCCGGTTTATCTAGGTAAGATCAATGAAATTGTGGCAATCGGCGAACTGCGACCAAAAGGGCGCTGCGGCGTGGTGGCATGGACAAACACACACGTCGAGAATTGGCACCTTCGCCAAGTCCATATTACTCATGAGGCTGGGAGTGGGCGAGTGACGGCAACGTGGCAAATTGATCGACTCGGATTTGTTTTAGGTAGCCTTGCGAAAACCGGATTAGGCATAGTGATGGTTGTAATCATGGTTCTTGGTCTGTTCTCCCTCATCGTATGGGCCGCCGTGATCTCAAGCGGTCCCGCTAATCAGAAGGCGCGCGAGCAAAGCCGTTCTCCAATTGCTTCACCTTCGCCGTAGGGGAAGTTTCGCTCAACCGGGAACGGAAGGTGTCAGCCTGTGATTATCGCTCTTCCGGTCCGCTCTCAACGACGTTGAGAATTACAGACTGTCTCCTAACTCCGTTTTCGTGAAATTACGGTGAGGCGTTCCGCACGGCACCCGGCGGGCGCGTCCTTGCGCCGCGCCATGATATAGCAACTGAGACGCCTAACGCAAATACCCAGGCCACAGTTGCAAGGACATAGTCGGTCATATCGACCCAACCACGGGACAGTTTATAGTGTTCCCACCCCATGATTTTGTTGCCTTCCACCAACACCTCTTCAAGCTCTTTCAGGTACCCGCCGATCATGGAGAGCCGCAAAGAGAGCACTAAGCAGTGGATGGCGCATGCAACTATCAGGAAAGGCGGAATCAACCATATGGAACGAATCGAAATATGGGAGCTATTAACAAAGAGCCATAAGTAGATGCCTGTTATGGCGATGGCTCCATACATTTCAGTGCTATAGAGCTGCCCCATGGTAAACATGATCTCCTCGCGTAGAGCCTTGTACTGGTCAAAATAAAACGAATGAACGTCCATATTAGCTCATCGCCCCGACGACTTCTTAATGAAACAAGTTTAGGACTGAACGATAACCCATCAGAAACCATGCGACGAGGAATACAATAATTAACCAAGTCCAAGGACCAACGTATCTAGAAATCCATTGCGGGCTTGGTGGTCGCATGCCGATGACATCTGGTCCGCTATAATTATCCGGCTTGTTCCGATCCCACCAATCAAGTAAGTGACTCATCGTCATATGCGCTGCGCTGATGGGGAAGAGAATAATAAACGCAACCAGGAATCCTAACAGGCACAAAATTGCGTAGAAACGGTCTCCTTCCGGCTGCCTACTCGCAAAGCTTAAGGCCGCGATCAAGAGCCCCTGCAGAGTGGCGAACCAAGTCACTCGCTGATTGATGTAGTCGTTCTCTTTTTCGATCATCGAACGGATGATCTCATCGTCACTGCGACGCGGGGCTTGTGAGTTCATTGAGTTTCACACCTAGCCTATGCCGAACTCCCGCGCTCTGCACTCCTTTTGTTGAGGTGCACGTCGCCCTTTGTGCGCGGGCTATCTGGGCGAGCGGGTCGGACGATTATTCGGGAGCCCAGAGTCTTGATATGAGTTTTTTCCAGGATCGGTTGTGATTTTTGGGGAGGGAGCGCGAATCACTCTGGTAACAATGCTCAATCCTCCGTTACAACTTGCCGCCGCTTCTGTCGCCATGAGTGTCGCGCCCGATCATCGGGAGGCGTTTACGCGTCTCCTCGATCAACATACCGGAATCATCCGGAAGGTGGCGGCCGCTTACACCGGCAGCCGGGCCGACCGGCTCGACCTGATGCAGGAGATCAGCCTGCAACTTTGGAAGGCGTATCCGCGCTACTCGCCCGAGCGGCCGTTCTCGACCTGGATGTACCGGATCGCGCTCAACGTGGCGATCTCGTTCCTCCGCAGCGCCACGCGTCCGCATCGCCAGACGGTGTCGCTGGAGGCGACGGAGCTCGATGTTCCCGATGAAACCGCCACGCCGGAAACCGATGAGCGCGTGGCGGAATTGCAGAAGGTGATCGCGGGCCTCGAGCCGCTCAATCGCGCGCTCCTCTTGCTTTATCTCGACGACCGCAGCTATCGCGAGATCGCTTCCATTCTCGGAATCACTGAAACAAACGTGGCGACAAAAATCAGCCGCCTCAAAGAACGCGTCCGGCAACAGATGACGCAAACCGCAGCAGAATAATATGACGACTTCTACTATCGACGATCTCAAAACGGCCTGGCAGGCGCTGGACCGAAAACTCGAACGGCAGCACACCCTCGCGTTGCATCAGTTCAAGGAAACAAAGCTCGCTAACCTCCGCGGCGGCTTCCGGCCACTCGTTACCGGCCAGACGATCCAGATCGTCATCGGCGTGATCGTCGCGCTCTTCGCCGGCGGCTTCTGGTTCAAGCACCTCGACGCGCCGCACCTGATGATTTGCGGTCTGCTACTCCAGACATTCGCAGTGATGACGATGGTGTTCGCGATTCGCGACCTTGTCCTCATCCACGCCATCGACTACGACGCGCCGGTGCTCGCGATCCAGAAGCAACTCACCGCCCTGCGGGCCTGGCGGTTACGGGCGGGAGTCTGGTTCGCGGTGGCGGGTTGTTTGATGTGGGCGCCGTCCCTTCTGATCCTCTTTTATCTCATGGGCGCCGACGTATGGGTGCGCAAACCGCAGGTGGTCTATTGGTATATCGCGAGCAGCTTTCTCTGCCTCGGGCTCTCCTACGGATTGCTCTGGTGGTCGCGCCGTCCCGGGCAGGAGCGTCTCGCGAAGTACCTACAGGACAGCTCGGCCGGGAAGAGTGTCACGCGCGCGCAGGAGATGCTGGCCGAGATCGAGCGCTTCGAGCGGGCTTGAAGAGCGTTGTGGCAGGGTCGCGCGAGCGGACTAGACTGTCGCCAGCCATGAACAAGAAATTCCTCGGAGTGTTACTAAGTGTGGTTGCATTAACCTGCATGCTGGGAGCCGATGTGCACACGCCGGCGGTGGGACAGCCAGCGCCGGACTTCAGCTTGCCGAGCATGGAAGGCGGGCTGGTTAGTTTGAAGGATTACAAAGGGAAATGGGTGGTGCTCTATTTTTACCCCAAGGATTTTACGAGCGGTTGCACGCTCGAGGCGCACAATTTCGAGCGCGACCTGACGAAGTATCAGAGCCAAAGCGCCATCATTCTCGGCGTGAGCGCCGACACCGTGGAGTCGCATAACGATTTTTGCACGAAGGAAGGATTGAACTTCAAATTGCTGGCGGACCCGGAACTGAAGGCGATCACTCAGTACGGATCGGCCATGGACGGGGTGAAGATGGCGGCGCGGAATACATTCCTGATCGATCCCGCGGGTAAGATCGCAAGGGTTTACCTGAAAGTTAATCCAGCCGGGCACAGCGAAGAGGTCTTGAAGGATTTGGCGGTGCTTTCGAAAGTAGAAAGTAGAAAGTAGGAATGAAGCGGCGGGGAGGCTGGCAGGCGACGAATTGAATCCTACGTCCGACTCGCTTTCCTACTTCCTACTTTTTCCCATCATGCCTGGCCTGTTTGATTCGCTTACGATTCGAGATCTGACGTTTGCCAATCGGGTATTCGTCTCGCCGATGTGTCAGTATTCGAGCGAAAACGGATACGCTAATGACTGGCATTTTGTTCATCTCGGCAGCCGTGCGGTCGGTGGCGCCGGACTGATTCTGACTGAGGCAACGGCGGTTCTTTCGGAGGGACGCATCAGCCCGCAAGACCTTGGTATCTGGGACGACGGGCACATCGAGATGCTGAGTCGAATAGTAAAGTTCATTCACGAACAAGGGAGCATCGCCGGGATGCAGCTGGCTCATGCTGGCCGCAAAGCGAGTACTCGCCGGCCATGAGAAGCGTCGGCCGCAGCCCCTGAGAGCGAAGGAGGCTGGAAGAAGGTCGTGGCCCCGAGCGCACTCGCCTTCACGGACAACTATCCGATGCCGCAGGCCCTAACGATTGACGGCATTCAGGAGGTTGTCGCTGGGTTTGCCGCAGCCGCGCGCCGCGCCTGCCAGGCTGGGTTCCGCGTCATCGAGATTCATGCGGCGCATGGCTATCTAATTCATGAATTTCTGTCGCCTCTTAGCAACAAGCGTGAGGACGTTTACGGCGGTTCGTTCGAGAATCGAACGCGGCTGTGTCGCGAGGTTGTGGCGGCAGTGCGATCTGCGTGGCCGAAAGGATTGCCGTTATTCGTGCGCATCTCGGCGACGGATTGGGTCGAGGGTGGGTGGGATATCGATGAGTCAGTGAAGCTAGCCACGCAAATGAAGCAGATGGGAGTCGATCTCATCGATTGTTCTTCCGGCGGTAACGTGTCCCACGCGGAGATTCCCGTCGGTCCCGGTTACCAGACAACCTTCGCCGAGCGCATCCGACGTGAAGCCGACATCATGACCGGCGCCGTCGGACTGATCACTTCGCCAGTGCAGGCGGAACACATCATTCGGACGGGACAGGCGGATGCCGTGATCATGGCGCGCGAGTTTTTGCGCAATCCATATTGGCCATTGCACGCGGCTCGAGAACTGGAGCAACCAATCGCGTGGCCTGTCCAATATCTTCGCGCGGGCCCGAAAGGCGCGCAGCCCCGGGTGCCGGTAGATCTGAAGAGCTTCGAATCGTGCTTCGAAGAACAACACGGAGTGCCGGAGAATGACGGAGGTCAGAGGTCGGAGATCGGAGGTCGGAAGTCGGAGAAGGATTGCGAAGCGGAGCTTCGGAGACAAGGGCGTTCCCAGGTACAACTTGCGAACGAGGGATCTAAAAGCCCGCCGCCTTTACCCAAGAAGAAATGAGCTAACGACCTGCCGCGGTTTGCCTGCAGGTTAGCGCACTTCCTCACCTAACGGGACTTGGCCTAGGTGAAGGAAGGTTTTAACAAGCGCGCCTTCTCCGCAAACAGTCATTCCGCTGAATCGTTTGAACCATCTGCCCGATGGGACTTCCGGTGCGGTATCAAGCCACTGCGCGAATTCGCCGAGTTGTTCTGGGGGAATCTCCCGTGAACGGACGCGATCGAGAAGATGATCGAGGAGGGCCGGCGGCAGGTTTCGCCGGCGGATTTCAGGCATCGCGGTCCGTGCCGTAGAAACCACGGACAATCGTCTCGCGTACCCGCGAGGCTTCGGCGGGATCCTCTGCCTTGACCAAACGCGCGGCCAGAGTGGATAGCTCTGGACCGCTCAGTTTTCGCTCGGCATCGAGCTGATAGACAAAGCGCACAACACCGGCCTGCTCTTCCGGCGTGAGACTTTTGATCTCGTCGATAATCTGCGTCGCGGTCACGATGCGAGACTAATTCTCAAGGCAGGAGCAATCAAGCTCGCACCGCTTAAGCCCCGTCAACATTCATCGGCTGGAGAAAACGTTGCACTCTCGGCAGATAGCGTCGCAATGGATCGAACGAAAGGATCACACGTGGGACGCGGCCGACGATTGCCGCGCGCGGGACTGGGCCGATATAGCGGGAATCAGCGCTGTTATCGCGCGAATCGCCCATCATGAAGTATTGATCCGCCGGCACGACGAACGGGCCGAAATTCCTTAACGCCTGACGGCTCGGCAGCGACAGGACGTAATGATCACACGCCTCCAGGTGCTCGATGGCGACGATCGGGTTTACATCTTCAAAGACATCGCGCCGGAAAGGCGCCGCGTCTGCGGCCGAATACTGCTGCGGAATGCCGTTCAGATAGAGAACGTCGTTTTGCAGCGCGACGGTGTCGCCAGGCAAACCGATCACGCGCTTTACCAGCCGAGTGCCATCTTGCGGCGAATAGAATACGACCACATCACCGCGCACCGGATTGCTCCAGGTGGAAAGATGCAGGGTGGTGAACGGGACCTTCAGGTCGTAAGCCAGTTTGTTTACGAAAACCAATTCGCCTTCGAGGATCGACGGCTTCATCGAGCCTGTCGGCACCCAGTTCCAATCGGCTACGGCCGACTTCAACGGGGCAATAATAAGGAAGACCAAAGCGAAAGGACGCAGCCAGTCGCGCCAGATTTTGCTGGTAATGTTTTTCATCTGATCAGGAGCCCATTTGCTCCATCGCTTTTTGCATTTCCTCGGGACTGACATCGCGGACGTGCGTGCCGATCGACCATTGATGGCCGAAGGGATCTTCGAGTTTGCCGTAGCGATCGCCCCAAAACATGTCGTCGAGCGGCATGGTAACTTTCGCGCCGGCGCGCACGGCTTGCTCGAAGGTGGCATCGGCGTTCTCGACGTAGAGGTGAATGATGACCGGCGAACCTTTGAAATGTTTCGCGCCGAACGAGCCCCACTCGGGGAATTCGTCGTTGAGCATGATGATGGAATCGCCGATGCGAATGCTGGCGTGCATGACCTTCCCGTCCGAGCCCGGCATCCGGCTGAGCTCGACCGCGCCGAACGCCTTCTTGTAAAATTCGATCGCGTCGGCCGCCCCGGCACAAATTAGATGCGGCGTAACGTTGCGCATTCCTTCGGGGATCGGATTCATGACAGTAGAATACTGACAGGCTGAAAACTGAAAAGCTGAAACACTACTCGGTGGAGAGTCGATCAGCCGGTGACTAGCAACTGTTAAGTTGCGTATTTTACGACCTTACAAACCCAGCGCCGGCGTCGGACTCGGATCACTCGAACGATCGACGGTCTCGGTTTGCTCGCGTCCGCCTCCCTTGCCATGACGGTGATGACGGTGCTGGGTGTTGTCGTCGGTCGAATCATTGGCGCAGCCGCTTCCCAGCAGCGCGCAACCGAGAACGAGCAGGACAAGTTGCCATTTCGCGAGACGGCTTCCTCGGGGTGGTGGTGGGATTCGGATTGAAAGTTCCGATGCCACCGATCCCGAATCGCCACTGCACTGCGGACAATAAACGCGTTCATACATACAAAGTTTCCTTTCCCAAGTGACCGTCCTTTCGGAACCCCAGCCATTCTGCAATGGAACCGCGCGCCACCCGAAATGGTTGCGAAATTTCTTTTGCACCGGCTCATGGAGCGAACGCCAAATTTGCTCTGCAACCAATCGCCGCGACCGCTGTTCAACCAGAACCGGGATGGATACCGTCTGGAATATTTGCTGCGCCGTTTTGGTTTGCATGACGTGGCTACGGGCCGGATGGCGTCATGATCGATCAACGGCTGATTCTCGTCCCGGCAGAGTGCTCGGAGACAAAAGGAAGAGCATGATCGCAACGGACGAAAAATAATTGAGCGACGCATCGTCGATCGCCGGGGGTTTGCATCATCGCGAGCGGTGTCACAAGATCGGGCAAGGCGATGCCAGGATTGATTCAGTTAATTGTAACCCAGTGGTCGGCGCTCCGTGACCAGCTCCTGGTCACGCGCCCGGCTGGCGGAAACCTCTTCAGGCCGCTCTTGATCGATCGCGGCCGCGGGTTGCTCTACGATGTAGAACGCGATCTCACCTGGCTCCAGGATACCAATTACGCGAGAACCAGCGGCCATTCATCCGATGGGCAGATGACATGGGATGACGCGAAGCTCTGGGTCGCGCGCTTGAATTACCGCGGCGTCACGGGATGGCGTCTGCCAACGGCGCGCAATCCAGACGGGTCCGGTCCGTGCACCGGTGACAATTGCCGCGAGAGTGAGTTTGGCCACCTGGTCTTCACCGCGTTCCAAAGGACAACGCCGGGCTCGCGTTTGGGGAATTGGCAGCCGTTCAGCATTTATTGGACATCGACCGAAGCCTCCGTCACGGAAGCGTTCGCGTTCAAGATGACTGGTCTAAAACAAGGACGCCTGGCGAAGAATCCGTGGGCGCCAGATCCATCATTGGGTATCGCGCCGCCGCTCGCCGATGTGGTCCTGACGTGGCCGGTCCATGACGGCGATGTCGCCGCCGGTTTCTTTCTCCGCGTGATCGAGGCGGTCTTTTATCCGCTGCGGTGGCGGTAAATTATTTCTTCGTCTCGTTTTCCGCCGGCATCTGTGTCGCCTGCCAGCCGACGACCTGCCATTTGCCGTCGCGCTTGAGAAACGTGCCGGTGTTCAGATAATTCGCGACCTCGGTCTTGTCCGCTTTCTTTGCAGTGGCGACCAATCGAAAGGCGACCAGCGCGGTTGTGCCGTATTGCTGAATGCGAATGTCTTCGGCTGTGTAGGTCGCGGTCTCGTCTTTCGGGGCCGGCGTTGACGCGTCGGCGCGCAGCTCGCGCATGATATCGGCCTTCCCTTTCCGCCGGCCGAGCGCGCTGGTGTAGATAAGATCGTCGGCCCAGAAGCGATCGTGCATGGCGGCGTCGTTGCGCGACGCGCCGGCCAGGAAATCTTTCAGGAGCTTGGTCAATTCGGGAGCATCCTCCGCCGGGACAACGGAAGATATCAGTTTGGGCGGCGCGGACTGCACGGGTGAGCTTTGCGCATAAGCGGAAATGGGAAGGAGACCGGAAAGGATCAAGGGAAGCAGGCGTTTCGTGTTCATGATGCGAGGTGGTTGTTGGCCACGAGAGTGCACGATTCGTGGCCGCAAAGGCAAGCGCTCCGCAGTTGGGTAAAGCGGCCCCTCCCACATTGAGAGAGAAAATAAATTTAGACAGATTTCGTTTTGAGATTCGTTTAAATCATATATGTCTATGGCACATATGGCTTCAGCAATCCTCGATCGCGAACTGAAGAAGGGGAGCGCCGAGTTGCTGATTCTCTCCCTCGTGGAAGACCGGCCCCGGCATGGCTACGACATCGGGCAACTGATCGAGCTGCGTTCCCGCGGCGCGTTGCGCTTCAATGTCGCCTCGCTTTACCCGCTGCTCTATCGGCTGGAGAAGCGCGGTTGGATTCGCGGCCGCTGGGTCGAGAAGGCCGGCCAACGGCGCCGGCGTTATTATCGCCTGACTCCGGCGGGAAAGAAAATCCTGGCGGCGCAACGCGATGGCTGGCGCGAATTCGTGGAAGCGATCAGCCGCATCACCGGAATTCAACATGCCTGATTTCAAAGAGGAAATCAGGAAGCGGCTCGCTGGACTGAGTCTCTCGCCCACGCGTGAAGCCGAAATCGTCGAGGAGTTATCGCAGCATCTCGAAGACGAGTATGAGCAGTCACTGAGTCGCGGAGCGAGCGAAGGGGAAGCGCAGGAGACGATGCTGCAGGATTTGGCTGGGAACGATTTGCTGGCTCCCGCGTTGAAGCGCGTGGAGCGGCGGGTGCAACAAAACCCGGTGGTGATGGGAACGGAAGGGAAGACAAATATGTTAGGAGATCTCTGGCAGGACTTACGTTACGCCGCGCGCATGCTCGCGCGGGCGCCCTCGTTCACTGCGATCGCGGTCCTCGCCCTTGCCCTCGGGATCGGCGCCAACACCGCGATCTTCAGCGTCGTCAACAAAGTGCTGTTGCAACCGTTGCCGTTCAAAAATCCCAGCGAGCTCGTCATCATCTGGGAGAACGCCACTCATCTCGGGTTCCCGAAGAACACACCATCGCCGGCGAACTTCCTCGATTGGCGCGAACAGAGCACGCTCTTCACCGGCATGGCCGCGATGGGGCCCAAGGATTTTAATCTCACCGGCGTCGGCGAGCCCGAGCGCCTGGATGGCCGGCGGGTTTCGGCGAATCTCTTCGACTTGTTAGGCGTGCAGCCACGGCTGGGCCGCGGATTTTTGCCGGAAGAAGATAAACCCGGAACCAAAGTCGTGATTCTCAGCTACGGTTTGTGGCAGCGGCGCTTCGGTTCCGATCCGCGAATTATCGGGCAGCCGCTGAACCTGAATGGCGAAAGCTATTCGGTCGTCGGCGTCATGCCGCCGGGGATTGAGCTGCCGGGATTCGACAACTGGAAGGACCAGCTCTGGGTGCCGATCGCGTTTTCGAGCGAGGAAGCGCATTCGCGCGGCAATCATTATCTCGAAGTGATCGCGCGAATCAAGCCGGGCGTCACGCTCAAGCAGGCGCGGGTGGAGATGGAAACGATCGCGGCGCGGCTGGCCCAGCAGTATCCGGAGGAAAACAAGCGGATCAGTTGCGTGGTGAATCCGCTCCACGAAGAAGTGGTCGGCGACATCAAGCCGGCGCTGCTGGTGCTGCTCGGCGCGGTCGGATTCGTGCTTTTGATTGCGTGCGCGAACGTGGCGAATCTTCTTTTGGCGCGCGCGGCGGTCCGGCAAAAGGAGATCGCGTTGCGGCTGGCGCTCGGCGCGAGCCGTTCGCGCCTAACGAGACAATTCCTCACCGAAAGTGTCTTGCTGGCAATCCTCGGCGGCGCGGTCGGTTTGATGTTCGCTTTCGCGGGCTTGCGAATTCTGACGACGTTTATCCCGAATACAATCTCGCAGGCGGAATCGATCGGCATCGACGGCAAGGTGCTCGCGTTCACCGCGCTGGTGGCGATCGTCACGGGCTTGATCTTCGGCCTCGCGCCGGCGGCGCAGGCGTCAAACTTCAGCCTCAACGAAACGCTGAAGGAAGGCGGTCGTGATGCTTCGGGTGGAAGCAAGGGAGTGCGGCTCCGCGGTTTGTTGGTCATCGCCGAGGTCGCCGTTTCCTTCGTGCTCCTGATCGGCGCCGGTCTTTTGATCAGCAGCTTTCTCCATCTCCAAAAACTCGATCCCGGTTTTCGCGTCGATCATTTGCTCACCGCGAAAATCGAGCTGCCGGAGTTGAAATACCCCGACCGGGAACACCGGATTCCATTTTTCGACAACGTGATCCGTCGCGTAACGGCGCTGCCCGGCGTCCAGTCGGCGGCCATCGCTGGGAACCTGCCGCTTACCTACAACGGCGACTCCATGTACATCGGCGTGGAGGGAATTCCCGATCCGCCGCCCGACCAGCAGCGTGATGTCATTTATCGCGCTATCGGGCCCGGTTACTTCAACACCATGGGCATTCAGCTTTTGCGCGGCCGCGATTTCACCGAGCAGGACACAACTGAAACCGGCTACGCGGTGATCGTGAGCGAGAAGATGGCGAAGCATTTCTGGCCGGGCCAGGACCCGATCGGCAAGCGGCTGAAGAACGGCTCTACGACCTCGGATTCGCCCTGGCGAGAAGTGATCGGCGTGGTGAAAGACGTGCGGCAAAATGATTTCGTGGCCGAGCCGAAGCTGCAGATGTACATGAGCTATCGGCAGCTGAAGTTTCTCGCGCCCAACGCGCTTGTGGTGCGAACCAGCGTGGATCCGATGAGCCTCGCGATGCCGTTGCGAAATGCAGTCTGGGCCGTCGATAAGGATCAACCGGTCTCGAATATCCGGCCGATGGACGAAATCGTGTCGGCCGCCGTCGCGCGGCAGCGGTTCAGCACGATGCTTCTCGGAATTTTCGCCGCCCTCGCGTTGGTGCTCGCCGCGGTTGGAATCTATGGCGTGATGAGTTACTCCGTGGCGCAACGCACTCGCGAGATCGGGATCCGGATGGCGCTGGGTGCGCAACGAAGTGACGTGCTCCGCATGACGATGGGACAGGGATTGAAGCTCGTGTCGATGGGTGTCGGGCTCGGATTGATCGCCGCTTTTGTTGTAACTCGCGTGATGGCGAGCCTGCTCTTTGGTGTCAGCGCGACCGATCCGATTACCTTCATCACCATCTCGGTGATCCTGATGGGCGTGGCGTTGGTGGCCAGTTACATCCCGGCGCTCCGGGCCACGAAGGTCGATCCCATGGTCGCGTTACATTACCAGTGACGTGCTAGCTAGCCGCCCGCCATCGCTCCTACCACGACGAAGGGCTCGGCCGCGTTGGCGACGGCATCGGGGACGGGATTATCCGGCGGAGCGTGCGACAGGTCTTGCTGGCAGGCGAAGAACCTGACGAATGGCCGGCGTTGTTGCGTGACGTGATCGCGGATCGTGCCGCGCAACGTGGGATAGCGTGCCTCGAGCGCGTCGAGGATCGCGCGCTGCGTGACAGCGCCTTCCAGTTCGAGCTGCACCTCGCCCTCGACGCGCGCGAGTTTCCGCAAATGAAACGGAAGCTCGACGCGGATCATGGCAGCGTCTGGACTTCCACCGAGAGAACCGCCGGCAGATCGCGTACGATCGCTTTCCAAGTATCGCCGGCGTCGGCGGACGCATAGACTTGTCCGCCGGTGGTGCCGAAATAAATTCCGCATTGATCGAGCGAATCCACCGTCATCGCGTCGCGCAGCACGTTGACGTAACAATCGCTCTGCGGCAGACCCTTCGTCAGCGCTTCCCATTCGTTGCCGCCGGTGCGGCTGCGATAGACGCGCAGTTTTCCATCCGGCGGAAAATGCTCGGAGTCGCTCTTGATGGGCACGACATAAATCGTTTCGGGCTCGTGCGCGTGAACGTCGATCGGAAATCCGAAATCGGAGGGGAGATTGCCGCTGACTTCGTTCCAGGAATCGCCGGCATTATCGCTGCGCATGACATCCCAATGTTTTTGCATGAAGAGCACGCCCGGCCGCGATCGATGCATCGCGATGCGGTGCACGCAATGACCTACCTCGGCGGTCGGATCGGGAAGTTCGAAGGGCGATTTCAATCCGCGATTGATCGGCTGCCATGTCTTTCCAGCGTCGTCGGTCCGAAACGCGCCCGCGGCGGAGATCGTGACGAAAATGCGTTCGGGATTTACCGGATCGAGCAGGATCGTGTGCAGACACATTCCACCCGCGCCCGGCTGCCATAGTTTGCCTTTGGCTTCGCGCAAGCCGGGCAACTCCTGCCAGGTCTTTCCGCCGTCGCTCGTACGAAACAGGGCGGCGTCTTCCGCTCCGGCGTAAACGACATCCGGATCGGTCAGCGACGGTTCGAGATGCCAGACGCGCTTGAACTCCCACGGATGTTGCGTCCCGTCGTACCATTGGTGCGTGCCGGGGACACCGTCGTAAACGAATTCGTTGCCGACCGGCTCCCAGGTTTTGCCGCCATCCTCCGACCGCTGGACTTGTTGCCCGAACCAGCCGCTGGTTTGCGACGCGTAGATCCGGTCCTGATTCACAGGCGAACCCTTTAGATGATAAATTTCCCAGCCGGCGAAGTGCGGCCCGCTGACCTCCCAGTTTTCA
>JBEEHT010000066.1:0-6738 GCA_041167545.1 Verrucomicrobiota bacterium
GGGGCCGGGATCCAGCTCGCCTACGACATCGCCACGGAGAACTTCATCAGGAAGGCGACCAACCGCGTCATCCTCGCCACCGACGGCGACTTCAACGTCGGCGTGACCAGCATGAGCGAGCTCACACGCCTCATCGAGCAGAAGCGCGCGTCGGGCGTGTTCCTGTCGGTCCTCGGCGTCGGCACCGGGAACGTCAAGGACTCGACGATGGAGAAGCTGGCGGACAAGGGGAACGGGAACTACGCGTATCTCGATTCGGCGGAGGAAGCGCGCAAAGTCCTCGTGCAACAGATCAATGGGACGCTGATGACCATCGCAAAGGACGTGAAGATCCAGGTCGAGTTCAATCCGGCACGAGTGGCGTCGTACCGGTTGATCGGATACGAGAAACGGATGTTGCGGAAGGAAGATTTCAACAACGACAAGATCGATGCGGGAGAGATCGGGGCGGGACATACGGTGACGGCGTTGTATGAAGTGGTGCCGGCGGGAGCGGGCGCGACTGACCCGGCGGCGAGTGTGCCGCCAATCGATGCGTTGAAGTATGGGACGAATAGGACGGATACGGCCAATGGATCGCCCGAAATGGTGACGGTGAAAATGCGCTACAAGAAGCCGGACGGCGACAGGAGTGAGCTGACGGAGCGATCGTTTACCGATAACGGTTCGAAGTTTGAGAACGCGGCGCCGGACCTGAAGTTCGCGGCCGCGGTGGCGGAGTTTGGGATGCTGCTGCGTGATTCGCAATACAAAGGCAAAGCGACGATGGGCGCCGTGATCGAGTGGGCGCAGGAGGGCAAGGGCCGCGACACGGCCGGATATCGCGCCGGATTCATCGAGCTGGCGCGCAAAGCGCAGACATTGAAGCCGCGCGAAGGGTAGGGGGCGATTGTTCTGCTCTGGGGGAGCGCAGGCTGCCAGCCTGCAGTTGCCGGCAGCTTGCCGGCAACATTTGCGCGGAGCGCCCAAACGCGATCAGATCGAACCGTCTCGGCAAGCTGCCGAGACGGGCAGGCTGCCAGCCTGCGCTCCTCCAGAATTTGCGACGACGATCACCGTTGTGCTGCGTTGTTACTGTGGTAACATGGTAACATGAAGAAAAGTAGAGCGGGCGCCGCGGCCAAAAGCGTCGAACGCGTCCAGATCGGGGCGCGAATGGAGAAAAGTCTGGTGAAGGTCCTGCGCGGACTGGCGGATTATCTGGATCTGTCGCTCGGCGATTTGCTGGAGGGGATCACCCTGCATGCGTTGGAGGGCAAAGCGCCCTTCAGCGAGGAGACACTCGGGCACATCAAGCGGTTCAGGGCCGTGCACGGATTAAGGATAGCGGCGAAGGATAGTCATCAGCTCGTCGAGGTGTCGCGTGAGAAGCCCTGAGGCGGCGACAGCCGATGAACTACGGGCGTTGGAAACCGGCGCGCTCGATCCAAGCGCGTTTCCGCATCCCGAACATGTGCGCTTCGCCTACGGAATGCTGGACCGATATCCGTTCGGCGAAGCGGTGACGCGATTTTCGCGGGGCCTGAAGTTGCTCGCGGCGAAAGCCGGCCGGCCGGAACTTTATCATGAGACAATCACGGTGGCGTTTCTGGCGCTGATCGGAGAGCGCCGGGCGCGGGCGCAGGAGGAAGATTGGCCCCGGTTCAAAGAGAATAACGGCGATCTTTTCAATAAGCGGTGCCTGGAAAAATGGTACGGAGCGGAACAGCTCGGCTCGGATCTGGCGCGGCGAACGTTCTGTTTGCCTCAAGGAGCGGCGATTTGCAAATCGCCGTTTTAGAGGTCCGGCGGTTGCAAACCGCCGCTCCTTGATGCGCGCGACATTCGCAAGCCCTCGAGCGAACTACACTTCCTCCAACGCGGCAGGGTCTGCGGTCGTCTTCACTTTCATGGCGAGGAACGCACCGAGCAGCAGCAGGCCCGCGCTCCAAATCTGCATGTGCGTGAGGCGCTCGCCGAAAAAAAACGCGGAAAGTCCCAGCGCTCCGGCGGGACAAAGAAGCTGGAGGGTTTGGGAAAGGGCCACGCCGACCTTGCGAATGGCGATGTAATACAAGACATGCGCGAGACTGATGCACGTCACCGCGGAGATGATCAGAATGACGTTCACGCGCGCGTCGACGTGCAGCGGCGTCTCGATTTTTCCGAAGGCGAAGGTGAGCGGCAGGAGCAGCATAGAGGTAATAAAACTAATTACGCCGAAGCTGCGGGTCGGTCCGAGCCGGGCGGAGGGCCGTTTCACGAGGACGCTGTAGAGCGCCCAACAAAAACTCGCGGTAAAGGCGATGGCGAAACCACGCAGCGGGATCGAACCCGCTTCCCAGCCTTCTTGAAAACAAACGACGCCGACCGCGCCGATCAGGCCGAGGATGGTGCCGACCTGAAATTGCCATTGCCGAATGATCCAGCGTTCCTCGGGAAAAAAGATGAGCGCGAGCAGGGCGGTGAAAATCACGGAGGAACGGCCGAAGATCGCGTAGACGCCCGGGCCCATATGGAAAAGGGCGACGGTTTGGGTGATTTGGTGGACGACATTGGGCAGGGCTGGAACGAGACAGACGAGGAAAAGTCTCGCGTCCAGACGCGGTCCGCTTTTGCGAAAGCGATAGATGACAAAAGGAAGGACCCCGAGAAAGGCGACGGAGTAACGGTAAAAATTCTGCGCCCAGGGGTCGTAGTAGCGATTGAGATAAAACTGAAAGAGCGATGGCGTCGACCAGATAAGGACGGTGGCGAAGATCGCCGCGTAACCTCCCGAAAATGTTTCTCCGTTCTGTTTTTTCATGGTCTCGGCTCGGGGCCGGCGCTCCGCTCGATTCGAAAGAAAGTAGCGCTGGCTTGCAATCGCATAACGGCTCCATCTAATAAGCGGGACACACATGAAAAACTACAAAATCGGAACCGTCATTAGCCTTGCCATTGCGCTCGTCGCAGTTCCAAGCGGAGTTTTGTATGCCGCGAAGAGAAAACCGCAGGCCGCGCCGAAGGCGGCCGGGAACGCGCCAGGGAATGCCAAGGATCCGGGCGGGCATTCCGCGCGCGGGGTCGAGTTCGCCAAGAAAAAGGAGTACGACAAGGCGATCGAGGAATTCACCAAGGCGATCGAGGCGGAGCCGGGCGATTCGAAGAATTATTTCAACCGGGCGACGGCCTATCGCGGCGTGAACAAATTGACCGAAGCGTTTGCGGATTACTCGAAGGCGATCGAGCTGGCCCCACAGGATGCTCGCGGTTACATCGGCCGCGGCGAAGTGCTCCTGGTGCAAAAACAGGCGGACAATGCGCTGGCGGATTTTGACAAGGCTCTGCAAATCTCCCCGAACGATCCGAATGCCCGGCGCTTTCGCGGTTTTGTTTTCATCACGAAAAATGATTGGGAAAAGGCGATCGCGGATTACACGGTCGTGATCCAAAAAGTTCCGGACGACGGGGGCGCCTACGAACGGCGCGCCTTCGCTTATCGCAGCCTGAAAAAATATAAGGAAGCGATTGCGGATTACACGAAGTCGATCGCGACGGACCCGAAGGATCCGGATGGATATCGCCGCCGGGCCCAGGCTCATATCATGGCGGGGGACAGCCAGAAGGCGGCTGACGATTTCAAGGCGATCCTGAAGATCAAGCCGGAGGACGTGGATGCGCAGAGCCGGCTGAAAGCGCTGGAGACTCGCTCGAATGCTTCCCCGTCGCCTGCCGCCGCCACGCCCGCGGCGGGAACTTCACCGGCCAAAGCGCCTTCCATGGCGCCGCCGGCCGCCTCGCCTCACTAGGACAGGGAACCGTCGAATCGTCCGCGGACGTTTCTTAATATGAGGTCGCTCAGGAAAGCCGCCTCCCAGCTAAGCCGCTGGCGATTAAGCTTTCCGGGCGCTGGCCCGAAACATAAAGATATCAATTCCTGAAATTCAGCTCAGCCGAAGGATCCATATGAAAAACGCCAAGAAACTTTTCAGCGGACTGGTCGCCAGTCTGTTTATTCTGGGAACAACGACCGTGTGGAGCGCGGGCAGTCCGGAAGCGGCCGCTCACGGCAACAAGGGTCACGAACTAGCGCAAGCGGCGAAATACGACGAGGCGATCGTGGAATACACCAAGGCGATCGAGATCAGTTCCAAAGACGTGCGCCTTTATATCGATCGCGGCTTGGTTTATCGCGCGGCGGGAAAACTTCCGGAAGCGATGGCGGACTTCACGAAAGCAATCGAGCTCGAGCCGAAGAATGAGCTTGGCTACTTTGAGCGCGGCCGGACGGAGCTGGGGCAGAACCAATTCGATCCCGCGCTGGCGGACCTGAGCAAGGCGATTGAGCTGAATCCGAATAATGTGGTCGCATTCGAGCGCCGCGGCCTGGTTTATCACAACCTGCGGAAGTGGGACGAAGCGCTCGCCGATTACACAATCGCCATCACGAAAGATCCGGCGAATGCCATGGCCTTGCGCAAGCGGGCGGACACGTATTACGCGATGAATCAGTTCGACAAGGCCATCCCCGATCTGGAGGCGGCGATAAAACTGAAGCCGGACGATCCGGATCTCATGCAAAACTTGCAGCACGTGCGCGCCAAAATGGCGACGCCGCGCCCAGTGACGAGAGTAGCAGCGGCACCGACGCCAACGCCGGCTCCGGAACCGATGGATATGCGGATGAAGATCGCCATCGGTGCCGGGATCCTCGTGGTGTTGCTGATTATCGTGGTGATCATTTCACGCAAGAAGAGCCGCGGTTATTGACGTGTGGTGGATCGGGCGCTTCGTCGCTCGATGCCAAATAATGCGGGGCGAAGCCACGGCCCGCACATCCGCGGCGAAGCGCGCGATCCACCAGGAAACGACGGTGTTGGCAGTGAGAAATTTCTTTGACACCCCCGAGCGCGCTGTTAGCTTGCCGACGCTTTTTCGGAGAACGAGACGAGGTCCCATGGTCGTTCCAGACGGAAGTTTGACGACTCTGGGACTTTTACTTCTACACGAGCAAGCAACCGGTTCGATCCGCTTCGGCGGGCCGAGCGATTTAATGATACGCAGCGGCCCATGTAGCTCAGTTGGTAGAGCACGTCCTTGGTAAGGACGAGGTCACCGGTTCAATCCCGGTCATGGGCTCCAGAAGCGGGCTCGCGACCGGCAGTAACAACCCAAAAGACGCAGTTAGTTTTAAAAGAGGAAAATCGAGATGGCTAAGGATAAATTCGAACGCAATAAGCCGCACGTAAACGTCGGCACCATTGGACACGTTGACCACGGCAAGACCACACTCACCGCGGCGATCACCACGGTGCTCTCCAAAAAAGGTTTCGCTGAAGCGCGCGCTTACGATTCCATCGACGCCGCTCCGGAAGAAAAAGAGCGCGGCATCACGATCTCGACCGCGCACGTCGAATATCAGAGCGATAAGCGCCACTATGCGCACGTCGATTGCCCCGGCCACGCGGATTATGTGAAGAACATGATCACCGGCGCCGCGCAAATGGACGGAGCGATCCTCGTCGTGTCGGCTGCCGATGGCCCAATGCCGCAAACTCGTGAACACATCCTGCTCGCGCGTCAGGTCGGCGTGCCGTCAGTCGTCGTGTTCCTGAACAAGACCGACATGGTGGACGATCCCGAGCTTCTCGACCTCGTTGAAATGGAAGTGCGCGATCTGCTCACGCAATATGAATTTCCGGGCGACAAAATTCCGATCGTCAAAGGCAGCGCGACCAAAGCGCTGGCTGCGGGCGATCCCGCGCATCCGGATGCGAAATGCATTCTCGATCTTATCGCAGCGGTGGATGACTACATCCCCGTCCCGGAACGGCCGGTCGATCTGCCGTTCCTGATGCCGGTGGAAGACGTGTTCAACATTGAAGGCCGCGGCACCGTCGCGACCGGTCGTGTGGAGCGCGGCATTCTCAAGAAGATGGAGGAAGTCGAAATCGTCGGGTTGAAAGACACGATGAAGACGACCGCGACGGACATCGAAATGTTCCGCAAGCTTCTCGACGAAGCGCGCGCCGGCGACAACGTCGGGGTGCTGCTCCGCGGCGTGAAGAAGGAAGACGTCATGCGCGGCCAGGTCATCGCGAAGCCCGGCAGCATTACGCCGCACCGCAAGTTCAAGGCGGAAGTTTACGTGTTGAGCAAGGAAGAGGGCGGCCGTCATACGCCGTTTTTTACGAACTACCGTCCCCAATTTTATTTCCGCACAACCGACGTGACCGGAACCGTCAAGCTGCCGGAAGGCGTCGAGATGGTCATGCCCGGGGACAACGTCTCGGTGGAAGTGGAATTGATCACACCAATCGCGATGGAAAAAACCATCCGGTTCGCTATTCGCGAAGGCGGCAAAACCGTCGGCGCCGGTCGCGTGGCCGAAATTCTGGACTAAGAATTCTTCCTCTTCCTCCTCCTCTGAGTCTGCTGACTTGAAGGATGTTTGCGACAGAGGAAGATTAAGAGGAAGCGGAAGATTATTAGGTCAGTAGCTCAATTGGTAGAGTAGCGGTCTCCAAAACCGTCGGTTGGGGGTTCGAGTCCCTCCTGACCTGGTTTTTTGAAACGTTCCCATGATCACGAAAACGAGAAACTTTTTCAGCGAAGTTCGCGCCGAGCTGCAAAAAGCGTCGTGGCCCTGGGAATCCAAGGACAAGGGGATCCGCCGTTACAAGGAGCTGACCGATTCCACGCTCGTCGTCATCATCGCGATGCTGTTGCTTGGCGGCTACGTCGCGCTCTTCGATTTCGTGATCATCACTTTCATCC
>JBEEHT010000067.1:0-39947 GCA_041167545.1 Verrucomicrobiota bacterium
AGCGGCTCACCCTCGAGCTCGGCGGCAAGGCGGCCAACATCATTTTCGAAGACGCGCCGATCGATCAGGCGGTCGAAGGCATCGTTTCCGGGATCTATTTCAACCAGGGCCACGTCTGCTGCGCCGGCTCGCGGTTGCTCGTGCAGGAAGGCGTGTTCCCGCAGGTGATCCGCAAGCTGCGCGATCGGATCGCGACGTTGCGGGTCGGCAATCCGCTCGACAAGAACACCGACATCGGCGCGATCAATTCCCGGATGCAGCTCGACAAGATTTGCGAGCTGGTGGACAGCGGCTTGAAACAGGGCGCGCAGTTGGTGCAATCGCAGGCGCGTCTGCCAGCGAAGGGTTATTGGTATCCGCCGAGTTTCTTCACCGGCGTCACCGCCTCGCACCGGATCGCGCAGGAAGAAATTTTCGGACCGGTCCTGAGCGTGATGACATTCCGCACCCCGGAAGAAGCAGTCGAGCGCGCGAACAACACCGCTTACGGTTTGAGCGCCGGCGTCTGGACCGACAAGGGCAGCAAGATTTTCAAGATCGTGAGCAAACTGCGCGCGGGCGTGGTCTGGGCGAACACCTACAACAAGTTCGACCCGACGAGCCCCTTCGGCGGCTACAAAGAAAGCGGTTTCGGCCGCGAAGGCGGGCGGCATGGTCTGGCACCGTACGTTACGCTGAATTAGTTGCAGGTGGATCGCGCGCTCCGTCGCGCGATGCTTCGAGCTTCCCGGCTTGGCTAATGCCATCGAGCGACGGAGCGCTCGATCCACCTAGCGACCGAACCGCGCTTTCGCATCGTAATAGAGCACGATAAACGACGCGGCGAGCAACGGGCGCAGGATTAGATTCAAGACGGCGGAAACGACGTCGGACACAATCATGAGGGTGTCGGCCGTCTTCGCCTGCGAGACGGTTTGCGCGAGCGCGATCATTTCCTCGGGGCTCGAGACGCCGATGAACCGGACGAGCGCGAAGGGAAGTTGCACGCCGATGGTCAGCACGAGAGCCAGGAGCAACCAGACCGACGCAATGGTCGCGCCGCGGTAAAGTGGGCGCTCCATCCGGGGCGCGTCGGGCTCGCAGCGCGCGAGCTCCTTGCTTTCGCGCAGAGCCTCGAGCGCGCCGCCGTGGCCGAACGCCGCCGTTTGTTGCCAGAAGAGGAAGTTAATGAACAAACGCGCGTTCATGTAGACCATGAAGGCGCCGATGAGCAGGCAGAGCAGCAGGCCGATCGCGGAAATCTCGCCGGCGCCGAGCAGCCCGATCATCGCGGTGAACGGCGCGAAGAACCAAAAGAAGTAACTGGCGTAAACGAGGAGTCCGATGCCAAGCATACGGCCCCAGCGTTGGAGCGCGGCGGAGAATTGGGCCTGGAATGAGCGCCGGTTTCCGCGCAGGACGTCGTCGGCCACTAATTGGAAACCGGCGGCGGAGATCGGCCACGCGAGAAGCAGGACGACGATCATGGCGATGCAGATCGGCGGCAGAGTCACCGGTGGCAGCGCGGCCGTGGCTCCGGGAGAAAGATCGGGGAAGGGGATTTTCGGAAACGTCCATTGCAGGACGAACATCGGGACGGCGGTGAGCAATCCAAAGAGCATGAAGCGGAGAAAACCGCTGCGATAAATCCGGATCGTCTCGCGGAAAATTTGCCGCGAGGTTCTCCGGCGCACAATCAAGTCAGGCGGCAGCGCGGCCGGCTCGTCGTCGGCAAAGATTTCCACCAGCTCGCCGGCGGGAATCCATCGCTCTTCGTTTACCCGGCGAACTTCATTCGTGCGGATCAGGCGCCCCTCATCTCGCCATTCGCGAAGCTCATCGTCATCGACGGGTCCGTATTCCTTCCCGTCAACTCGCACCATCCATTGATCCGGCATTGCGATGCTTTAACCGCGAATCGAGTCCCTCGCTACCTCCAAGGAACGGCGGTCTCCAGTCCGCCGACACAGCGACGGCGGTTTGGAAAGCGCCGCTCCTTGGTTAGGTTGCGAACGTGAAGCTGCTTTTGATCGACGGACATTACTACGTTTACCGCTCGTTTTTCGCGATCCAGAACCTTTCGAATTCCCGTGGCGAACCGACCAATGCGATCTTCGGATTCACAAAAACGCTGCGGCTCATGCTCAAACATTTGCAGCCGGAACTGGGCGCGGTTTTCTGGGATGAAGGCCTACCGGAGAAACGGATGACGCTGCAACCAGCCTACAAGGAGACGCGCAAGGAAATGCCGCAGCCGATGGTCCCGCAGCTCAATTACATCCAGGAGGAACTGACGGAGCTGCTCGGTTTCAAAAACATTTCGCTGCCGAACACCGAGGCCGACGACCTGATGGGTTGTTATGCTCTGGCGGCGTGCAAACGCGGGATCGAGGTGATTCTCGCGACCAACGACAAGGACCTCTACCAACTGGTCGGGCCGTGCGTGAAGGTTTACACCACCGCCAAAGCCGACCTCCTCTCGCCCAAAGACGCCTTCGCGCTCTTGGGCGAACCGGAAGTGACGACCAAGTGGGGCGTGCCCCCGAATCTGATCGGCGACGTTCTCGCCCTCTCCGGCGATTCGGTCGATAACATTCCCAGCGCCGGGTTCGGCCGGAAAACCGCGGCCAAACTTCTGACTGAGTTCGGAAATCTGGACGCGCTCCTGGCGAATATCGGCCAGATCAAGAGCGAGAAGACGCGGGAAAAAATATTGGCGAACCGCACGCAGATCGAACAGAACCGCAAGATGGTGGAACTGGATTGCGACACGCCCTTGCCGGTGCCGATAGACGATCTCCGGATCAAGCCGGATTACCCCGCGCTCATCGCCGCGCTGGAGAAGTGCGAGTTCAAATCGCTCCTTCAGGAGGTTCGTGACGTGGCTGCAAAGGTGGGAACGGTGCGGCAGGCTGATTTGCTCCTGTAGCGGCGGTCTATGACCGCCGAAATCTTCCTGCCGCTCCCTCGGCGGTCATAGACCGCCGCTACAAAATCGAGACAAACCGGCGTTTCGTCGCAAATAATTCGAACGGCGGCACTGTCCGGCTGTCAAATCAAACAGGTTAAGGCGATTCGGGCGGCGGCACGTTTCTCGTATTTGTTGTTTCTCCGGCGTGCGCTGCCCGAATCCTTTTTTTTGTAGGCAACTCCGCCCTTTTCCGGCTCTAATCGCGTGAGTTTTTCTCCGACTCACCTTGCCATGCAATCGGACCCTAATCCTTTCGGAATCCGCGGGTTCTTGATCGACGCTCCTGACTACGGCTCGCTCCGGAGCCACCGCGATGGCGGCATTATTATCGCCGACGGCCGGATCGCGGAGGTCGGAGCTTATGATGATCTGCGGAAACGCCCGCGTCCCGCTCCGATGCGGTGGCTCGAACACGACCGGGTCGCGGTGTTCCCGGGGTTGATCGATATCCACACTCATCTTCCACAATATTCCGCAGTGGCGAGGGGCGAGAGCCAGCTCTTGCCCTGGCTACGCGAAAACATTTTTCCGATCGAGCGCGATTTCACCGCTCCGCGAGCCCGGGAAGAAGCGCCGCTTTTTTTCCAGGAGCTGGCCCGAAATGGAACGACAACGGCGATGGTTTACGCCGCGATTTACGAGGACAGCTGCGACGTCGGTTTTGAAGCAGCCGAGGCCAGCGGGCTGCGCGTCATCCTCGGCAAGATGATGATGGACATCGGCTCCTATGGACAGTTGCAACCGAAGAAAATTCTTTCTGTTTCCCTGATCGAGAGCGAACGGCTCTGCCGAAAATGGCATGGCGCGGCGGAGGGCCGGATCGAGTACGCCTTCAGTCCGCGTTTTGCGGTCACCTGCTCGGAAAAACTCATGCGGAGCGCGGCCGAGCTCGCGCAGAGATTCGGCGCGTATTTGCAAACGCACCTCGCTGAGAACCGCGAAGAAATCGAAAAGGTGCATCACCTCCACATGTCGGCGCGAGATTACACCGATGTCTATGAGAAGTGCGGCCTGCTGACTCCCAAGACCGTGCTTGGCCATTGCATCCATCTCAATTCCCGGGAAATCGACGCGATCGCGGCGGCGCAATCGAGTGTGGCGCATTGCCCGACCTCGAATCTATTTCTCGGCAGCGGTTTGCTGAAGCTCGACCAACTCTTGCAAGCGGGTCTTGCCATCGGACTCGGCTCGGATGTCGCGGCCGGGCCTGAGCTAAACATGTGGCAGGTGATGCGCGCGGCGCTCGACGTGCAGAAAGCCAGATGCATGTCCGAGCCGCATCTGCCGCGGCTTCGTCCGAGCGAAGCATTCCATCTCGCGACCAGCGGCGGCGCACGCGCGCTCGGCAAATCCGCCGCCATCGGTTCGCTGGATGCGGGCAAGGAAGCGGATGTGATCGTGGTCGATCTGGCGGCTCTTCTGCCCTACGGGAAAAAGAACCGCCACTTCGATGACTTGTCCGCCGAAGACATCCTGGCGCTTTGTATTTATCGCGGCGGACCGCACGCAACTCGCGAAACCTACGTGCGCGGGCGCTGCGTTTACCGCGCGCCGGAGTTGAATCCTTCCACATGACTGAACCGGCAACAGACCCGATCACGATTGCCTTGCGTGAAGATATCGGCGACGGGGACATCACGACGGAATTCTTCATTCCGAACGGCCTGCATGCCCTGGGCCGCATCGTCGCGCGCGAACGCGCCATTATCGCCGGCGGCCAGACCGCTGCGGAAGTTTTCCGCCGGGTAAATCCGAAATTGAACGTCGAAATTTTGCAGCCGGATGGAGCGTCGCTCATGGGCGGCGAAACCGTTCTGGAAGTGCGCGGAGCCGCCAGCTCGATTCTGACCGCCGAACGCGTCGCGCTTAATTTCCTGCAACGCCTCAGCGGCATCGCGACGTTGACTCACGAATTCGTTCAAGCCGCCGGCAAGTCCCGCGCAAAGATTCTCGATACGCGCAAGACGACTCCTGGCTTGCGGGCCCTGGAAAAAGCAGCGGTCGTGGCGGGCGGCGGTGCGAACCACCGGTTCAACCTAAGCGACATGGTCCTGATCAAGGACAACCATCTGGCTGCGGGTTCCGGTTTGTCCGGGTTCGCCAGCGCGATCCAGCGTTTGCGCCAGGAACGCCCAGGAATCCGGATCGAAGTGGAAGCCGATCGGCTCGAGCAAGTGCGCTCCTTTGTCGAGATCGAAGGAATCGACGTGATCCTGCTCGACAACATGAAGCCCTCCGAAATGCGCGAGGCCGTCGCGGTTGGAAAGAAGAAAGTAAAATTCGAGGCGAGCGGAGGCGTGACGTTAAAAACCGTCCGCCAGATTGCCGCGACGGGCGTCGATTACATCTCGGTCGGCGCGCTCACGCATTCGGCGCGCGGGATCGATTTTTCTTTGGAACTGACGCATGTCGGCAGTTGATCCCAGCGATCGCTTGGTCGCGGAGGAGCTGCGCGCGGGGTTAGCGGGGTGCCGCGTCGGAAATGAGATCGTCGTGGTCGAAGAAGCGCGGTCGACGAACGATCTCGCCTGGGAAGCGGCGGAACGCGGCGCGTCCGAAGGATTCGTGGCTTTCGCCGAGCGGCAGACAGCCGGGCGCGGCCAGTATGGCCGGCGGTGGGATTCGGCGCCCTATCGAGGTTTGTGGCTATCAGTGCTGCTGCGTCCGGCGATGACGCTGCGCGAATCGACGCAGTTAACTTCGCTGCTCGCGGAAGCGGTTGCGACAGCCATCAAGCAGGAGACAGGCTGCGCAGCTTCGATCAAGCCGCCTAACGACATCTACATTGCGGGGCGGAAAGTGGCCGGCGTGCTCGTGGAAGGCCGCAACGATAAAGGTGGAAACTACGTCGCGGTCGCCGGCATCGGCATCAATGTGAATCAAACTATCGACGATTTTCCGGAGGAGCTGCGAGCGACCGCGGGATCGTTGGCGATGGCGGGCGGAAGAACGATCGTGCGACGAGAATTGGCCATCGCGTTGCTTAGGAATTTATCCAAACTGCTGTAGTCCGCGCAATTTCTCGAGCGCCCGGCCGTTATCGATTTGTTCGCGCGCCCGTTCGATTCCCTCGCTCATATCGCGCGCGAGGCCCGCAACGACAAAGCCTCCGGCGGCATTGACCAGTGTCATATCGCGCTTCGCGCCGTGAATTTCGCCCGACAAAATGCCTTCGAGGTATCCGGCGTTTTCCGCGGCGTCGCCTCCTCGTAGATCATCCAGCGCGGCCGACGGAATATTGAGCCAACGTGGATCGATCACTCCCGAAATCACCTTGCCCTGCAACAGTTCAGTCAGGGTCGTGACTCCGCTCGTCGAGATGTCGTCCATCCCTTCACCGGTCTCGGTCACACCGTGAACAACCCAGGCGCGCTCGCGTCCGAGACGTCGGAGAACATCTGCAAAAACGCTGGTTAATCGCGGTGAAAAGACGCCGATGAGCTGCCGCGCCGGCCGCGCCGGATTCAGCAACGGGCCGAGCAAATTGAAAATCGTCCGGATATTTTCGCGGGCCAATCGCATGCGCATTTCCGCGATGGCGCGATAAGCCGGATGATATTGCCGCGCGAAGATGAAGCAGAGGCCCAGGCGCTCGACGCATTCCTTCAAGCGCTCGGGCGGCAAGGCAATGTCGACGCCGAGGGCTTCGAGGACATCGGCGCTTCCGCAGCGCGAGGTGACGCTGCGATTGCCATGCTTCACCACTGCCGCGCCGCCGGCCGCGAGGACAAACATGATGGTGGTGGAAACGTTGAAAAGATCGAGGCCATCGCCGCCCGTTCCGCAAACATCGATCATCGGGCCGGAAAGTTTGTCGGGCTCGATATGCGGATCAATCGCACGATCGATCAGTTGCTGAACAAACCCGACGATCTCCTCCACGCTTTCGCCTTTGCGATGCAACGCCGTCAGAAATTCGGCTTTCATCGCGTCATCCGTCGCGTCGGAAAGGAGCAGGCTCATGGCGATCCCGATGTCGCCAGAACTCAGATCCATGCCGCTGTGTAATTTTCCGATGAGCGCTTTCATTGGCCTTCCATCTCGCGCAACCAGCCGCGGTAAATTTCCGGCGAAATTTCCGATGGCTTGATCTCACTGCGCCCGCCCCAGAATACGTTCGTGTAGGAAACTGGGATTCCCGAAGCGTCGAGATGCCGGTCGATCGCTTTCTTGTGCTCGAGGAGGAGCTCTTTGTCGGTCCCATGGGCGACGGCCATGATGTTGACGTTGCGGAATTCCTCGCCGGCCTCGCGCCAGTAACAATGAGTGAGAATGTGGTGGCGCCCGACCTCGCCGCCGGCCTCCATTTCACGGCCCGGCGGCACCGCCCAATGGAAGAGAGCGTTGAAGCGCGTGACGCGGACGCCGCCCGCGGAAGGTTTGACGTGCTCGAGGAAAGTCGAGAAGCGTCCGATGATTTTTCGCGCGTTGAGCGATTCGGCCACCCGGCAAAAATCGTCCTCAGTGAGCCCGGCTTCCGCCGCGCGGGCGCGCCAGGGTGAGGGGGCGATTTCGTCCGCGGTGAATTCTCGTTTTAGCGCGAGCAAAACTTTCCACTCCGCTTCGCTCACCTCCGCGACGTGGACCGGCGCCATGGTGGCGGGCTGGTCCGCTTTGCTGCCCGGTTCGATTGTTTTGCGACGAACGTGGCCGACGCCGAGCGTGAAAATTCCTTTCGCCGGCATCAGACGGAACTGGTCGGCGCCAACTTTTTTCGCCAGCAATTCGCCGTGATGTTGGAGTGAAAATCCGCGTGGAACTTTCAGCGTCGTCCAAAGTTTGTATTCGGATCCGGGCGTGACGGAATCGGTCGAGCGCAGCACTACGTGACCGGAGAACGGGTCCTGTTGCGACATGTAATCGAAGGCGGCGTCGATTTTCTCCGGGGCCACTTTCCAGGCGACGAGCGCGCCGTCGGCGAGGTTGGTGGCGAGGAGAGTTTGGCGGACGCGGCGGACAGTTCCCGCGCGCAACATGGCGGCGATGCGCGCCATGACGATATCGACCGGGACATTCGAACGCCGCGCGATTTCTTCGAATGGTTCGCGAACGAATCCCTCGATCTTGTCCTCGGAAATGGCGAGGATCTTCGCGTTTACAGGATCGTTGTGTTCGACGGGTAGCATTCGAAGATCAATCAAACACGGCCCACAGGGCCGTGGCTACAACGGAGTGGGAGCGGACGCTCAGGCGACGCAAGAAAAGATCGCGCAGAAATGGCAGACCGTGCCGGCGAGCACGAAGAGATGCCAGACGAAATGGTTGTAGCGAACGCGTTCGTCGGTCACGAAGAAGATGACGCCGCCGGTGTAGGCGATGCCGCCGGCGAAAAGCCAGACGAGGGTTTGCACCGGAACCGCGAGGGTGAGGGGCCGGAACGCGATCACGACCAGCCAGCCCATGCCGAGATAAAGAAAGAGCGAGAGTTTTTTCCGGCGAATCCCGCTGAAGAGTTTCATGATCACGCCGAACAAGGCGAGCGCCCAGATCACGCCGAAGATCGTCCAGCCCCAAACGCCGCGGAGCGGGCCGAGGGTAAACGGCGAATAGGTGCCGGCGATGAGAAGAAAAATCGCGGAATGATCGATCACCCGCAAAACGCATTTCAGGCGCGTTTGCGGCCAGGCGTGATAGAGCGTCGAACAGAGATAAAGGAGCAGCATCGTGGCGACGAAGAGGATCGTGCCGACGAGGAAAAGATTATTTTCGTGGCGCGCCGCTGCGTCGACGAGGAAAGGCGCGGCGATCAGCGCGGCGATCAATCCGAAGCCGTGGCTGACGGCATTCGCGATCTCTTCGCCGAGCGACTGCGTCCATTTCGGCTCCGCCAAAAGCTCATCGATCGCTTTCATGATTCGGAGCATTCTCATAAGACAACGTCCAGCCGGTGTGAAGCCTAAATCCGCCGCTTGACATGGAACTGCATCCGCCAGAAACGCCTAAGCATGGGGTTGAAGGCCATCTTCTTCGATGCGGCGGGAACGCTTCTTTATCTGACGCGGAGCGTCGGTCACCATTACGCGCTCGTTGGCAGCGAGATTGGATTAACCCTGGATCCGGCAGAGCTCGACCGTGCGTTTGCAGCGGCGTGGCGATCGATGCCGCGCCGCGCCGCCATCGAAGGACCGCGGGAAAACGACGACAAGGATTGGTGGCGGGGGCTGGTCAATCGCGTTCTTACCGATGTCGCGCCTTCGCTCAACGAGCTCGACCGCGACAACTTTTTCGAGATCGCCTACGAACATTTTGCCGAGGCCGGCGTCTGGGAGCTTTATCCCGAAGTCATGGAGGTCCTGGAGAACTTGCACCCGCGTTTCCAACTCGCGGTCGTTTCAAACTTCGACGGCCGCCTGCGCTTGATCCTGGAGCAGCTCGGCGTCTCGAAATTCTTTTCGCACATTTTCATCTCGAGCGAGATCGGCGCGGACAAACCTGATCCGGAGATTTTTCGACGCGCACTGCGCATCGCCAATCTTCAGCCGAACGAAGCGCTGCACGTAGGCGACGATCCGAAACGCGACTGGGAAGCAGCGCGCGCGGCGGGCCTGGAGGTATTTCAGCTCGAACGTCCGCGCAATTCCCTGCGAGATTTGATGTAGAGGCGCTCGCCGTGGCGAGCGCCTGTCTTATTAGGTAGGCGCTTGGCACAAGCGCCTCTACACTTTCGTCCGGATTAAGATGAAAAAAACGACGCCGCGCACTCCAGAGTGGGAAGAAGCTTTGACCGCTTTCCCGGAAAACATCCGGGCCGACATCGACAGCATTTGGGATAACCACGGAGTTCTTCCGGCCCAGACCGTGAGCCGGATCGTCGGCGCTTCTCAAATCGAAATCGGCGCGCTGATGATGCAGTTGCTGCCGCTGGCGCAGCTGTATGCTGTCGTTCCTTTGTCGGGTTACAAGGTGGGCGCAGTGGCGGCGGGGATGCCGATCGCCGGGACGAGCTGCTGCAGTTTATATCTGGGAGCGAACTTCGAGTTCTCCAACGCGGCGTTGAGTTTCACCGCTCACGCCGAGCAGGCCGCGACGAACAATGCCTGGCTCAGCGGAGAACACGGTGTGCAAATGCTGGCGATCAACGCCGCACCCTGCGGCTATTGCCGGCAATTTCTTTACGAGCTCGTGACAGCGGAGCAGCTCAAAATCCTGTTGCCGGAGAACAACCCGGCGGGCTACGCCGCGACCCCGCTGACGACTTTTTTGCCCAAGCCGTTCGGTCCCGGCGACCTCGATGTGAAAGGCGGCCTGATGGATCCTGCGCTTTCCTCGCATTCGCTCGCGCTAACCGGCGGCGCACCGGCCGATCCGCTGATCGACGCCGCTCTCAAGGCCGCATCCGCGAGTTATGCGCCGTACGCGACGCGCGAATCCTTCAATTACGCCGGGGTCGCCGTGGAACTGGCGGACGGTAGAACCTGCGCCGGCCGTCACGCCGAGAACGCCGCCTACAATCCAAGCCTGTCACCGCTGCAATCCGCGCTGACGTTCATGAACATGCGACAGCCATTGAGCGCGACGCGCGCGCTCAGTCGTTGCGTTCTTGTGGAGGTGCCGACATTGGCGAGTCAACTCAGTGCGACCCACGCCGCGCTCGCGGCCTACGCTCCGGGTGTTCAACTCGAGTATTACACCGCGGGCATTGTGTCCGGTTGACGGGGAGTGGGTTGGGTGGGACTCGAACCCACAACCAACGCCTTAAAAGGGCGCTGCTCTACCATTGAGCTACCAACCCGTGCAATCTGTTTTACGCAGGGAACATCTCGTTGGCAACCAACCGTAAATTTACTTCCGCGCTTCGGGCGTAACGGTGAGGGTGAGACGCTGTCCATCGCGCTCGATGATTATTTTCACCGGTTGCCCGATCTTCACGGCGTCGAGCGCGTAGGTGTAATCGTAGATGTTCGCAATCTTCTGGCCGCCAAACTCCACGATCACGTCGCCGCCTTTTAATCCGGCTTTCTCCGCCGGACTCCCGCCGCGCACTCCGCTCAGCTTTACTCCCTTCACCTCGGTCGTGTAATCGGGGATCGTGCCGAGATACGCCCGCAAAGTCTCGCGTCCGCCGCCGGTGGGACCGCTTCGTTCCACTTTCGCGAGATCGGGGCGCTCGGGCGTTTGCGCGAGATCGAGGATGATCTGCTCCGCGAAATTCGTCACGCGCTCGAGTCCGTCATAGTTCAACTTCTCGGCGGTATCGGTGGGCCGGTGATAATCCTCGTGCGCGCCGGTGAAGAAATTCAGGACCGGAACATTCTTGACGTAGAAGCTGGTCACGTCGGTCGGCAGATAGGGATCGTCCTGCAGCGCGAGATTGAAACCGGCGGCGACATTCCGTTTTTCGATGAGCCGCCGCCAGGCATGCGATGAGCCGACGGCCTGGACGGTGAGTTTGTTGTCGCGCAGGCGGCCGACCATGTCGGCGTTGACGTAGGCCACGATTTTGTTCAGCGGCACGGGCGGATGCTCGCAAAAAGCCGTCGAGCCAATGATCCCGATCTCTTCGCCCGACCAGCACGCGAAGATCACGCCGCGCCGGAATTTTTCCGGATGGGCGCTGCGTTCCCGGGCGAGCGAGGCCGCCAGTTCCATCACCCAGGCCGTGCCGGAGGCGTTATCGTCCGCGCCCGGGTGAATTTTGTTTTCCTCGCCGGAATGCTGGAGCGAGCTGGCGCCGCCGCGCCCGAGGTGATCGTAGTGCGCGCCCACCAGAACATATTCGTCACTGCCGCCTTCCGGCGGCGGCAAATAGGCGATCACGTCCCGATCGTTCTTCTTCAAGTGGTCGATCCCGCACGCGAGTTTCACTTTCACTTTCGGCAAAACGAAGCCGCGCTCCGCGTGCGGATTCTCATCGTCGAGCGCCGTCTGCAATTGTTTCAACGTTTTGCCGCTCGGCGCGAGAAGCGTCTCGGCAGTTTTGCCGCTGATGGATGCCGCGAGAATGCTGCTGCCGGCGCTCGACCCGTCATTCGTGAGCGCCAGGACCTCGCCGGCGTTCGGGGAATTGGGCCCGGTGACGACGAGCACGCCTTTCGCGCCGCGCTCACGGGCGAGCATCGCTTTGTAACGGAGTCCAGCGTAGCGATTGAGGTGCGCGCGCCGGGCCGGATCGACATTCTCGGGCACGTAACGAAAGAGCAGCACGATTTTGTCCTTCACATCGACGCCCTCATACGAATCGTAGCGGGCGCCGTTTCCCTCCGGCACGGCGAGGCCATAACCTGCGAAGACGACCTCGGCTTCGACGGCCCCGTCCTCAGTGAAAGCAAGCGGCCGGAAATCGCGGTCGAGCGCCGCGTCCATTTTCGATCCATCTGCCATCGCAATCCCGAAGTGGGTCTTTTCCGGGATGACGCGTTCGCCGGCGTTGAACTCGAACGGGAACTCGAAATTGACTCGGAAAGATTTGAGACCGGCCTTTTGAAAATAATCCGCCAGCCAGGTCGCGCTCGCCTGCGCCCCCGCGGTGCCGGTCATCCGGCCCTCGCGCTTTTCGTCCGCGAGCCATTCGACCTCGCGCTGCAAATCCGCCTTTGCGATTTGCGGCGAAAACATTGCTGCCGCCGCCGGCTGATCTTGTTCGCTGCCGCGCCTGGGCGCTTGCGCGATCGCCTGCTGCGCCGCAGCGTCGTTCCAATCGGCGAGAAAAATCTGGGCCTTGCCATCGCTCGTCCGGCCGCTCGTCCAGCAAAGTTTTTTCCCATCAGGCGAAAAGACCGGCAGCCCATCGAACCCATTCGTGAACGTCACGCGAACCGGCTCGTGTTCGCCGTTCGCATCCGCGATGAACAGCTCGAAGTTCTCGAACCCGAATTTGTTCGAGGTAAAAACGAGATACTTTCCGCTCGGATGAAAATACGGCGCCCACGACATCGAATGGAAATCGGTGACGCGCCGTTTGTCCGAACCGTCGGTCTTCATCGTCCAAACGTCGGCGTTCATTCCGTTCTCTTCGAAATGGCGCCAGAGAATCCGCTGGCCGTCGGGTGAAAAGAATGGGCCGCCATCGTAGCCGGGCGCATCGGTAAGCCGGCGGACGTTCGAGCCGTCGGCGTTCATGATGTAAATGTCGCCGAACCAGGAGCGGTCTTTCTCGTACTGGCTCCGGAGTTCCGGCGAAAGTCTCTCAGGCGGGAACGCCGCGCGGAGCGAGCAGAAAACGATTTGCTTTCCATCCGGCGAAACGGAGCCCTCGGCATCGTAGCCGGGCGAATGCGTGAGGTTCACCAGATCCGTTCCGTCCTGTTTCGCGGAATAGATTTCGAAGGTGTCGTCGTAATCCCACGCGTATCGGCGCTCCTTCCCGCTCGCGCGAAAATCCAGCTCCGCCTTTTGTTTGGCAGCGGTTTCCTTGTCGCCGTGGGTCGACGCGAAGATCACACGATCGGCGCCCGGTATGAAAAATCCGCACGTCGTTTTGCCCATGCCCGGCGAAACGCGCGTCGTATCGCCGCTCCGCAAATCGAGCAGATACATTTGGTAGAAGGGATTCCCCGGCTCGCGTTCGCTTTGAAAGATAAGCTTGCTGCCGTCCGGCGAGAAATAGCCTTCGCCGCTGCGCCGCCCTTCGAGAATCAATTGGCGCGCGTTTGTGAGGAAGCGCCCCTCCTGCGCCGGAGCCTCCGCCGCAAAGACCAACGGACAGAAGGCGAGCGCGAGCAGGAGGTGTAAAAATCTTCGCATCGTCCGGCGGAATATAGGAGAGCGGGCCGCGCGCGTCGATGCGACGGCGAGTTAATTATGAAACGAGCCGCTTCCGACTGACAATTGACTCGTCTTCTCGGCGACAAAATGCCAGCATCGGCTCCTTACCAGAAGCTTTGGGTCACGGAGAAACGATTTGAAATTACTTAAGTTGCTAGGTGCAGGGACGGCGTTGTTGCTCTCGGTCGGAGAAGGACGGGCCGACCGCTTCAGCGATACTTTTGGGCCGCGATTTCGTGCTGCGCAAACGGCTCCGCAAGGAAGCGGTCCCAAGGCGGCGGTCGATATTCTCCACCGTTGGAACCAAATCGCGATCGATGCGACGGGGCTGGATCACACGCCGGTGGCGGCTCCCGATCCACGTATTTTCGGAGAACAGATCGGACCGGCTCGCGCGAGCCGCGCCATGGCGATTGTCCACGTCGCGATGTTCGATGCGATGAATGCCGCGACGCCGACCTTCCGAAGCTACACAGGAATCAAGGCAAAGGGTGGTGCGCATTCGACCGATGCCGCTCTGAGCCAGGCGGCGCATGACACCCTCGTGGCGCTCTATCCATCGCAAGCGGCGGCCTTCGATGCATTCCTCGCGGAAGATTTGTTCCGAATCAAAAGCAAAACCGAGAAGGCGAACGGCGTCGAGCTCGGCCAGCGGGTGGCCGCGGCGATCCTTGCCATGCGAGCGCATGACGGATCGGAAAAGGCGGAGCCAAAGGTGGGCATCGGGCACATGACGAGCGACGAGGCGGGGCATTGGCGTCAGGATCCGCTGAGTTCCATCCCTCTCGCTCTCGGCGCCTACTGGGGCGAGTGCACTCCTTTCGTTTTGGCTGCAACGAATCAGTTTCGCACGTCCGAGCCGCCAGCCATGTCGAGCGCTGCTTATGCGGCGGCCTTCAATGAAGTGAAAGCCCTGGGAGGCGACGGCGTGATTACGACAACCCAGCGAACCGACGAACAAACCTTCATCGGCTTGTTTTGGGCGTACGACGGAACGCCGAGCCTTTGCGCGCCGCCTCGGCTTTACAATCAGATCACGGTGCAGATCGCCGATCAGACCCGCCTCGGCCCCTTGCAACTGGCGCGGCTGCTCGCGCTGGTGAATGTCGCCATGGCCGATACCGCCATGGCGGTGTGGGATTCAAAATATTTTTGGGATTTCTGGCGACCTGTGACCGGAATTCGCGAATCCGACGTGGGCACCGGCCCATTGGGCGCAATGGGAGCAGGCGATGGTAACGACGCGACGATAGGAAATCCCAGCTTCACTCCGTTGGGAGCGCCCGCGTCGAACCTGACTGGTCCGAATTTCACGCCGCCATTTCCAGCCTATCCGTCGGGTCACGCGGGCTTCGGAGGCGCGTTATTCCAAACCCTCCGGCGATTCTACGGAACGGACCGGCTTGGTTTCACCTTTGTCTCAGATGAGTTCAATGGCGTAACCAAAGACCGTCTCGGCAACGTGCGTCCTCGGATGGCGCGCAGCTTTTCCACTCTTTCGCAGGCAGAGGAAGAGAACGGCCAGAGCCGCATTTACTTGGGGATCCATTGGTCCTTTGATAAAACGGAAGGCATCGCCCAGGGCCGGCGGGTGGCGGATTACGTCTTCGATAACGCGTTTCTGCCGGTGCATCACTGACCGGCTGGCGCTTCCGGCGCCAACCGGCTCCGCCCGTCAGCCAGCAACGCGATCTTTTCCGGGCATCTCCCGATTTTGTGCTTGAGTGAAAAATCCAATCCAATCACGCTGAATGCGTGAGAGCTGAATGCCCCGTCGAGAATCGAGGTGCCCTGACGCATTTCGTGACGACCCGGTGGAGTTTAATCCGCCACCGGCATGTCGCCTCTTCGCGCAATAATGTAGATACCGGCCTTGGGCAACTCTGCCACATCTATTGGCGTCCGATTTTCACTTATATTTATCGGCGGGGATATTCTGCCCCCGACGCGCAGGACCTGACCCAGGATTTTTTTCTGATGGTGCTGGAGGGCAACCTTCTGCAAAGCGCCGATCCCCGGCGAGGGCGTTTCCGGTCCCTGTTGCTAAAGTCCCTCAAGAATTTTTTGATCGATGCCGCGGCCAAACGGCAGCGACACAAACGAGGGGGCGGCGTCCAATTCATCTCCTGGGAGAAATGGATGTCCGATGCGCCCTCGCAGGTGTCCCTTCCCGCAGCCGCCTTGGAATCCGCTCCGCCCGAGGCTCTGTATGATGTCGGCTGGGCGGCGGCCATCGCGGAGGAGGCGCTGCGACGGCTCAGGACGGAATGCGAAAGCAAAGGGCGCCGCCGCGTTTACGAAGTGCTGCACAGCCATCTTACGCTGGAGCGCAACGACATTTGCTACGAAGGCCTTTCCCGTGCCCTGGGCGTGCCCGAGCCGTCGGTAAAAAGTTTGCTCCACCATTTCCGCAAACGCTATCGGTCGCTTTTGCGCGAAGAAATCGCCAAGACAGTCGAGAACGAGACAAACGTCGACGACGAAATTCGCTATCTCTGCGCCAACCTCTCCGCCACCCCGAACTAACCGGACATGGAATTAAGCCCCCCGACGGACTCTACCCTGGGAATTCTAGCCGAGCCCGAGATCTGCGCGGAATGCCATTGCGGTTCCCGCCTAACGAACGGTCTCTGCCTGAACTGCCTTTTGCGCGGCGCTCTCGATAACGAAGAGGCTGCCTCCGGTAAGGAAGCATTCAAGGAAGTGTTGGCCGCCGTGAAATCGCGAGACGGCGACTGGCATATCGCCGATCACGAGATCGTGAACGAAATCGCGCGCGGCGGAATGGGCGTGGTCTATCAGGCCCGCGAACCGCATTCGGGACGCATCGTCGCCCTCAAGTGCGTGCTCGCGCACCAGGGTGATTCCGATCACGCGCTCGCCCGTTTCCGGCGCGAAGCGGAAACCGCGGCGCGCCTCGATCATCCCCACATCGTGCCGATCTACCAGGTCGGGGAAACGGCGGACGGTTTCCCTTATTACACAATGAAGTACGCGACAGAGGGCAGCCTCTTACAAGCGCGCCATCCGCTGCTCCTGCATCCGCGCGAAAGCGTCCAGCTCATGACGAAGGTAGCGCGCGCCGTCCATTACGCCCATGAGCAAGGCGTGCTGCATCGCGACCTGAAACCGGGCAATATTCTTTTGGATTCCCGCCGCGAACCGCTCGTGAGCGATTTCGGCCTTGCGCGATGTGAGGCTACTTCCAGCTATCTCACTCGATCGATGGCCAGCTTCGGAACGCCCGGCTACATCGCACCGGAACAAGCGGACGGCCCGGCCGCGCAGCTAACCCCTGCGGCTGATATCTACAGTCTCGGCGCCATCCTCTTCGAGCTCCTGACGGGCCGGCCGCCGTTCGTGGGCGACAACGCCTTTGCGGTCATGAAGCAATCCGCCGAGAAGCCCGCGCCAAAAGTTCGGAGTCTGGCTCCGCACGCAGACCGTGACCTGGAGACAATCTGCGCGCGTTGTCTCGAGCGCGAGCCAGCGGATCGTTATCAATCCGCCGCGAGCCTCGCGGACGATCTCCAAAGCTGGCTCGACGATCGTCCCATCGCGGCGCGGCGCGCCCGCCCGTGGGTCCATTCGCGGCGTTGGATTCGCCACAATCGGTCATTAGCCGCGGCCTTGGGCGCGTTTTGTATCCTCGCGGTTGTCGCAGGGGGCTGGAAGATCCACGCCCGGAATCTTCAAGCCACCATGCAGGAAAGCCTTCTGGCTTCGCGTTCAATCGTCGTCGTGCCTTTTCTCGATTTGGATAAGGCCGCTCCCGATCCAGCATTCGCCGAATCCCTGGCGCGCTCTTTGCAAGACCAATTGGGCAGCCTCGGTCCAGCGCGGGTAAGGACCGTTGGATCGGGCTCCGGTTTGGACTGGGCCAGGCCGGAAGATATCCGAAAGGCAGTCCAGCAAACCGGGATGCGAACCATGCTCAGCGGGACGACTCGGACCGTGGAAGGGAAGAGTCGTATTTCTTATCGACTGATGGATGCGGCCAGAGGAGATGTTCTTTTCACCGATGTTTGGGAAGCTAACGGGATCGGCAACGCGTCTAATTCAGTTCCTGCATCCATGGCTCAGGCCATGTATTCGGTTCTGAGCGCCAATGATTGGTCGACCTTAATCGAGTCAAGAAAGGACCCGGGATTACGCAATCACGATGCCAAAGAAGCGATTGACGCTGGCCGATCGATTTCTGTGGAGACACCTTCCGGCCAGGACAAAGCCATCAAATGGTTTGAAAAGGCTCTGCAACTGGAGCCGAACTCATTCCTGGCCCACGCTTACTACGCTATCGCGGCTAGCGTACGCACTCACTTCACCGCAGACCGGAGTTTCCTCGAACGGGCGAAGAAAGAGGCGCAAAGAGCAATGGAGCTTTCACCGGGGTCAAGCGATGCCCACAAGGCGTTGGCCGGAGTTTATTACCAGGAAGGCAAGTTCTCCGAGGCGCTTTACGAACAACTGCGGGCGATTGAACTGGGCGGCCTTGAGGCCAAGGTGACTCGCTTCATTGGTCAAACCCTGGAGATGTTGGGGCGGTTACCTGAGGCGCTTAATTGGTATGAGCTTGCGTCCCGGCAAGCCGGAATGCCGGGAGAAGCAGATTCGGCCATCGGCGATTGTTGGGCTAAGCTCTGCGATGACGACCAAGCCATTCAGTCCTATAACCGCTCTGCGGAGCTAAGACCTCGTTCTCCCGAGGCATTGGTCGGATTATCCTACCTGCGGTTACTCCAAAATAACGCGGAGGCTGCGCGGGAAATCTTTAGGAGCGTTCAAAAAGACCACGGCGATCTTGGAGAAACCGCCAAGCTCGGCGCGCAAATTGAGTTCTTTGCTCGGAACTTCAAGTTGGCAGAATCACTCTACGGCGAGTTGGCAACGATAGACCCTGACGGGGGCGGCTCGTTTTACGGATCAGTTACTTACGAATCTGCCTTGGCCCGGACGAAACAGGCTTTGGGGGACAATGAGAGCGCTCGCGTCCTTCTCAAGGCCTGCCTTGAAAAGGAAACGGTGGCGGTAGATCGCGAGCCCTCAAATCCCGAGGCCATCTATCGTCTCGCCGCAGTAGAAGCTTTGCTCGGTAAGTCGGAAGCGTCCTTCTCGCATCTGCGGAAGGCGTCGCAAGCAGGGTGGCTGGATTACCGCTCTTTCCAAATGGACCCGCGCTTTGATTCGCTGCGGCAGCATCCGAAGTTCGATACGATCGTCAAGGAACTGTCCGCCAAGGTGGCGGACATGCGGTTAACAGCAGTAACACAACGAAAGAAATAGGAGCTAATACAAATGAGCGCAAAAACTTGGGATCAGATGAATAACGACGAGAAGCTCGATCGTTTAACGTCGGTGCTAACCCTTGCAGGATCGGATGTAAAATTCCGGGATCGCTGTCTGGTTTCACCCGAGTCAGCCAAGAGGGCGGTGAGCGAGATCGGGGGAATCGAGTTTCCCTCTGATTTTAAGGTTCAGTTTCTTACTCCAGAGGAGCGGCTAAAGACATTGATCTTGGCTGTGCCTGAATATATCCCGGCACAAGACGGCAACGCTGAGGTACGTCAGGCCGAGGATTACCAGACCTGTTCTTATTACGTGTGGAGAAGCTAGCTAAGGGCATTGCCGCTAACACGCCTAGATTATAAAAGTATCGCGCGCTGAAGCGCTCCAAGGATCTCCGCTGAGGCGAGAGGTGCATCGGGATTCATCGACCCTTTGGTAGTTCGAAGGAAGTAGGGGATATCGAGCCGCTGCAAGGCTTCGATCTCGGCGCGAACGACTGACAAGGACACGATGGGTCGCGTACATAATCGCGCGATCAGTCGATTTCTCTCTCTTCCAGATCGAAGGACGGCCGGTTGAATCGAAGCTTGCCTGATCGCTCCGTATTTCTCCGTCGCCCAGTAGATCCAGCGCCTTTCTCGGGACCGGATACGCTGCAATTGGCGGAGGAAGGCGGACCTTCGTTCCTTTGTCCCAAGTATAGAGCGCCATGCCCGCGCGAAACCGCTAACGATCTCGCGCGCATACCGGCCCGGGCTAACTGGTGTGCCGCTTATTCGCGGGAGATGGCTCCCCTTAGTCGTTCGACCCAGGATACTGCTTCGGGATTGTAAGCTGGAACGTCTTGAGTTAGGGAAAAATCCAGTCCGATAAAGGAGGTCAAGTGGAGCTTGCGCTGCCGTTAGCGCAGAGACATGCCAGAGCGCATCCGCATCTACCAGGACAGGATGCTCGCCACAGGCTATGGCATTGTCACGATGGCAATCGACCGCCCGAAGGAGGTAGGCCCCGGCAATCAGTCCACCAATGCGTTGGTAGAACCGGCGGACGGCTGCTTCACTCCGGCAGGGAAGCGCTTCCACATATTCCATCCAGCAGTAGTCTTTCCGCCGCAGCACCCGCGCTGGCCATAGCTTTGGCCGGAAAGATCGCGCGTTCATTGTCTCGAGTAAGGAGAACCATTCCCATTCGCCGAGACCTGGCCGGGGTTTATAGATGATGGCACCCGCCTCGAACTGAAGACGCGCAACCGTCCGTCCGGAGTGATGCCAGTCCGATAGATCGCACCGCAGATCGAGAATTCGGGCGATTGGCCGCCTCTTGAAGAAAGCTCGTGCGAGAGCGGTGCGATCAAGCATGAAGCGCGAAAGGACTTCCATCACGTAAGTGCGCCATTGGGAAATAACCTGAGACCAAAGACCCGCCAGAACGGGGAACTTCTTGAACAAGGCGAAAAGGCGGTCACTTGGTTTGTCGCGGAGGAACATTTGTTCGGTCACTTTCGAATCAGGCGGCGCAGGCAGGATGCCGATTGAACCCATGGCGAGACCAAAGCTCTTCCATTCCAGGTCGCAGCATGGCCGGGTTATCCGTTCAAGCCGCTTTCGCAGATCTCGTCTTAGACTTGCTTTCGCTTTGGCCGAGACCTCAGCCAGTAAATCGGGCGTGGCTGTCCTTTGCAGTTCGCGCCATCCGTAATCGGCTCCGGCGGTGCAAAGCTTTGCCAGCGGAGTAGCTCGCTTCGTTTGAAACTCAAAATCGGCCAGCCCATTTAGCATGCCCTGGATTTCAATCCTCAATCCCCTCCGCGCGGAAGCCGCCTGGCCCTCCACGGCTGCGGTTACGATTGCCTCAAGCTCCGGTTTTGAAAGAGTCATTCCAATCCCGCAGCAGGGTAGCGTACCGGAATATGACCGCCGTCCTCCTCTTCAGGAGGTAAGGTGAAAGCGACGCCAGTGGGCTTCGCATTCTGGAAGCAATTTATCATCGCCGATTAACTGGACGACGCCGATGAGTGAATTGATCGCTCGGATGGAACCAGTAGGAAATTTCCACGAGGGCAATTCCCATTTCGGCCCGACGATCGACAAGTAGCTCTCCGGATCGGCCTCAAGAGCGCCTTGGATCACCTCCGAAACGATGTGACTGCCGATAGGTCCCAGAGTTAGTCCTTCAGCTTTGAGCTCGGCTTCTTTTAACACGTAATAAAACAGCGGGCTGTTTTGGGCGAGGCCGCTCTTGCGCAAGATACTCCCGGAATTGTCGCAGGTATCGCTCGTTAAGTCCTCAGTAGTGAGACGATCGCCGGCGTTGATTCTCCCCTGCGAAAGAAGCGTATCGGCCACCTCCTGGCCCGATGGTAATTGGGCACGCGCCCCGCGCAGAAGCGTTCTTACTGGAAGGTTCGCGGGATTCGGCGGTTCCAGGCTATTAGCCAGCTGAATGGTCCCCGGAGATAAGCCATGCATCGCACGACTGATCGATGTGTCGATAAAAGAAGCCGATGCCGGCGGGCCAGAGGTAGGCAGGCCATCCAGGAACGTCCCCCATTCGACGAGGTAATCATCGGGAATGGGCGACGCCTTTTGGCCGAGCGCCATTAATTCGCCGATGACGACGCGCTTTTGCCGGCAATTCAAGCGATAGGCGTTTCGCACCATGGCGTGGCCGAAGCGAAAGGCCGCGAGCGAGAATTCTATGGGAATGGAATAACTCGATCCTGCCTTAGGCGGAGTCCTGTGCTGCTGATGATTCCAAACGCCCGTATGCAGGACCCGCGGGAGAAAATCGTGGCGGATTATCCATTGGTAATGCCAGCAGACCAGACGCCTCGCGCGCTCGAATAATGTGGCTGCTCCCAGGGATTCCGCGGCTGCCATCAGCGACTCATTTGTCTCGAGCTGCCGGATCGCCTCATTGTGAAACTTCAGGAAAAGGACGTGGAGCTGTCTTAAGAGGAGGTTATCGAGATTGCGCGTATCTTCGAGGTCGCCAATGAGAACGCGTCCATGTTGGACAGGCAAATCGCGGCGATAGCCCGTTGGAGTGGTGGCTCCGATTTTAAAGGTCTCGGCGCCCGTTTCTCCATCGTAGAGGTAGGGCGATTTTTCCGGCCCTCCGCCATAGACGTGATCAAGATCGAAAGAGGCAGTCCGGAAATTCGGCGTCTCTTCCGGCTCGGAATAAGGCCCCGCCAGTGGCGTAGGATCATGGGTGAGGTCATGACCTAGAAATTGCCCGAAGTAAGTGTATCCGACCCGCGGGGTGAGAGTGCCTTCGCGCTCGACCTCGTAGCGCATGGCGTTTCCTAATTCGATGAGCTTTTCTTCGTCCTCCGCTGCAATGGGCTTAATCGGCTTCGGAAAGAGCCGGGAATAATAACCCTTGGGCGCCGCACTCATCGCCCGGGCATGACTGCATGCCATGGCTGGATGCGATGAAACGGACTCTTCCAAGGGTGTGCCAATCGCACTCATGCTCACTCCAAATATGGCGGAGGAGCCGAGACTTGGAAACTTAAATAGTGCAGCCTCTAAGGTGTTTTAGCCGCAGGCTTCGGCGCCGAGACCTTCTTTGTGGCGATCCACGCATTCACATTTCGTTCGAGGACATCGAGCGGCACCGCGCCCGACAGGAGCACGGCGTCATGAAACTCCCGGATGTCGAAGCTTTCTCCGATCTCGCGCCGCGCCCGATCGCGCAGCTCTTTGATCTTGAGCTCGCCGATCTTGTAAGCGAGCGCCTGACCGGGCATCGAGATGTAGCGATCGATCTCATTCACGATGTCGTTCTCGGCTTTCGGCGCGTTTTCCATGAAGTAATCGATCGCGCGCTTCCGGTCCCACTTCATCTGATGCATGCCGGTATCCACCACGAGACGGACGGCGCGCCACATCTCATAGGTAAGCTGCCCAAATTTCGAATAAGGATCGTCGTAGAGTCCCATCTCCTGCCCGAGCGATTCCGAGTAGAGGCCCCAGCCTTCGACAAATGCGGTGTACCCGCCGTAGCGGCGAAATTTCGGAATGTCTCCGAGCTCCTGAGCGAGCGCGATCTGGAGATGATGGCCCGGGACGGATTCATGCAATGAAAGCGCCATCATCTCCCACTTCGGGCGCGTCTCCGGTTTGTAAAGATTGACGAAGTAAAGGCCGGCCCGCGAACCATCGGCGGCCGGCTGATTGTAGTAAGCCGTCGTCGTGTCCGGCGCGATTTTGTCGGGAATCGGCGTGACGCCATAAGGAGTGCGCGGCAGGGTCTTGAAGACTTTCACCAGGTTTGGATCGATCCGTTTCGCCAGGGCGCGATATGCCTGGAGTAATTCGTCGGGCGTCTTGTAGAAAAACTGCGGATCGGTCCGCAGCTTCGTGAAAAATTCCGGAAGCGTTCCCTTGAACCCGGTCTTCTCCATGATCGTTTGCATCTCGGCTTTGATGCGCGCGACTTCGCTCAAACCCTTCTCGTGAATCTGCTGCGGCGTCAGGTCCGTGGTCGTGTGCCGCCGCGCGAGGAAAGCATAAAACTCCCCGCCCAGTGGCATTTTCCAAACGCCGACCTCGTCGAAAGCCGCCGGCAAATATTCCTCCACGAAATATTTTTTCAGCTTTTGAAAAGAAGGAAGGACTCCGGACGCGATCGCTTCCTGGGCTGCTTTCGTTAGCCGGTCGCGATCCGCCGCCGCAATTGCCTCGGGGAATTTCTGGAACGCTTTGTAGAACGGACTCTCGTCCGGTTTCGAGACCAACTGCTTGTCGATCTGCGCCGGCACGCGCTCGAGGACGATCTTCGGCCAAATGATGTGGCTCTTCGCGCCCTCGCGCATGAGCGCAATGTTCTGGTCCATCAACGCCGGAAACGCCCGCAGGCGCGCGATCCAGTCTTCATAATCTTTGACCGTCTCGAACCGGAGCCGGTCGCCCAACTCATCCAGCGTCTGGAGGCCGCCGCGCTGATTGATCGGCATCAGGTAAGTTCGAAACTTGAATCCTTCGATGTCGGTCTCGAGATCCTTCTTGAACAGGTCGTAGTTGAGTTGGTCGGTCAGCGGAAGATTTGCCCGGTCGAACTTACTCAACCCGGCCAGCGCCTGCTTCTCATGTTCTTCGCGCTTTCGAATTGCTTCCAGGCTTTGGTCGCCCCAACGATCGTTCCAGCGCCGATCGCCCATCGACGAAGCGCGCGCCGGACTTTGCTCCATCTCGTAATTCCATTCCGCTTCAAAGAAGGCATTGAGCGATTTGCTCGCTTCGGTCTCTTTCGTTTCGGGGGCGGCGCCGGCGGGCAATTTCAGCAAGGCGAGGACGAGGAGCGTGAGTGAGAATTTGATTATGCGCATGGAGTTGTCCCGGTTGGTTGCAAGCTGCGGCGGCAACGGCATTGTCTAGTGAGGCGTGGCGGAAAGAACAATCCAGAAGTTGCCTCGCGTATTATGAGCAAAAATAATTTTCGGACGAGCATTCTTCACTTCGCGGTTTTCGCCGGCCTCGTTTTCACGGGCGCGACCCCGTGTCTCGCGCAGGAAAACTCACCGTCACCGACGCCCACGGTCGCGCCCTATTCGGCCCAGACTCTTTCCGAGCTCAAGCAACTCCAGCAGGCGGCGTTAAAGAGCGAGTACGCCTATCGGCAGGTCACGCATTTGTCGAATAACATCGGGCCGCGCCTGACCGGTTCCGCGCAGGCGCAAAAGGCAGTCGACTATCTCGCCGCCGAATTGAAGGCGCTCGGGCTCGAGGTCCAACTCGAAAAGCTGACGGTGCCGCATTGGGTGCGGGGCGAAGAAACCGCGGCGCTGGTCGAGTATCCGGGGATGGCGGAAAACACGACCCAGAAAATTGTTCTGACGGCCCTCGGCGCGAGCGTGGCGACGCCGGCGGATGGGTTGACCGCGGAAGTGCTCGTCGTTCGAGATTTCGATGAGCTGCAAGCGCTGGGAAAGGACAAGGTCGCGGGGAAAATTGTTCTCTTCGATTATCACTTCGATAAACAGATGGCGGCGCAGAGCCAGGCGGGGCAGGCGTACGGACAAGCGGTGAAATATCGCGCGGAAGCGCCAAGCGCGGCGGGCAAGCTCGGAGCGGTCGCGGCGTTGATCCGGTCGGTCGGTGGCGCGGAGTATCGTCTCCCGCATACGGGCCAGACCGATTACGCGAAGGATGCGCCGAAGATTCCGGCGGGCGCAGTCACGGCGGAAGATGCCGATCTGATTGCGTCGCTAGCGCCGCAAGGAAAAGTGCGGATGCGTCTCGTGCTCACGCCGCAACAACTTCCCGATACCACGAGCTACAATGTGATCGGCGATTTGAAGGGGAGCGAGCATCCGGAACAGGTGGTGATTGTTTCCGGCCATCTCGATTCCTGGGATCTGGGAACGGGAGCGATCGATGATGGCGCCGGCGTCGCCGTCTCGATGGAAACGGCCAATCTGATCCAGCAGCTCCATCTGCGCCCGAAGCGAACGGTGAGGGTGATCGCCTGGATGAACGAAGAGAATGGATTGGCCGGCGGCAAGACCTACGCGAAGGACCACGAAAAAGAGATCGCGAATCATTTCGCCGCGATCGAGACAGACGGCGGCGCCGGGCATCCGCTCGGAATCAATTATGCCACGAAGCCGGAAGCGGAATCGTTCTTCGAACCGGTCGCGAAAATTTTGCAGAGTTCCGGCGCGGGCATCCTGACTTTCTCCGAGCACGCGGGCGCTGATGTCGGGCCGCTCACGAAACTGGGGGTGCCGGGGTTCAGTCCGATCCAGGATAATCGGACCTACTTTAATTATCACCACACCGCGGCTGACACGCTCGACAAAATTGTTCCGCGCGAGCTCGCGGAGAATGCCGCGGTCGTCGCCGTGATCGCCTACGCCCTCGCGAATCTCGAGAAGCCCTTGCCGCGGTAATGTAGAGGCGTTTGCCCGAGCCGCGAGCAGCGCGATAGTGAACGCCATGCTCCGTTTTCTTCTCGTTTTCCTCCTCCTCGTCTCCGTTTCGCTTTCACGCGCGCAAGAAAATCCGCCGACACCGCAACTGAGCGATATCTTCTTCAAGAATCTCAAAGTCCGCGGCATCGGACCGGCGGTAATGGGTGGGCGCGTTTCCGACATCGCGCTCGATCCGCGCAATCCCGCCCTGTTTTACGTGGGACTGGCGACCGGCGGACTCTTCAAGACCGGCGATAATGGAGTTTCCTTCGATCCGATTTTCGACAAGGAAGGTGTGCAATCGATCGGCGCCGTGGCGGTCGCTCCTTCGGATTCCGATGTGATTTGGGTCGGCACGGGCGAACCGAACGACCGCAATTCCTCCGGTTGGGGCAAAGGCGTTTTCCGTTCCACCGACGGCGGCGGGACCTGGCAGAACGCCGGGTTGAAAGAGAGCCGCACCATCGCGCGCATCATCGTGCATCCGACGAATCCCGAAGTCGCTTACGTTGCGGCGGTCGGTCATCTCTGGGCCGATGGTGGCGAGCGCGGACTTTTCAAGACGACTGATGGCGGGAAGAATTGGAAGCCGGTCTTGCAGGCGCCGGCCGCGCACACCGCTCGAGTCGGCTGCGGCGATGTGGCGTTCGACCCTTCTAATCCCGAGGTCGTGTATGCGGCGCTCTACGCGCGGCAACGTTCGCCCTGGGGGTTCACCTACGGCTCGGCGCTCACGGGTGGCGAGGATGTCAGCGGAATTTTCAAAAGCACAAACGGCGGCGCGAATTGGAAGAAACTTGGCGGCGGTCTTCCGCCGCAAACGGGTCGCATCGGTCTTGCGGTCACTCCCGCGAATCCGAAAATCGTGATGGCTGTGATCCAAAGCGATGAAGGCGGCAACGGTCCGCTCACCGATATCCACAGCCGGAGCGGCGGCGTCTTCCGCTCTGATGATGGTGGCGAGAAATGGACGCGGACGAGCGATTACAATCCGCGCCCGTTTTATTTCAGCCAGATCCGCGTCGATCCGGCGAACGATCAGCGCGTCTATCTGCTCGGGCTCGCCCTGCTCGTGTCGGAGGATGGCGGGAAAAATTTCCGCGAAGATCTGTCGGACAAAATCCATCCCGATTGTCATGCGCTCGTGATTCAACCGGGCACAGCCCCCGCGCCGAAGCCGCCGAAACCCGAGGACAAAAACAAGCCGCCGAAGCCGGCGGTCTGTCAGCGTCTCCTGCTCGGAACCGATGGCGGCGTTTATCAAAGCTACGCGGCGGGAAAAGGCTGGGAGCATTTGAACCGGATTCCTTCTGGCCAGTTCTACCGCATCTCGCTCGATGACAGCCGGCCGTTCTATCGCATCGCGGGCGGATTGCAGGACAACTCAAATTGGGTTGGGCCGAGCGGAGTGCAAAGCAAGGAAGGGATCCGAAATTCCGACTGGACTCCGTTTACCGGCGCGGACGGCTTCTACGTTTTGTTCGACCCGGCCGATCGCGACACACTTTATGGCGATAATCAGGGCGGCGCAGTCCATCGCTTCAACATGCGCACTGGCGAATTGCGCCAGCTCCGGCCGGAAGCGCCGGAGGGCCAGCAGCGTTATCGCTTCCATTGGAATTCACCGCTGGTCATGAGCAAACACAAACCCGGCGTCCTGTATCTTGGCGGCAACCAGGTTTTTCGCCTGACGGATCGCGCGGAACGTTACGCCCCAATCAGTCCCGATCTCACGCGCAACGATCCCGCGCGCACGAATGCGAGCGGCAGCGGCGCGGAGAATTACGGAGTCGTTTTTTCGCTGGCGGAATCGCCGGTCAAGCCGGGACTTCTCTGGGCTGGCACGGATGACGGCCGGCTTTGGGTTACCGATAACGACGGCGGGAAATGGAATGAGCTGACGGCGAATTTGCCGGAGCCCGCGCGCGGCCAATGGATTTCGCGCATCGAACCCGGGGCGAAGGACGCGAACGTCGCTTATGTGGCGGTGAATGCGTACCGTGCCGGCGACGATCGTCCGATGATTGTGCGCACGGCGGATGGCGGGAAGAGCTGGCAAAGCGTCGTGGGCGAGGGGTTGCCCGCGGACGCGCCGGTGGAAGTGGTGCGCGAAGATCCGGTTAATCCCCGGCTGCTTTATGCCGGAACGCACTTCGGCCTCTTCGCTTCATTCGATCAGGGCGCGCACTGGATGAAAATCGGCGACATGCCGGCGGTGCGCGTGGACGATTTGCAAATCCATCCGCGCACAAGCGACCTCGTGATTGCCACGCATGGCAGAAGCCTCGGCATCATCGAAGACACCCGGGCGTTACGCGAGCTCACGCCCGAAGTCGCCGCGAAATCGGCGCATCTCTTCAGCGTGCGACCGGCTTTGGGCGCTTATCTGCCGGCTGGGTTTTCGGATTGGAATGGCAAAGGCGTTTACCGCGGCCAGAACCCGCCCGAGGGCGCGCTTTTCACGGTTTGGATTAAGGAATTCACGGGCGATGAGATCAAAATCGCGATCACGAACGCCGCCGGTCAACCGGTGGCGAATCTAAAAGCGCCCGGCGTGATGGGCGTGACCCGGTTGAACTGGGATCTGCGTCCGAGCGAAGAAATCCTGGCGAAGTATGGCGGCGACGATGCGAAAAAATTCCTGCCGGGCGGTGATTACACGGCCGAGTTGAGCTACGGGAAAATCAAGATGAAACAGCCCTTCCACGTCGATATCGCCGAGGGGATCACGACGCGATAGTCCGGGTCCGGTTGACATTTCGCCAATCCAGACGAAGGTGCTGGCCGTTAGCAGTTAAGCGTCTTCTGCCTCGGCATCAGGCCCTTTCCATGGGGAAAACGAACGCAGGTCTGCGTTCCAAATAGAACTTGGTGTCCATGCAATCTTCTTCTGACATTAGCAATCCGATCTCCGCGCCTGACGCGCTCAGTCCCAGCCCGGAACAATCCGGCGATTCATTTTTTCGCCTGCCTCGAGCGCGCATTAACTGGACGACCAGTTCGTTTCTAATCGGCACGCTTGCGCTCACTCTGACCGCAGTCCCCGTTTACCTCTGGTACTTTGGACTCGACTGGTTTCAGGTCGCGCTCTTTTTCGCGATGTTCGCCGCGTGCGGCTTCAGCATCTCGATCGGGTATCACCGTCTCTTCTCACACATCGCTTTTCAAGCTGCGTGGCCGGTGCGTCTTTTCACTCTCGTCTTCGGCGCGGCCGCCTTTGAAAACTCGGTTCTGATGTGGGCGAGCGAACATCGCCGCCACCACAAGCACGTTGATCACGACGACGACCCCTACAGCATCTCAAAAGGCTTCTTCTTCGCGCACATCGGCTGGCTGATTTTCAAGCTTCATCCCGAAGGGCCTTACGACAACGTGGGCGACCTTCGGAGAGACCGGCTCGTCGTGTGGCAGGATCGCTACGTCCAATGGATCGCCGCTGTGGTGAGCTTCGTTCTTCCGGCGCTGCTCGGATTCCTCTGGAATGGATGGAGCGGCGCGCTCGGTGCGTTCCTCCTTGCCGGCATCACCCGCATCGTCGCGTTGCAGCACTGCACCTTTTTCATCAACAGCGCCTGCCACGTCTTCGGCACCCAGCCTTACTCCACCAAATGCAGCGCGCGCGATTCGTTTTTCCTCGCGCTCGTCACCTTTGGCGAGGGCTACCATAACTATCATCACGAATTTCAGTACGATTACCGCAACGGCGTGAAGCCCTGGAACTTCGATCCGACCAAGTGGATCATCTGGACCCTGTCGAAACTGCGGTTCACGAAAAATCTGCGGCGCGTTCCGACCGACAAAATTCTCGCGGCGCAACGGACCCGGGCCGAAAACGGTGCGGGCGAATACGAAATTATTTCAGCCGCTTCCGGACAGCGGACTTAACCGCGAGAGTGTCGTAAGCCTGGCCGCAGGTCAGGAAACGGGCGCCGGCGATCGGAGACTTTCCGGACTTCGCTGTCGCCGCGATAAAAAATACCAACCGATCGCCGATGGCGACCTGACTGACTCTTGTCGGATAACGCCGATCGACAAAAGAGATAACGCCCGCGGCCATCATGTCCGCGTGCTCGTGATAGAACATTTCCCGTGGATCGAAGACCGGCACGATCTCACTCCTCACCATCGCCTGGTCCGCACCTTTCAAGACTTCGTCGATCCGCACCTCGAAATATCGCAGGCCCGGGTCGTTCTTCCTGGTATCCGGCGGCCGGAGCATCGTGATCCTCTGGACCGACCCGATGACGATTAATTGCGATTCCGAAACAACTTTGGAAAGCGGCACCGAGACCGGAGAGACGGTCGATGCATCGGCAGGTTGAAAGAGCAGGCCCGCCAGCAGGGCCACAACCAGGGTTTTCATCAAGACGAAGGTAACGCGGTTGTTACCTCGCCGATAGAAAACGATCAGGCAGCGAGGAGATCGGCGTTGTCGAGCGCGGCGATGATCTCACAGCCAGCCAGCAATTTTTCCAGGTCGTCGCAGTCGCGGAGCTTTTCGTCGCGAAGGATGCGGAACCAGAAATTCTCAGTGATGGAACTCGTCGTTTTCGATTCGATAACAACAGCAAGGTTGAGCATGCCTGACTACTTAGCAGCGGACATGCCACAGTCGTTTGCGGGATTCTCGAAGCCGCCAATTTGCCAAGCAAATTGCCTATCCGATGCACGAAAACGACTGGACCAACTTTGTTCAAGACCCATTTTCTTTTAGGCCGATTTGCGCGGGCGTCGGTCGGGCCGAACTCTCCGTGGTTCTTTGGTCTTCAGCAACGCGAGCTCAAGTGATCGAAAGCGCAGTGAATCAGCTATGCTTTGCGCGAGGGTACGCTGTCGTCGTCGTCGCGGCTGCCCAAGGCTTGCCTCAAGTGCGCTCTGAAATACAAGTGGCGCGACCTTGATGAAAATTGAATCGCTTCGCGTCGTTCCTAAAAAGACTTGATCCGCTACGACCGGATTGCCATGCAAAAACGCATTCCTGGCGCGATGCATTCTAAAGTAAAGTTTTTGCACATAATTTAACGGGGGAGTTCGCTTCCCCAAGCTGCGTAGCAAACGGCTCTTGCGTCGTAATTTGATCGATACCCATCTTCGACGCGAAAGGAGGGCCCAAACCGCGTCGAGATTCACGCGGTCGTGGCGACCAGGGTGTGCGACGCATTCGTGAGCGGAGACCCAGAGCGAGAGTTGAATACCCAGGTCAAGGAGTTCGTTGTCGGAGCCCTTATCACGGTCATAGCCGATCAATACAAGCCGTTAGGCAGGCGAGCCGCCCGAAATGCAACAGCTAGCGCCCGAAATAGCGCGAGATTTCGCCAGCTTCGACGCTTCGAATTAACCCGTTTCTCCCAAGCTGTGATCAAGACTTTTAGCAAGTCATCATCGGGCTCGGCTTTGAAATATGGTGTCTCGCCTGCGATGTCTGGATGCGGCTGACCGGTGAACTCAGCTGCATCGTCATAGGAACTCAACCCCAATCCGATGTTCACCAACCCGACGCCGTCTTGATGCGGCAATAAAGAATAGAAGTCGAAATAATCTGAATAGAGCGGCCACCAGACGTTCAGGTTGCCGATCGCCTTCTGCCAGCCGCTGCAAATGCAGGCAATGGCGAAAGCATTGCGGAGATCTGCAACCACATTCCACTGCCTGAACCGCGGGTCCGCCGAAACACGAATAATTAGCGCCGATGGACGACGGGGCCGACTGAATGCATCCGCAAAATTATTGAGTAGTGCGCGGGCCGACCGCGTGCGTCTGCGGACCGTTGCGAGACGTCCATCGTCGTTAGGAACGAATGCAAACGGGTCAAAGTCCCACGATCTGTCCAGTGGCAGATTCGGGAGGACGGCAATCAGCTCCCAACGCGCAGCCGCACATGTCATAAGGCGCTCCAATCTAATCGACGGGACCGATCACGTCCTTCCGATTTCCTCTCGAATTGGGAGGAAAAGCTGGGTGGAAAGATTTCCTTGGATTCTTTCCCATCCTGTCTTGGCGGCTCCCCAGGACGCCGCGAGCCTGTCCTGACCTATCACCTAGAAGGGTGGCAGGACTCACCATTTTGACACCCGCGCCCGGTGTGAACACATCAAAAGGCCTCAAATCACAAAACAACCGGGCCGCTTTTAGTCCTTCCCTACATATCAATATGCATGAGGAAGAGAAACGCCTACGAGCGGAGAGGCGTCCAGACAGTTGTTTGTTGCGAGGCGAACTCATCGCTTCGCCCCGGCCACAATCGGAGGAGGCGCGACCTGCTGAATGGCAAGCCAAGGCCGAAACATTCTCGTCCCCCGCCTCTTCATCCAAGCGCTCTCGGCGATCTCGTTCACCGTGGCTTCAACCGTCAGGTTGTAACCTTTGTGACGGCTGATGCCCATTTCACCTGAAACAGATTAGAATCCGGTCCCGAATCCGCGCTAGCGACCACTGGGTCGCTAGGGCCAACGTCGGCACTGATCCCAATGTGCGCGTGCACACATCCGCGGTGCTTTGCAGCGATCAGAAATGGCAGTTGGGGTGGCCGACGGGACTCGAACCCGCAACAGCCAGAATCACAATCTGGAGCTCTACCATTGAGCTACGGCCACCGTCGCGTGGGAACCTAGATTTTAGATGCTGGATTGCAAAGGCAAAGCCGAGGAAAGTGGCACGGCGGACGCTTTACATTCAGGGGCAGTGCGCTCCGGCATTGCAACTCAACCGCACATGACTATTCTCGGCTTCTCCAAGGCATGAAAAAAATCGGTCTGATTTTGTTCGCCGGTTTTTGTCTTTCCCTCGCGCCGGCGCGCCTGCCCGCGCAGTCCGACGACCCAAGCGAAGTCTTTCTCAAGGCTTACATGACTTCGCAGCAGGGCGAAAAACTCGAGCACGACAATCAACTCCAGGCCGCGCTGGCCAAGTTCCGGTTCGCCGGCAGTCTGCTCGAAGAATTGCGCAAGACCCACGGGGATTGGCAGTCGGCGATTGTCGATTACCGCAGCCGCAAGATCGGCGAAAACATCGTGCGCGTTCAGGGAAAGCTCGGGAACCAAAAGGATCTCGCCGCTGCCACCACCTCGCCGCCACCCGCTGCTTCAAATCCTCCCGTGTTGCCGACCAAGCCGGGCCCACCGGAACCGAGCGTGGATGTGGCCGGACCTCGAACGAAACCGGCGCCGTCTGCTCCGCCGCAAACCGAGGCACAACCATCAGTTGCGAGCGACGCCGCCATCAAGGAAGCGACCAAAAAGTTGCAGGACAAAGTGGATCAACTCCAGACGGAGCTGGATAAATCTCGCAATCAATATGACGCGGTCGCGAAAGAGAAGGAGAGCCTGAACGGACGTCTGCAGGAAACGAATTCGCAGCTGGAAAAGGCGCAGAGCGAACTCGAGAAATCCCGCGGCGCTGAAAAGGAAGTCCGCAGTCAGCTCGCGCAAGCTGAGGAATCGCTTAAGAAAGTCGCCGGCTCCGACCGCACCGATAACAAAAAGCAGGAAGCGCTTCGGGGAGAAATCGCTCAGTTGAAGAAGGCGCTCGCCTCCGCCGAAAAGGGACGTGCCGCCGCGGAAAAAGAAAAGGAAGCCGAGAGCGCGAAGGTCACGGAGGTGACAAAGGAGCGCAATCAATTGCTCGCGGATTTGAAAGGCGCCAAGCAGGCGCAGGAACGTGTGCAAGTACTGGTGACGGAGAATTCGGATTTGAAAACGAAGCTGGCGGCGGCGGAAAAGACCGTCAAAGAAATCAGCGAGGACAAGCCGAAGAAGGAACAGGAAGTGGCCGACGTGAAGCGGCAGCTCGAGCAATTGCGGCAGCAGCTCGCCGCGAGCCAGAAACAAAACAAGGAATTCGAAGTGACCGTCGCCGATTTGCGCTCGCAACTGGCCGAGGCCGGAACGGAATTGGAGAAGGCGAAACTCACGGGCGCGAATGCCGAAGAAACGGCGCGGCTTGTTAAGGAAAACGAAATGTTGCGCAAGATCGTCATGCGCGAGCGGCAGGAAGAAGCGCGCCGCGATCAGGCGAAAAAGCTGATGCTGGCCGAGTTCGAAAAGCTCCAGATCAAGTCCGACACGTTGAATCAGCAGATCGAACTTCTCGCTCAACCGGTGACGAAGTTGAGCACGGAAGAGCTGGCGCTGTTGCGGCAACCGGTCGCCGCAATTTCCGACAGCAATCCGGCTGCGTTGCAGGCGAGCTTCGCCATCGCGAAGCAGGGTCCGGCCAAACCAACCGGTCCAACCGTGCAGACGACGCCCAAACCAGCCGTGCCAGAGGAATTGGCGTCGGTTGCGAAGGAGGCGAAGGAAAATTTCGACAAAGGCAAATACCGCGCCGCCGAAAAGCAGTATCAGGAAATCCTGACCAAGAGTCCGAACAATCTCTACTCGCTCTCGAATCTGGGCGTCGTCTATTTCCGGAGCGGCAAATGGAAGGCGGCGGAGTTGACCTTGAAGAAGGCGGTGGCGCTCGCGCCCAGAGACGAGTTTTCGCACACGACCCTGGGGATTGTCTATTATCGGCAGAGCAAATTCGACGAGGCGATCACGGAGCTAACGACCGCGCTCGGCATTAATCCGAAGAGTGCGACGGCGCATAATTATCTCGGCATCACGGCGAGCCAGAAGGGGTGGCAGGAAGCCGCTGAAAAAGAAATGCTCGATGCGATTGCGGCGAATCCCGAATACGCCGATGCGCACTTCAACCTGGCGGTCGTTTACGCGACGGGCCAGCCGCCGGCGAAGGAGCAGGCGAAGTTGCATTATGTGAAAGCGACTTCGCTCGGGGCCCAACCCGATCCCGCGCTCGAGAAGCTGCTGCGCTAGGTGGATCGCGCGCTCCGCCGCGCGATGTTTGTTCGACGCGGCTTTGCTGCCATTATTTACATCGAGCGACGGAGCGCTCGATCCATCCATGCTGAAACCGTTTCTCACCGCGAACTGGCGCTACCTCGTGATGCTCAATTTCGCCGTCGATCCGAAAGTGCTGGAACCGCGCGTGCCGCCCGGGACCGAGCTGGATTTCCACGAAGGCCGAACATTCCTCAGCGTGGTCGGTTTTCTTTTTTTGGATACGCGCGTCATCGGTTTGCCGATCCCGTTCCATCGCGATTTCGAAGAAGTGAACCTGCGTTTCTATGTCCGCCGCAAAAGCGCAGACCAATGGCGGCGCGGCGTGGCGTTCATTCGCGAACTTGTTCCGCGGGGAGCGATCGCGATCGTGGCGCGGACATTTTATGGCGAACCCTATTCCGCTCTGCCCATGCGGCATTCAATCGAACACAAGGACGGCCGCGTTTCCGCCGAGTATCAATGGCGTCGCGGCAAGCGCTGGGAGACTCTCGGCATGACGGCAACGGGCGAACCGCAGGACGCCGCGCAGGGATCGCACGAGGAATTTATCACCGAACATTATTGGGGATACACCGCGCGGCGGGCCGGTCTGAGCGAATACCGGGTCGAGCATCCGCGCTGGAAGTTATGGATCGCTGAGACGACGAAGTTCGAAGCGGATGTGGCGACGCTCTACGGGCCGCAGTTTGTCGAAGCGCTTTCAGCGCCACCCGCTTCCGGTTTTATCGCCGAAGGTTCGCCCATCGAAGTGCATCGGCGCACCCGCGAGCTTGAAATGTAGAGGCGCGAATCCTTCCCTGTCATCCCGAGCCCGCGCAGACGGCGAGGGACCTCACAAGCGCTGACCGGGCCGCTTCCGCGAAACACCAGACTTCGGAGATAGACGTGATCGTACGGGCGCAAGCAAATCGACATTGCAGTTGCGAGATCCCTCGCCGTCTGCGCGGCTCGGGATGACACGCAGTTACTTGCGCGCCATCAACTCGCGCAGAACGAAGGGCAGAATCCCGCCGTGGCGATAGTAATCAATTTCGATCGCCGTATCGATGCGTAGTTTTACCGAAACCTTCTCCTGCTTTCCGCCTCGCGTGATCTCCAATGTCACCATTTGCCCGGGCTCAATCGCTTCGGACAAACCGGTAATCCCGTACGTCTCCGATCCATCCAATCCGAGCGTCTGCGCGTTAGTGCCCTCGGCGAATTGCAACGGGAGCACACCCATTCCGACAAGGTTCGATCGATGAATCCGCTCGAAGCTTGCCGCCACCACCGCCTTCACGCCGAGCAACCGCGTTCCCTTCGCCGCCCAATCACGGCTCGATCCGGTGCCGTATTCATGTCCGGCCAGAATGACCAACGGAATTCCAGCCGCCTGATACTTCATCGCTGCATCGAAGATGGAAATCGTCTCTTCCTTTTCCGAACCGAAATATTTCGTCACGCCGCCTTCAGTTCCCGGCACCATGAGATTCTTGATGCGAACGTTCGCAAACGTTCCGCGCGTCATAACCAGATCGTTCCCGCGCCGGCTGCCGTAACTGTTGAAATCGACGGCGGCGATGCCGCGTGACTTCAAATACTCTCCCGCGGGCGAAGTCGCTTTGATCGCGCCGGCCGGAGAAATGTGATCGGTCGTGACCGAGTCGCCGAAAATTCCGAGAGGCCGCGCGCCGCGGATGTCTTCGATCTTTCCGGGCGACATCGAGAAGTTCTCGAAGAAAGGCGGCTTGTGGATGTAGTCGCTCTTTTCATCCCACTCGTAAATTTCACCCGTGCTCGAGGGGATTTCGTTCCATTTCGGATTTTGTCCGGCGAAATCGCGATAAAGCCGGCGGAACACTTCCGGAGTGAGCGCCGATTGCATTGTGTCGCGGATTTCCTGTAACGTCGGCCAGAGATCGCGGAGATAGATCTCGCCGCCATCTGAGCCCTTGCCGATCGGGTCCGTTGAAAGATCGAGATCGACCCGCCCGGCGAGCGCAAAGGCGACGACCAATGGCGGCGACATGAGGAAATTGGCTTTGATGTTCTGATGGACGCGCGCTTCGAAATTGCGATTGCCCGAAAGCACGGAAGCCGCCACGAGATCGAATTCGCTGATTGCCTTCTCAATCTTCGGATGGAGCGGCCCGGAATTGCCGATGCAGGTGGTGCATCCATAGCCGACCACGTTAAAGCCAAGTTGATCGAGATATTTCTGCAGTCCGGTCTTGTTGAGATAATCGGAGACAACTCGTGACCCCGGCGCGAGCGAAGTCTTCACCGCGGGATCGATCGTTAGGCCGCGCTCGACCGCTTTCTTCGCGAGCAAGCCGGCCGCGAGCATGACGCTCGGGTTGCTTGTGTTCGTGCAACTCGTGATGGCCGCGATCAAGACGCTGCCGTGACCGACGCGACTCTGGCCGTGCGCAAAGGTGTCGCCGGGCTTCGCTGCGATTTCGGCGGCGGAATCGGGCGTCGGGCGGTTTGCCACCATTTCGACTTTGTTCCGCTCGTCACCCGGCTCGATGCCCTGATCCTGGTTGTCGGTTGAAACCATTTCGCCCTGGTCCGGCGGCGTCCCGTTCAAGTTGACGAAATGCAGCTTGTCGAGTTCGGCACTCTGTTTGCCGTAGCCCCCTTCGTTGACTGGTTTCTCGAACAGCGAACGGAAAACGGTGCCGAGCTCCGGCAAGTTTATCCGGTCCTGCGGTCGCTTGGGGCCTGCCACGCTCGGTTGCACGTCGGCGAGATCGAGCTCAAGATCGACGGTGTAATCGATTTCGCCTTTGCGCGGCATGCCGAACATTTTTTGCGCGCGGAAATAATTCTCGAACGCGGTGCATTGCTCCTCGGTGCGTCCGGTCGCGCGCAGATAATTGACCGACTCGATATCGACGGGGAAATATCCCATGGTCGCGCCGTACTCCGGCGCCATGTTGCCGACGGTGGCGCGATCGGGCAGCGGGAGCGAGGCCGCGCCCGCGCCGTAAAATTCGACGAACTTGCCTACGACTTTCTGTGCGCGCAGCATCTGGGTGATGTGGAGCGCGAGGTCCGTGGCCGTCACGCCTTCGCGCAGTTGCCCGGTCATGTGCACGCCCACCACCTCCGGTGTGAGAAAATAAACCGGCTGTCCGAGCATGCCTGCTTCCGCCTCGATTCCGCCCACGCCCCAGCCGACGACCCCGAGCCCGTTGATCATCGTCGTGTGTGAATCCGTTCCCACGAGCGTGTCGGGATAGAAAATTCCTGACTTGGTCAACACACCTTTCGCGAGGTATTCCAGATTCACCTGGTGGACGATGCCGATGCCGGGCGGGACGAGTCCGAAAGTTTTGAAAGCTTGCTGGCCCCATTTCAGAAATTGGTAACGTTCGCGATTGCGTTTGAATTCCATCTCCATGTTCAAGCGCAACGCCTCAGCCGAGCCGGCGAAATCGACCTGAACCGAGTGGTCCACCACCAAATCTACCGGCACGAGCGGCTCGATGATCTTCGGATCGCCGCCGAGCTCTTTCACCGCACTCCGCATCGCTGCGAGATCCACCACCAGCGGCACGCCGGTAAAATCTTGAAGAACGATCCGCGCAACCACGAACGGGATTTCTTCGTTCGCCGGAGACTTGGCGTTCCAATTCGCGAGCGTCTCAACATCTTTGCGTCGGACTTTTTTCCCGTCGCAGTTTCGCAGGACCGATTCGAGAACGATGCGAATACTGACGGGCAGCCGTGAGATAGGCCCGATGCCTTGCTCTTCGACCGCCGGAAGCGAATAGAGCGATCCTTCGCGGCCTTGGCCCGCGTCGAACTTTTTCAGCGTCTTGAATTCGTCAGTCATTTAGGAAGGAAACGAATCTGGAAACCAGGAACCCAGGAAGAATGCCAAAAACAGTCCTGGTTTCCTGGCTTCCAGATAAATTCATTTCAGTTCACCGAGCTTCGCTTTGATCTTGTCGAAATCCGGCAGCTCGCGTGCGTCGTCATTGCTCTCCGCGTATTGAATCACGCCGTCCCGATCGATGATGAACGCGGCCCGCTTCGGCACGCCGCCCATGCCGAGATTCATCTGCGGCAGGAACGAGTCGTACATAACGTCGTATTCTTTCGCGATCTTGTGTTCGTAATCGCTCAGCAACGGCACGGTGATGCTTTCCTTCTTTGCCCAGGCTTCCTGCGCGAACGGGTTATCGCCGCTGATCCCGTAAACCGTCGCGTTCAGCGCCGTGTATTCGCGTAAGCCATTGCTGACGCCGCACATTTCCGTCGTGCAGGTGCCGGTGAAAGCCATCGGGAAAAAGAGGAGGAGCGTGTGGCCTTTGCCGAAATTGTCGCTCAGCTTGATCTGCTTCGGGCCGTCGGCTGTTTTGGTGGCGAGGGAGAAATCGGGAGCTTTGGTGCCGGGTGCGAGTGCCATAAAGGATCTTTCGTTTAGGTTGAGCGAGCGAGAGATCAACTATAGAAACGGCGACGAGATGGTCAAAAGAATTACCGAAACAACGGCGTCCGACCGCCTCGTTCGCATTGTCCAATGGAATTGATTTGGTGGCTCGTCGCGATCGTCTTGATGGCCGTGGGCCTGATCGGGACCGTGCTGCCTTTCGTTCCCGGCACGGTCGTCATTCTTGCAGCGGCCATCATTCATCAAGTCATGCTGGGGCCAGGGAAAAGTTTGGGTTGGTGGAACATCGCCGGATTGATTGCGCTGACGTTGTTGTCCTACGCGCTGGAATTCGGCGCCGGATATTTTGGCGCGAAACGATTCGGCGCCACGAAGTGGGGAGCGTTCGGTGCCGTGATCGGGATGATCGTCGGCCTCTTCTATCCGTTTCCCGGGCTACTGGTCGGGCCGCTCGTGGGCGCAATCTCCGGCGAGCTCATCGCGGGCAAGCGCATGGTCAGCGCCGGTCGCGCGGGCTGGGGGACTGTGCTGGGGAATCTGGCCGGCATCCTGTCGAAATTAGTGATCGCCCTCGCGATGGTCTGCTGGTTTTTGCTCACCGTTACATCGCCGATCTAAACAATCCCGTGGTGACCGTCATGTCCTTTGTGGGAGGACTCCTTTCCAGCGCCGCAGAGTGTGGTAACTTCAGCGCGATGGCAGATGATCGCTGGTGAGTCCCGCATTTTGCGGGATTCGCGAGAGGAAAGTCCGAACACCATACGGCAACATGCCGCGTAAAACACGCGGGCGCCGCAGTTGCAAAATTGCGGTGACGGAAAGTGTCACAGAAAAGACACCGCCGGTTCTTTGGCAACGAAGGTCAGG
>JBEEHT010000068.1:0-4191 GCA_041167545.1 Verrucomicrobiota bacterium
CGCAAGGCGGTGTTTTATCTGGATGATGATTCGATGGGTTCGATCTATGAGGTCCGCGACGTTCCCGAAGAGCACACGGCCGAGGTGGACAAAGCCTATGCCGATTTGGTGGAGGCGATCTCCAACATCGACGACGAGGTGGCCGAAGCGGTCCTTGAGGAGAAGCCGGTGACACCGCAGATGTTGAAAGCTGGAATCCGCCGCCAGACGATTGCGAACAAGTTTGTGCCGGTGGTTGGCGGCTCCGCTTTCAAGAACAAGGGCGTGCAATACCTCGTCGATGCCGTCGTCGATTATTTGCCCGGCCCGCTCGATATTCCGCCGGCGATGGGGATGGAGCCGGACTCGCACGAGAAAATGGAAGCTCCGACGGACGACAACGGGAAATTCTGTTCCCTTGCGTTCAAACTCTGGAGTGATCCGTTCGTTGGGAAGCTGGTTTTCTTCCGCGTTTACTCCGGCTCGCTGAGCAAAGGCGACAATGTCTACAATCCGCGGACGAACAAGCGGGAGCGCATCAGCCGTTTGATTCAGATTCAAGCCGACAAGCGCGAGGACATCGACACCTGTTTTTCGGGCGATATCGCGGCGATCGTGGGCATCAAGAATATCACGACGGGCGACACCCTTTGCGACGAAGATTTTCCGATCCTGCTCGAGCCGCCGTCGTTCCCTGATCCGGTTATCTCAATGGCGATCGAGCCAAAGACGAAGCAGGACCAGGAAAAGATGGGCGTCGCGCTGCAGCGTCTTTCCGAAGAGGATCCGACTTTCAAAGTCTTCACTCATGAAGACACCGGCCAAACCATTATCGCGGGAATGGGCGAGCTCCATCTGGAGATCATCCGGGATCGGATGCTGCGCGAGTTCAAGGTCGATGCGAACGCAGGCAAACCGCAGATCGCCTATCGCGAGACCATTACCGCTCCCGCCGATGGCGAGGGTAAGTTGATCAAGCAGTCCGGGGGTCGCGGTCAGTACGGCCACGTCATTATCAAGGTGCAGCCCAACGAACGCGGCAAAGGAATCACCATCGAGAACAAGGTCGTGGGCGGAAATATTCCGAAGGAATACATCCCGGCCTGCAAGAAGGGAATTGAAGAAGCGATGCTCAACGGCGTGGTGGGCGGCTACGAGGTGATTGACGCGAACGTTGACATCGTGGACGGCTCCTATCACGACGTCGATTCGAACGAAATGGCGTTCAAACTCGCCGCGATTTTCGCGGTGAAAGACGCGTTCAAAAAGGCGAAGCCAATCCTGCTCGAGCCGATCATGAAGGTCGAGAACGCCACCCCCGAGGAATATCAGGGCGACATTATGGGCGATTTGAATCGTCGCCGGGGCAAGATTGGGAGCATCGAAGTGAAGGGCAATCTCACCATGGTCCAGGCCGAAGTGCCGCTCGCGGAGATGTTCGGTTACGCCACGGCTATCCGATCCCTTTCCAAGGGCCGTTCGAGTTATTCGATGGAGCCATCCCATTTCGAGCAAGTACCCCAGCAGCTGGTGGCGGCAGTTCTGGATCAGAGGGAAACCAAATGACCAACGGCCAACGCATCCGCATTCGTTTGAAGGCGTTCGACCACCGCATGCTCGATCAATCCGCGATCGACATTGTGGAGACGGCGAAGCGCACCGGCGCACGCGTGGCGGGGCCAATTCCGCTGCCCACCCTGATCGAAAAATTTACGGTTAACCGCTCGCCCCACGTCGACAACAAGTCGATGGACCAATTTGAAATTCGGACGCACAAACGCCTGCTCGACATCATCGAGCCGACCGCGAAAACGGTCGACGAGTTGAAGAAACTGAACCTGCCGGCGGGCGTGGATATTACGATCAAGATTTAGCGGTCCAGCTTCAACAATTTGCAAACCCACGATCATGAGCATCGGCCTACTAGGACAAAAAATCGGCATGACCAGCGTTTACGACGCGAATGGCCGCATGCGTCCGGTGACCGTGATCGCAGCGGGCGATAATGTGCTCTTGCGCCGGGTGACGGCGGAGAACGACGGTTATTCCGCGGTGAAAGTCGGGTTCGGCGCGCAGAAGGAGTCGCGGGTGACGAAGGCCCTTTTAGGTGAATTCAAGGCCGCGGGCTCGGAACCGAAGAAGTTGATCCGCGAGTTCCGTCTCGAGGCAGACGCTCCGGAAGGCGAGATCAATCTGAGCGTCACGCAATTCCAGCCCGGCGATTGGGTAGATGTGATTGGCCGTTCGAAGGGCAAAGGCTTTCAGGGCGTGATGAAGAAGCATAATTTCCAGGGACAGGGTGCCGCGCACGGTTCGAAGACGCATCGCCGCAATGGCGCCGTCGGCAATCGTTCTACCCCCGGCCGTATTTGGAAAAATATGGGTATGCCCGGCCATATGGGCGATGAGCGGGTGACGGTGCAAAATCTGCAGGTAATGCAGGTGCGCGAAAACGAGAAAGTCATTTTGATCAGCGGCGCGGTGCCAGGATCGAACGGCAGCTATGTCGTTATCCGGCCAGCGATTAAGAAACCTGCGACGGAGACGAAGGGGACATGAGCGCGAAAGTTTTAACCGCCGAAGCCGCCAAAGAAGCGAAGATCGAGCTGATCGAGAACGGTCGCGGGACCCAGGCGCTCCATGACGTGGTGGTGGCGATGCGGGCGGCCCGCCGTTCCGGCTCGGCCAACACAAAATCGAAAGCGGATGTGAACCTGTCGGGTGCGAAGCCCTGGCGGCAAAAGGGAACGGGCCGTGCGCGCGCGGGCTACAAATCCTCGGTCATCTGGCGCGGGGGCGGGGTGGTCTTCGGGCCGAAGCCGCGCGACTACTCGAAGAAAACTTCGAAGACGCTGCGCCGCCTCGCATTTCAAAAAGCGTTAAGCGAGAGGATCAAAGCCGGAGATGTCCTGACTGTGGACAAATTCGGAGTGACTGATCCCAAGACAAAATCGTTTGTCGCCATGCTGAAGAAGCAAACGGATGCCCGGAAAGTCCTGGTCCTCTCTGATTCCTTCGATGAGAACACGTATCGCTCGGCGCGCAATGTGAAGCCCGTCCTGCTCGCCACGGCGGCAAACGTGAACGCAGAACAATTGCTCGCGTTCGACAAGATTTTAATCACCCCCGCGGCGTTGGAGCATTTGGCTGAAAGGATGAACCGCGAATGAACGAGCCCTACGATCTCATTCAGACAGTTCAGCTAACGGAAAAGGCCTCGCTGCTGAGCGAGAAGCTAAACAAATACGTTTTCCGGGTCTCTCCGCGCGCGAACAAGATTCAGATCAAGCACGCGATCGAACGCCTGTTCAACAAGAAGGTTGTGGCGGTGAACACGTGCAATTACGCCGGCAAAAAAAAGCGCGAGCGCCGGGCAGATTTCGGCCGCAAAGCGCATTGGAAAAAAGCAATCGTGACGCTGAAGGAAGGCGACAAGATCGACCTCGTCTAACTGGTTATGGCCCTCAAAAGTTTTCGTCCACTTACGCCCGCGCTTCGGTTCAAGTCGCTCCCGGCTTTCACGGAGATTACGAAAGCGAAGCCGCACAAGAGTCTTCTTGAAGTAAAAAAGAGAAGCGGCGGCCGGAACAACAACGGCCGCCTGACCTCCCGGCACATTGGCGGCGGGCACAAACAGAAATACCGCAAAGTGGATTTCAAACGCCGGAAGCATGGCATTTCTGCCGAAGTGACTGCCATCGAGTACGACCCGAATCGCTCCGCGCGCATTGCTCTTATTAAGTACGCAGATGGCGAGATGAGCTACATCCTGGCGCCGGATGGTTTGACGGTTGGGGCAAGCGTGATGTCGGGCAGCGAGGCTACGCCGGACCTCGGAAATTCCCTCCCGCTCAGCATTATTCCGCTCGGGGCAAACATCCACAACATCGAGATCGCACCAGGCCGCGGCGGGCAGATTGCGCGCAGCGCCGGACAACAGGCGACCCTGAGCAACCGCGAGGCGGGTTACGCTCTGGTCAAATTGCCGTCGGGAGAAATTCGCCGAATTCATGAGACCTGTTTCGCGACCATCGGCCAGGTCGGTAACGTCGATCACATGAACGTGGCCAGCGGCAAGGCGGGCCGGACGCGATGGCAGGGGCGGCGTCCGCACGTGCGCGGTATGGTCATGAACCCGATCGATCACCCGATGGGTGGCGGTCAGGGAAAATCGAAGGGCGGCGGTGGACGGCATCACCCGGTCAGTCCGTG
>JBEEHT010000069.1:0-4809 GCA_041167545.1 Verrucomicrobiota bacterium
CGCGTTTCCGCATTCCGCCACTCAACTCCGATGGCGCTTGATTTTTTGCATCCAGCATTCCGACCATATCCAACTTCTCGTCGACGATCCGATCGATTTCGTCCCGGCTTTTCTTCGTTAATTCCTCGAGCGGCAAAGCCACGTTATCGCGCACGTTTCGCGAGCTGAGGAGCGCGGAATATTGATAAACCATCCCGATTTGAGTGCGAACCCGTTGCAGTTTCCGCCGGGTCAGCCGCGTAATCTCGAATTGGTTGAAGAAAACCGAACCGCTGTCCGGCTGGAGAATTCCCAGGATTAATCGCAGGATCGTGCTCTTGCCGCTGCCGCTCTGGCCCATGATGACGAGACGATCCCGCGGCTCGACCACGAGGGAGACCCCCTCGAGCACTTTCTTTTCTTCGAACTCCAGATAGATATCGCGCAGTTCGACAACCGGAGGTGTGGGAGCGTCTTCGGTCATGTCGGAGAGAACACCGTATAAACGATGTTAAAGAGCGTATCGAAACCGATGACCACGGTGATGGCCGTCACGACGCTTGAAGTAGTGGAGGTGCCGACGCCCGCTGCTCCTCCCTCGACATTGAGTCCGCGATGACACGAGATCGCGCCGATGAGCAGCCCAAAGAGCAGGCTCTTGATGATCCCGGTGATGATGTCCTTGATCAGGAGGCTGTGCAGAACGAGATCGCTGAAGTAGATCCACGCGATATTGAAATACGCTTTTGAGATCAGGAAGGTCGCGAATATGGCCGCGACGCATGAAATAACGGAAAGGCAGGGCATGAGGGCAAAAAGGGCGAGCAGCCGCGGCGCGACCAGAAAGCGCAGGGGACTGATCCCCATGGCTTCGATTGCTTCGACTTCCTCCGAGACTTTCATCGTGCCGAGTTCAGCCGTAAACGCCGCGCCAATCCGCGCGGCCAGCATGATTCCGGTAAGGAGCGGCCCAAGTTCGCGCGTGAAAGCGATGGAGACGAGTCCCGGGATGAGGCGTTCCATGCCAAACCGTTCCAGTTGGTATCCGGTCAGGAGGGCCATGGTCAGCCCGAGAAAAAACGAGACCATCGCCACCAACGGCACCGAGCCCACGCCGGCACGCTCGGTGTGCCGAAAGAAACTCGCGGCGCGAAAAGGAGCGCGTCCGCGGCGGACATTGTCCATCGACTCGGTGAAGGTGTGGACGATGAACCAAAACATGCTCCCCACTTCGCGCAGAAGATTGCGGCCGGTGTGACCGATTCCCTGCACGACGAGGACCGGGTTGGTCTGAATCGTCGCGCTCGCGTTAGCGTCCGAGCTGTTTGGTTCGGCCATGGTCACGGGGAAGTTGCCCCACTTCGCAGGGGTGCAAAGGAGAAAATCCCCCGAGCCGAGGCGTCCTGCTGACAAAGCCGAGTTGCGCGTGAGCACACGCCCCTCTACAACTCGAAAGCATGCTGCCCGCATTTTCACTCGTCATTCCCGCCTTTAACGAAGCGGAGCGAATCGGCGAAACCCTGCGGGAAGCGCTCAGCTATCTCCAGACTCAGAGCGCGGGCAGCGAATTAATCGTGGTGAACGACGGCTCGACCGACGCGACTTCGCAAATTGTGCGCGAAGTTTTCGCCGCTACTGGCGGGGTTGCGACGCAGTTGATCGAGAACTCGCCTAACCGCGGCAAAGGGGCCGCGGTCCGCACCGGTTTGCTGGCCGCGACCAAGCCGATCGGATTATTTTCCGACGCCGATTTGTCCACGCCGATCGACGAAGCGCCCAAGCTTATTCAGCCGATCGTGGCTGGCGAGGTGGATATCGCGATCGGGTCGCGGGCCTTGAATCGGCGCTTGATCGGCAATCGGCAGCCGTGGCGGCGCGAGCAGGCAGGGCGCGTTTTTAATCTCATCGTGCGGGTCGCGACCGGGCTTCCGTTTTGGGACACGCAATGCGGCTTCAAGGCTTTTCGCCTCGACGTTTGCCGCCCAATTCTCCAGGCCGCGCAGACTGACGGTTTCGGCTTCGACGTGGAACTGCTTTATCTGGCGCAACGTGCGCGGCTAAAGATGAAGGAAATTCCCGTGCGCTGGGATCATCACGAGGGCAGCAAGCTCCACGTGATTTACGACAGCTTTCGGATGTTCCGCGAAGTCGTGGAAGTGCGAATGCGTCGCCGGGCTACTTCTTGACGATCTGCGCGTTCTCCAAAAGCGGAATGCCGCCGTTGCTCGCAAGCTTGCCCTTCAACGTGATGGTTTTGCCCGCGAATTCCGCGAGCTGATCGTTCATCGGCTTGTGATCGCCGACGACGATGTAGGTTTTTCCCTCGCTCAGGATCGCGACCGGTCCGCCGCCCTTGATGCAGGTGGCGGCGCACTTCGCGTGCTTGTCGCCGCTGGCGTTGTGATCGGCGTAGCACATCAGATCGACGATCTCGCCGGTCAGCGTTTTTTCCGAGGCGGCGTCGAGTTTTTCCTTCTCATGTTCCTCATGGGCAAAGGCGAGAGGCGAAACGAAAACTGCCGCCGTGAAGCTGACCGCAACCGCGAATTTCAACAGCTTGGAAGTTCCATCAGGAGAATAATACATGGAGGAAGTTCCGCTCGATTTTGCTGCGGTCAATTTCACTGTCATCCCGAGGCTGGCGAAGCGCGCCGAGGGATCTCGCAAACGGTCACCAGCCAGCTTGCGTGAAACCGACGTCTTCGCAGCTGAAGGCGTTGTACGGCGCAAGCTGATCGACATTGCAGTTGTGAGGTCCCTCGCCGTCTGCGCGGCTCGGGATGACAACATCACCTTCCGCTCTCAATCATCTCCGCAAATTGGGAGAAGAAATAACCGGCATCGTGCGGGCCGGGCGCCGCTTCCGGGTGGTATTGCACACTGAAGACCGGCAACTCGCGATGCCGCATCCCCTCCACGGTCCCGTCATTCAAATTGATGTGCGTAACCTCGATCTCCTTCGGCAACGAATCCGCGTCCACCGCGAAACCGTGATTCTGCGAAGTGATCGCGACCTTGCCCGTCCGCAAATCCTTTACCGGCTGATTGCCTCCGCGATGGCCGAATTTCAGTTTGAAAGTTTTCCCGCCGACCGCGAAACCGAGGACCTGATGCCCAAGACAAATCCCGAAGATCGGCGTTTTCCCGATCAAACCGCGGAGCGATTCATGCGCGTAATCCAGGACCGACGGATCGCCGGGGCCGTTTGAAAGAAAGACGCCATCAGGCTTCAAGGCCAGCACCTCATCGGCCGTGGTCCTCGCCGGAACCACCGTGATTCCGAATCCATTCTGGCGCAGGCGGCGCAGAATGTTTTCCTTGATCCCGTAATCGTAAGCGACCACGCGATAACGCACGGGTGGCAACGCCTGCCGAATGATTTCGTCGGCATTTCCGCTCGCGACCGACCACTGGGTGCTGAGCTGATCGTCCGGATCCCATTGATACGAAGTCGGCGTGCTGACTTCGCGCACGTAATCCATCCCGATCACACCCTCGCCCTCGATCGCCTGCGAGACCGCTTCCTTTTCGGAGAGCGCTCCACTCGTCAGGCAGGCTTTCATCGCGCCGCGTTCGCGGAGATGCCGCGTCAGCGCGCGGGTGTCGATTCCCTGCACCCCCGGGATTTCCCAGCGCCGCAAATAATCTTCAAGCGACGATTCCGAGCGCCAACTGCTCGGAATTTCACTGAGCTCTTCAATGACGAATCCGCGGACATGCGGTTCGCGGCTCTCCTGGTCAAGCGCGTTCGTGCCGTAATTTCCGATGAGCGGATAAGTCATCGCGACGATCTGCCCGCGGTACGAAGGATCGGTCAGGACCTCCTGGTACCCGGTCATCGAAGTGTTGAAACAAACTTCGCCGACCCGGGTGCCGGTGGCGCCAAACGACTCCCCCTCGAAAATCCGACCGTCTTCGAGAGCGAGAATGGCGCGCATGCTCGCGCAGTTTCTTCGCTCCCGAAGAATATTCAAATCTTCTTCGCCAACGGTCGGCGAAGGCGCCTATTTGTATGATGGATTGGCGGGGAGAATGATCGTGTTATTGGCGTAATTGCTCTCCTTGATCTTGTGATCGGCGTTGAGAGCAAATCGCGCTTTCATATCGGGCGCTGTTTTCTGCGGCGTCTTGACGTTGATGTCCATCACCGTGCCGGCCTTCACTGCCGGCGTCGAAATGGAGCCCTGCGAAAATTCGCCGCCGGGAAAACCGGCTTTGGATTGAGCAGTAATATATGTCACCTGTAGCGAACTCGTTCCGGCGTCGGCGTTCCCGGCATTCCTGATTCTCACGATCCAGGAATCCGAAGACGTCTGAGTTGCTTTTTCGATGAGCAAATCGGTCACGAGAAGCTGGGGCGGGAGTTTGTTCGGCGCTTTCAAGTCGGGGTTGCGCAAGGGTGTCTGCGTGGGCCGTGGTTTTGGCGGCCGCGTGGTGGCATGGGCGTGAAATGCAATCGCGACTGCGCATGCGCTCACAATAATGATGAAGAATTTTTGTCGATGTTGCATGGTTTGTTCTCGTTTGAGCTGACTTGTGGTTGAGGTCGTAAATAAAACCGCGCGCCCGGTCAACCCTGCCTTCGGCAAATGAGCATGAAAAGCCCGAACCGCTTTCGCAGTTCGGGCTCTTAAAGTTTTACCCCGCAGATGCCGTTAAGGCGGATATCCCGTTCCCTTTCGGTAACGGGCGGACGACCGCCGCATGAGCTTCTGACTTCCAATTAAGGCATGTCATCTTCCGCATGCAGCCCAGCCTCCTGGTCAATGAAATATCGGTTCGGGAATCACACCTGTAAATCTCGAACACCGCAGGGCAAATGGTTGAGAG
>JBEEHT010000070.1:0-35236 GCA_041167545.1 Verrucomicrobiota bacterium
CAAACCTGGCGAATCTTCTTCTCGCTCGCACCATGGCTCGCGCTCGCGAGTTCGCAGTCCGCGCCGCCATGGGCGCCTCGCGGATGCAATTGCTTCGCCCGCTTATCGCTGAGTCGTTCCTGCTAGCTCTCCTCGGTGGGACCTTTTCCATCGTCGTGGCCAACTGGGTTACCGACTGGCTCTCCTCCAAGACGATTGGGGACAACGGCGAGCGAATCCTGTTCGTCTTTGACTGGCCTGTTTTCACCTGGGCGTTTGCCGCGGCGCTCATTACTGCTGTCGCTTTCGGACTCGCGCCCGCACTATTCGCGCTACGGTTGAATGTAAACGACACGCTGAAAAGCGGCGCACGCGGTACGACCGGCGGTCGCGGTCATCAGCGCTTTCGGCAGGCGCTCATTGTCGGCCAGTTTGCTCTCGCCATGATTTTGCTCACAGGCGCCGCGCTGTTTGTCCGCGGTCTGGACGAGCTGAATAATAGTCGCGAAGGCTGGCAGTCCGATCGCGTCGTCTCCGGCACAGTGATCCTTCCGACGGCGGGATACGGCGACGCGGATAAGATCGCCAGCTTCCATCGCATTACATTGGAACGGCTCCAGGCAGTCCCCGGTGTCGCGTCGGCTAGTATCTCTTCCTTCACGCCGTTCTTCAATTGGTCCGACGTGCGCAAGTACCTCGTTGCGGGCCGAGAGCTTCCGAAGCCCGGCCAGGAACCTGCCGCCGTGGTCAACAGCATCAGCCCACATTATTTCGATACATACCAAACTAAAATGCTGGCCGGACGCGCTTTTGCCGAGAGTGACACTCTCACCGCACCGAAGGTCTTTATCGTTGGTCAGACCACCGCCAGGGCTCTCTTCGGAGAGGAAAACCCGATCGGCCACCGCATTGCTCAGACTGGTATTGGCACTCCTCAGTGGGGCGAGGTTATAGGCGTCGCCGCCGACGTGAAATCTGTCATGCCTGACCCGGGCCCGGTCAGCCTGCAACTCTACCAGCCGATGGCGCAAGACCCGCGGCCCTACAACGAGATTGCCGTGCGCACTACCGGCGTCGCGCCGTCGACCGTTGTCCAAAGCATTCGCGCCCTCATGACCGAGCTCGATCCTGATCTACCGGTGCGCCAGCTCCAGTCCGCCGACACCACCATTGATCGCGCTAACTATCAGACCGCTCTGCTACGCGACCTACTTAGCTCCTTTGCGATGCTCGGACTTGGCCTGGCCTCGCTAGGTATTTACGGCGTCATCGCGCGCACGATGGCGCAACGCACCGGCGAGTTTGCCATTCGTTTTGCCCTCGGCGCCGGCATCCGGGACATTACCCGCATAGTCCTCGTCGCCGGCGTGAAAATGGCGCTGATCGGCTGCGTCCTTGGACTATTCGGTGCGATGGCGGTTACCAGGTTTCTCGCTGCCGCTAATCCAGCGATGCATCTAAATAGCCCTCTCGTGCTCGTGGGCGCCACACTCCTGCTTATCGCTGTTGGATTGGTCGCTTCCTGGCTTCCAGCACGCCGTGCCGCCCGCATCAACCCAATCGAAGCTCTCCGCGCCGAATGAGCTGTCACACCCCCGCGAACTTACCAATGGACTCGACAAAGCGACAAGCCAGGCGTGCAGGACTCTTGTATCTCCTGGCCAACCTGGCAGCGCCATTTGCGCTCCTCTATCTGCCGCGCCTTCTGATTGTGCCGGGCGACGCCACCGCAACCGCCGATCACGTCCGCGCTTCGATTGGCCTGGTCCGGCTCGGAATTGCGGCCGAACTTATCAACGGGAGCGTGGTGGTCTTCGCGGCGCTCGCCTTCTACCGTTTGTTCAAGGCCGTGAGTCAAACGCATGCACGCGCGATGCTCGTGCTGGTCTTAATGGCCGTTCCGATCGCATTGCTGAATGTGTTGAACCAAGTGGCTGCGCTCGTCCTTGCGCGGCACCCGGATTTTCTCGCCGCTTTCAACGCGCAGCAACTCGACGGGCTCGTACTGTTGTTCCTCCGACTGCATAGCTATGGCTATGTGATCTCCGGAATCTTTTGGGGACTTTGGCTGTTCCCATTCGGCATTCTGGCCATGAGGTCCGGTTTCATTCCGTGGCTGATTGGTCTACTGATGTTCCTCGCGGGCGTGCCGTATGTCGTTACCGCGTTCACTTCGCTCGCCGCACCGCAATTCAACTTCCTCGCAAACTGGCTGGATCCTTTGATGGCCGGCGAACTGCCGATGCTCATTTGGCTTTTGATCTGGGGAGCAAAGGATCAGCCGAGCAGGCGGGCGGTCTCTGCTCCCGCTGCGGCGTGAATTATGAAATGGAAACGATTCCTGAAACGCAGCGCGCTCGCGCTTCTGCTCGTTCTATTCGCCTTCTTCCAGATAGCCTACTGGAGGTCGACTAATGACTGCGGACGCAGCATTCCTGCCGGAGCTGAGCGGATGAAAGCGATCAGGTATTGCGAATACGGCGCGCCTGATGACGTTCTGAAAATTGAACAAGTCGAAAAGTCGGTTCCGAACGACAACCAGATTCTCGTCCGGGTCCGCGCCGTTTCCCTTAGATTTTTCGACGGGGGTATGCTCGGAGGCAGCATCCCCGGAAGGCTCCTCTTCGGACTTCGCAAGCCGAAAAACACCACCCCGGGATCTGACTTCGCCGGAACAGTTGAAGCGGTCGGCAAGAACGTGACCGAGTTCAAACCGGGCGATGAAGTCTTCGGAGTAAAAGCAGGATGTCTCGCGGAATACATCTGTGTCAGAGCCGACCGAGGCGCCGTGGTCTCGAAGCCAACCAACGTTACTTTCGAGCAAGCCGCGACGATCCCTACTGCGCTCGTTGCTTTACAGGGCCTGCGCGACATAGGGCGGGTGAAAGCAGGACAAAAGGTGCTGATCAATGGTGCGTCCGGAGGCGTCGGAACATTTACCGTCCAGATCGCCAAGGCTTTTGGCGCGGAAGTAACCGGGGTTTGTAGCACGAAAAACCTGGACCTGGTCCGATCGCTCGGCGCCGATCATGTGATTGATTATACGAAAGAGGACTACACCCAGGGCGATCAGCGTTATGACGTGATCTACGACCTGGTCAATAATCATTCTTTCGCGGAACGCCGCCGCATCCTCAAGCCCGGCTGTATTTGTGTGTTGGCCGGGGTCGGCGGCTCGGGCATGCGCAAAGAGACTCTATTTAATATGGCTAGCTCGCTCACGGCCTGGCTTCGTTCGCAATTTTCGGCCGAGAAATTTGTCAGCTTCGGCGTCGACATTAACAAGAAAGATCTCGGCGTTCTGCGTGACTTAGCGGAGAGCGGGAAGATCGCACCCGCTCTCACCAAGACTTACCCGTTCACTGAAAGCGCCGCCGCCTACAAATACCTCGAGACTGGCCATGTCCAGGGGAAGATCGCAATCACGATCGAATGAAGCTCGTTAAGCGGATTTTCAAGTGGATGGGTATCGTCACCCTGGTCGTAGTGTTGATGGGCGGACTCTATCTCTTTGTCGCCTATTGGCAGTCAAGCAACGACTGCGACCGCAACACATCCGCCCCTACTCATCCTATGAAAGCTATTCGTAAGTGCGAATACGGTACCCTGATGCTGCGGACCGTGGAGAAGCCAATCCCCACTGACGATCAGGTGCTGGTCAAAGTTCGCGCCGCGTCTCTCAATGCCGCCGATGGGCACTTGCTTCGCGGCTCCTTCGTCATGCGTCCCCTTACCGGAATGCGCAAGCCAAAGGACTCACGCTTCGGGATCGATTGCGCGGGCACGGTGGAAGCCGTGGGGAAGAATGTCACCCAATTCAAACCAGGCGATGAGGTTTTTGGCGCGGCTAACGGAGCGGTCGCCGATTATGTCTGTGCTCCGGAGCGAACATTGGTTACAAAGCCGGATAACATCACGTTCCAGCAAGCGGGCTCCGTCGCGGTGGCCGGACTTACCGCTCTGCAAGGTCTTCGCAACCAGGGGAACATTCAGCCCGGGCAGAAGGTGCTGGTCAACGGCGCCTCCGGAGGAGTGGGTACCTTCGCCGTGCAGATCGCGAAGGCGTTTGGGGCAGAGGTGACCGCCGTCTGTAGTCCTCGGAACCTGGAACAGGCCCGATCAATCGGCGCGGACCACGTCATCGACTACACGAAAGAGGACTTCACCATGGGCGATCAGCGTTACGATATGATCTTCGACAACGTCGGAAACCATACCATTGCAGACCGCCGGCGCGTGCTGAATCCGAACGGCATCTGTGTTCTGGCTGGCATGGGCAGCGCCGGAAAGCACGAAGGTCAGTTGCCGCGCCTGGCTGGCCATCTGAAATCCTTTTTTGTGTCGCCGTTCATTTCCCAGAAGTTCAAATTCTTCATCGCCAAGCTTCTAAAAGCCGACCTGATCGTTCTGCGTGACCTGATGCAGGAGGGCAAAGTGAAGCCTGTGATCGACCGCGAGTACCCGATGAGCGAGACCGCGGAAGCTCTCCGTTATCTGGAAGAAGGACACGCCCGGGGCAAAGTAGTAATCACAATCGAATGAGCGCACTTCGAACATCAACAATGTCGCCGCTATTCAAAGCCCGAATAGGCGGCTTCTGCTGGTTCATGTGTTTCCTCACCAGCATCTATCCGATGATGATCAGCGGCCGGCTGATCGTTGCGGGCGATCCCGCTGCCACGGCTGCCAACCTCTTATCAAACGAAACTTTGTTTCGACTCGGGACCGCATCGCTCCTCGTCTCAACGGCCTTTTACATAGGGGCGACGCTGTTCGTTTATGAAGTACTAAAGCCCGTAAATCGAAGTCTCTCGCTGCTGGCAGCCTTCTTCAGTCTCGTAGCCTGCGCGGTGGGAGCGTTCAGCTGCGTCTTTGATCTGATGCCGTTTATTCTTTTGAAAGGCACCCCCTACCTGACGGCGGCCTTCACGCTAGACCAGCTTCAAGCGTTGACCCTGATGTTTCTCAAGGTACGGGTCCAAGCCAACGACATTGCCCTCAGCCTCTTCGGCCTGCATTGCTTCGGGGTCGGTTACCTCATTTTCCGGTCAACGTTCATGCCGCGAATCATCGGCGTGCTCATGCTCGTCGCCGGAGTTTCATGGCTAACCTTTTTGTTGCCGCCAGTCGCGCAGAGCCTTGCCCCTTTCAACATGATGCCCGGAGCTCTTGGCGAGGTGTGGTTAGCTCTGTGGCTCCTCCTGAAAGGTGTGAACGTTCAACGCTGGAGGGAGCAGGAGACCGGCGCGGGAACGCCGCAAGATTCGGTTCCCCTAAACACTTAGTCAGTTAACCACACAAGGAGAAGATCGAATGAGCACAATTGCAATGACCCAGCCATTGGAGAATCCTGGCCCGACACTTCTGGCGATCGAGCCGGGGCAACGCACCGCGGCGAAAACCGTTGGTTTTCTCTATCTCTTTGCCATGGCTATCTCGATCTTCGGGGAGTCCGTTCGTGGCCGCTTAATTCTTCCCCACGACGCCGTGCAGACCGCATCGAACATTGCGGCGTCCGAGGCTCTGTTTCGACTCAGCATTGCAGGCGACCTAATCATCTATGTGTGTGACATTGTTTTATTCTGGGGCCTTTACGTTATTCTCAAGCGCGTAAATAAGGACGTCGCCCTGCTCGCGGCTTTCTTCCGGCTCGTGGAAACTGCTATTCTCGGCGTCACAACTCTGACTGCTTTCATAGCTCTGCGGCTTCTCAGCGGCGCCGATTACTTACGGGTGGTCGATATCGCGCAATTGCAGGCGCTGGCGCGAGGATTCCTTAGTGTTTACGGGATAGGACTAAGCGTCGGGTTCGTCTTCCTGGGACTTGGATCGACCGTTTTCAGCTATTTGTGGCTGAAGTCGCATTACATCCCGCGAGGACTTGCCTGGTTAGGAATCTTCGGATCGCTTCTCATGGCAATTATGAGCCTGGTTACCATGGTGTTCCCCGTCGTATGGGATCGTGTGGGAATGGCGTATATGATGCCGATGGGTTTCTACGAAATCGGTCTGGGCTTTTGGTTGCTGATTAAAGGAATTAAAGTGCCGGCTGTTCAGCAAGCCTAACGATTGCGATTTACTTATGAAAACACACCTACAACTCCTCATCACCTCATCCTGGACGGCTGCGCTCTTGTTCACGGTCCCCGCCTTGGCCCAGACACCCAGTTCCAGCGTTGCTCCACGAATCAAAGCCTATTTCTATCGCGACTATGGGACGCCCGATGTCCTGAAGTTGGAGGAAATTGAAAAGCCTGTTCCGACCGACGACCAGGTTCTGGTCCGGGTCCGCGCCGCTTCGGTGAATCCACTCGATTGGCATTACATGGAAGGCACGCCCTACATCGTGCGCGCCCTGGACTTCGGGCTGCTCAAACCAAAGGTCCCACGCCTTGGCGTGGATATGGCCGGCCAGGTGGAAGCGGTTGGCCCAAAAGTGACTCAGTTCAAACCGGGTGACGAAGTCTTCGGACAACGTTTTGGCGCTTTTGGTGAGTACGTCACTGTTCGCGAGGATCGCGCCCTGGTCATCAAACCACCTGGGGTGACGTTTGAGCAGGCGGCCGCTCTGCCGGTGGCGGCAATCACTGCCTTGCAGGGTCTTCGCGACAAAGGGAAAGTTCAGCCTGGGCAAAAAGTCCTGGTCAACGGCGCGTCGGGAGGTGTTGGCACGTTCGCGGTGCAGCTCGCCAAAATGATGGGCGCCGAAGTAACCGGCGTGTGCAGCGGAAGGAATGTGGAATTGGTCCGATCCCTCGGCGCCGACCACGTCATCGATTATACAAAAGAAGATTATGCCAAGAACGGACAGCGTTACGACGTGATGCTCGACAACGTTGCGAACCACTCGTTTACAGAAAACATCCACTCCTTAAATCCTCAAGGGAAATACGTCTTGATCGGCGGTGGAGGAACTGGGGACCAGGGATTCATCGGGCCTTTGATCCTTCCGATCAAAGCGGCATTGATGAAACGATTCGTGACCCAGGAAGTTGGCTTCATGCTGGCGGACGTGACCAAGAGCGACCTCACTTACCTCGCCGATCTCGTGCAGACCGGGAAGATGAAGGTAGTCATCGATAAGACTTACCCGTTGAGTCAACTCCCTGATGCGATGCGGTATCTGGAAACGGGCCGCGCTCGGGGAAAAGTGGTCGTAACTGTCGGAGACAACACGGAAATACCGGCCAATTCCAGGCCCGCCGCGAGCGCCGGGAGTTCATCGACTCTGGTTGCTCTTGGGCTCGTAGGCGTCCCTCTGGTCGCGCTCATAGCTCCAATTATCGCTGCGTTCCTTCTTAATCGCCGGTTTCGCGAGCGCAACCCGGAGAAACGTCCCTACCGATGGGGCTACTACTTCAGCATGATGGCGTTCATCGGCGGGCTACTTCTTGGCCGCTTCCTCGATTTCGGACTGACTGGTGTGATCGTCTGCGGCCTTCTTTACGGACTCCTCGCCTGGTTCTTCGCCCAGCGTCACCATTGGGCCTGGATCGCCCTGACAATTCTAAGCTTCAATCCCATCGCCTGGATCATTAATGCTATCTATCTGCGGAAGCGGTGGGTGGAGAGTCCTGCAGCAAGGTCCGCTATCTAACCAGGCAATGGCATTTTTGATCTCGCGCGCAGTATGAGCGCGAACGACGACGACGGGGACGAAGCGCCGCCCAATGCGTTTATGCGCGCATTGCAGCGCGTTGTGCCTGTCAAACAGCGCGAACTGCGTTCGATCGCGTGGTCGTGGCTCTATTTCTTTAGCCTACTCGCGAGCACGTTCGTGCTGCGACCGCTGCGGGACTCCCTGGGCTTGAACGGCGGCGCGGACAAATACCCATGGCTCTTCACGGGGACACTAGTCGCCATGGTGGTGGTTAGCCCGCCCTTCGCGCTGCTGGTCACGAAATTGCCCCGCAAGCGGTTCATTCCTATCGTCTACCGCGTTTCAATCGCGTGTCTGTTCGCGTTCTGGCTGGTGCTGACACTCCTGCCGGAGAGTTACAAGCTCGCGGCGGCTTACACATTCTTCATCTGGTTCAGCGTGTTCAATCTGTTCGTCGTGTCCGTATTCCGCGGGTTCATGGCCGACATTTGGCGCCTCGACCAGGCCAAGCGTCTTTTCGGTTTCATTGGCGTCGGCGGCACACTCGGTGCGCTGGCCGGCTCGCAGATCGCAAGCTTGCTCGCGAAACCCGTTGGCAGCGTGAATCTGGTCTTCCTCTCGATGGCCCTGCTCGAGGTCGCCGTTTTCAGTGTGCGCCGTCTCGTCGTCCTTCACCGCATTGATGCGGCATCGCCTCAACCGAGCGCCGCGCCCGCCCCGGCGCTCACCACGTCGGACATGTGGCGCGGGTTGAAGCTCATCATCAGCCAGAGCTATCTGCGCTGGATCGCGAGCTACACGTTCTTCTACGGACTGATCGGGACCTTCCTCTATTACCAACAAGGCAAGCTCGTCGATCTCACCATTCACAATCGCGACGCGCGCACTGAATACTTCGCGAATATCGAGTTCTGGGTGCAGCTCGGCACCGTGCTCATCCAATTTCTTCTCACGGCTCGCCTGATCCGTTGGTTCGGCATCACCTTCGCGCTCATCTCGCAACCGGCGATCGCGGTTCTGGGATGGATCACCCTATCGCTGGCGATGATCTACGGGAGTTGGCTTGGGGTGCATGGGTTCACCGTGGGACAACTCGCTCCGGAGTTGGCCGTCCTCGCCGGAGTGCAAATTCTTTTGCGCATTAGCAACTTTGCCACCGCGCAACCGGCCCGCGAAGCGCTCTACACCGTCGTCGCGCGGGAGGTGAAGTACAAATCGAAGAGCTTCATCGACACCTTCGTTTATCGACTCGGAGATTGCCTTGGGGCCTGGGCGTTCATGGGCATCCAAGCTGTCGTCGTGAGCTTACCCGCGATCGCAGTCTTAACCATTCCCATCGCGGGCATCTGGGTTTTCGTGGGTCGCACGCTCGGCCGCAAGCAGCGCGAATACACTTAACGCCGGCATCGTGAACGAGATCGTTTTGAGTTCCGCGGCGAGCGTCTTTGCCTGCTCTCCAGTGAGTTCGACCAGCGGCGGCCGCACTCGACACTTACTTCCTGAAAAGCGGCAACGCTGGTGGATCAGGCGGTGAAGCGATCGCCAAACATCGGCAGGCCACTCTTCGATTCGGCTTTAGTCGCTAACTCACGCGACCGGCGGCGTCATTCGGCGCGATCAGTTGGTCGGCAACATTGCCAGGTCTTCGGCTTGGCTTTTTCGCTACGATTTCAGGAAGGCGAGCAGGTCGGCGTTGATGGTCGCGGCCTCAGTCGTGGGCATGCCGTGCGGAAAACCGTTGTAGGTTTTGAGCGTGCCATTCTTCAACAGCTTGGCCGAGAGCGGCGCCGAATCGGCGTAAGGCACGATCTGGTCGTCGTCACCGTGCATCACCAGGACCGGCACTGTGATCTTCTTCAAGTCTTCGGTGAAGTCCGTCTGCGAGAACGCGACGATGCCGTCATAATGCGCCTTGGCGCCGCCCATCATGCCCTGGCGCCACCAATTCCGAATCACGCCTTGGGATACTTTCGCGCCCGGCCGGTTATAACCGTAAAATGGCCCAGTCGGCACATCGAGATAAAATTGCGCCCGGTTAGTCGCCACCTGCGTTTGAAAGCCGTCGAATACTTCTTTCGGCAGCCCGCCAGGATTGGCCGCCGTCTTGACCATCAGCGGCGGCACCGCGCTGATCATTACCGCTTTTGCCACGCGGCTTTCGCCGTGCCGCGCCAGGTAATGGACCACTTCGCCGCCGCCAGTCGAGTGGCCGACATGAACGGCCTCCTTCAAATCGAGATGCTTGGTTAACGCCGCGAGATCGTCCGCATAATGATCCATGTCGTGGCCGTCGCCGGTCTGGGTGGAGCGTCCATGGCCGCGCCGGTCGTGCGCGATGACACGATACCCTTGCTTGAGGAAGAACAGCATCTGCGCATCCCAGTCATCGGCCGAGAGCGGCCAACCGTGGCTGAAGACGATAGGTTGTCCGTTGCCCCAATCCTTGTAGTAGATATGGATGTCCGCTCCATTTTCTTTTCCTACGGTGACGTAAGACATGATGAATTCCTCGGTTTGATTACCCAGAGATGTGCCGTCCGTGGCAGGAATAACCCAACCGCATTTTGCCGGTCTGCCTTCCGCGTGTCACGCCTGTTTTCTTTCGTCCGTCTGGCGTTTCCTCCGCCTCTGCAATTGATGGACCGTCAGGTTCGCCGCGTGCGGCGCGGCCAAGGTCCAACGCCCAATGTCAAATGTCTGTCGGCATGAGTTATCTGGCCAAGCAACGGCAATAGAGGATAATGCCGTGAGGGTATGAACTGGGAAGCAATTAGCGCGGTGGGGCAAATCGTGGGGGCTGCTGGCATGATCATTTCGGTGATTTACCTCGCTCGACAGGTGCGAAGTAACGCGCGACAAACGCGGCTCGCGTCGATGCGCTCGATGTCGGACGCGTTCAATCAGTGGCTCCAGTCGCTGGCGGAGAATTCAGAATTTGGCGACTTATATTATCGAGGGATGCGGGACTTCGCCTCGATCAAAGGGGCGGACCTGCCGCGCTTCAGCGCGCTCATGGATCATCTCTTTCGGATTTACGAAGACATGTACTACCAGAAGATCGAGGGTCATCTCGATCTGCGAGTCTGGCGCGGCTTCGAAGCGCCGATGCGCGACATCATCGCTTATCCAGGCGCCAAAGCATGGTGGCAGTCGCGTTCGCATTGGTTTAGCCGTGAGTTTCAGGAGTTCATCGATGGCTTGGCCCGTGCCGCGGCCACACCGTCGTTGTATCGCGAGCAAGCAACGGAAGCGGAGAAACAATCGTGACGGGTTTATTGGCGCGGAGCTTCTAGCGGAGAGTTACCTGGTTGAAAGCATGAATCACGTTATCTGAATGAACTCATACACGCTCGAACCGGTCGGGTTCATTCGCTCGACAGTGAAGGGCCGCGAAGACGCGCCGCGGCAGGGGCCGGAAGGTGCTCCGGATGCGTGGCTCGAAATCCGACCGCAGTTTGCCGACGCATTGTTGGGAATGGAGGTCGGTCACGAGCTGATCGTCATCACCTGGTTGCATGAGGCCAGGCGCGACATTCTAAAGGGACATCCGCGCAGCGATGAGAGCCGTCCGCTCACCGGCGTATTTTACACGCGCTCACCTGCGCGACCGAACCCGCTTGGGCTGCATCCGGTGACGGTGCGCGAGATTGATCCGCCTTCGCGCGAGAGCTACGGCGCGACAAGCGGCACGCGTGTGAAGATCGGACCGATCGAAGTGTTCGACGGTACGCCGGTGGTCGACATCAAGTCGGCATCGACCCGGGCCGACGGATGATCGGCGTGAGACGCGATCGTTGACCCAGACGCACGGTGGCGATGGCCCGGTGAGAATGCGAAGACCGGGCGCAACAAGGTAGAATTGAACGTCACGATGGAACTGAACGTCACGATCTCGCGCGACGAGCAGGAGCAATCGCTGCAAGTCCGGTCTTGATCGCTATACGTGAATCACGTATAGCATCGGGGTCCCGGCCATGAGTTTTCAAACGCGTCGAAACATCGTTCGCGGGAAACGGCGTTCATCCGCTTCGTCGATGAAGAGTTTGGGTGAGCGATTCTTCGATTGGGCGCAAGAGAAAGGATCTTTCGCAGAGCGAAGCGGCACTAAAGTTGCGAGTGTCCAAGCTCTCTCTTCAAGAATGGGAACAGGGACGTTCTGAGCCGTGGCATTGGCGCGAGACGCCATCACGGCGGTTATTGGTCCTTAAAGGTTCATGCGTGCCTGTTCAAAAGAATCGCTCGTCGCGGGACGATGCTATACGTGATTCACGTATAGCAGCGAGGTGGCATCGCGTTCGGGGCGGAGCTCCTGTCTCGTAGGTCCGCTATCCAGCACGAAGAATGTTTGCGACTTTTTTCCATCGCGTCCCAACAGCGGATAATGAACAGCCTTCGTCGAGGCAACGGCTTGGCAAGACGCTTACCCGCTTTGAGCAGCAGGGCAGGGTTACGCCTCCTTAAGAATCTTCACGACCTTCTGAATTGTATTCCAGCTACGCGTGGTTGTAGCGACACCCAGGCGTTTCTCGATCTTGCCGAGATAGCTGATCGCTTTCATCTCCCGGCGATACAGACCCAGGACGAATCGGTCTTGGATCGCAATGATCTTCAAGAGCCAGCCGTCGTCCGAAGGAAGATTGAGAGGAAGCGGCAACGACGCGCGAACTCGTTTGGCTGCCACGCTCACGAACCGGGTGATGTTCGGATCGGACGGTTCTTCCGAGAATGGATCCTTTGATGCAAGCTTGATGATGTCGCTTGCGGGACAGATCATGATCTCGCATTTGAAGGGAAGCTTCCGAGCGAGCGCATCGCGGAGGACCGGTTCGCTGACATCTTCGCGCACCACAAACGTGCCGACCGCGCCGATGTTCACCACGCCGAACCTGGCCAGCTGCTTCGCGATGAGCGCCGGCCGGCATCGGTTTGTCCCACCGACGTTCACCGCCCGAAGAAAGACGACCCAGCGCATTCGAAGCAACGGTACTCGAAGTCAATCTTTATGGCCAGGCCATGGTAAGGGCGCGACTTTTAAACGACTTGGTCTTGATTGCTATACGTGATTCACGTATAGCTTTCTTCTGTCTTCGGCCATGAGTTTTCAAACACGTCGTAAAATCGTTCGTCGCCCACGGCGTTCATCCGCTGCTTCAATAAAGAGTTTGGGTGAGCGACTCTTCGATTGGCGCAAGAGAAAGGACCTTTCGCAGAGCGAGGCGGCCCTAAAGTTGCGAGTGTCCAAGCGCACTCTTCAAGAATGGGAACATGGCCGTTCTGAGCCGCGGCATTTGGCGCGGGAGGCCATAGTGGCGGTGATCGCCCGCTAGAGTTCACACCGCCTGTTCGAGCTGATCATTCCCAAGGCGGTCGTATGCTATACGTGATTCACGTATAGCACAGGTCGTCATCGGCTCGCGGGCAGATATGAGTATTTCTGGCCGATTCTTCAGGTAAGATTCGGCTGGATGAATCGCGAGCCGCCGTGAATTTCCGGCTTCCGCTTGGCAAGCGATCTGGCGACTGCCTCCGTCGACGCTGTGGCGTGGCAGACCCTGATGATAAAGAAGCGAGTTACAAGTTTGTCTGGATGAATTTCGGGCTGGCGTGGATGTCGATCTGGCGCAAGAGCGTGTCGCCCGTATTAACGAATCGATGAGGCGTGTTCGCAGGGATGACGACGATGCCGCCCGCTTTCACTTCGCGGTGTTCATCGCCGACTGTGATCGTCGCGCAACCTTCGAGGGTGAAGGCGACTTCAACGTAGGGATGCTTATGTAAAGGCGGGCCTTGTCCGGGCTTCGCATTGACGATGTAGGCGGAGAATGGCGCGCCATGATTTTCGCCGACAAAGTCGTACGACATTCCCACAAACGGCAACTGCTCGAGGTTCAGGAAGCTCATGGGAGAAGGAAGTAGAAAGTAGGAAGTAGGAAGTAGGAAACAGGGAAGTCAGAGGTCAGAGAGCCAAATGTTCTATTCGGACGAAATCTCCTCGAACTCGCCGCGTTCGCGATTTTTTCGGACGCGGTCCCACGGAAAACATTTTCCATTCATGGAGATGTAAACGCCAGGCGGCAGCACTTGCACGAACGACAGAGCGCTGCCGAGATTGAAGAGGCCATCGGAGCTGCCGAAAGCGTAGGGGATCATCGCGCCGGTGAGCACGACGGTTTTCCCGGCGACGGCGCGCGCCACCGCGGTGGCGGTCTCCGTCATTGTGTCGGTGCCGTGAGTGATAACGATGCGATCCTCGTCGGACTGAAGGCAGTTCTGGACGATCAGCGCGCGATCGGCGTCGGTCATTTCGAGGCTGTCGATCATCATCACGGTGCGGATGGTGACTTCGACGCGCGATCGTCCCAGCCTGAGCATCTCGGCCACGTGGGTGTCCTTAAAAAAGAGCTGGCCCGTGCGTTCGTTGTATTCCTTATCGAAGGTGCCGCCGGTGACGAGGATTCGGATAGCCATGAAGAAATCGCGCGGATTGAGCTGAAGCTAACGTTCCCGCGGGCGTGCTGCAATCCCGCGCCCGCTCAAATGCGGCGTTCCGAGCGAGAGTCGGCAATGAGGCGCGCCAAACGTTTGCGCCGGGTCTCCGGCCGCTTGGCGCTGATCACCCACCATGCCGCGAGCCGGCGATAACCGGGAGGTTGGCGCTGAAAGAATTCCCAAGCGGCGCGATCGCGACGGAACTCACGCTCGTCGTCGTCGGTAAGCGTCGCTGACTCGCGGTTCTCGAAGGAATACTTGCGCGAGTTATTCTCTTCGCGGCGCGCGAACGCAGCGACGCCGGCGGGCTGCACCCGACCTTCACGCGTCAACACCGCGATGCGCGCGATGTTGACTGCGCTCCAGGTGCTCTTCGTTCGGCGTGGCGTGAAGCGGATCTTGTAGCTCTCGTCATCGACTTTTTTGCGAATGCCATCAATCCACCCGAAGCAGAGCGCTTCATCCACAGATTCGGGCCACGTGATGCTCGGGCGGCCGCAGTCTTTGCGGTAATAGCCGACCCATAACTCGGCGGCGCGCTCGTGATTCTTCGCGAGCCATTTACGAAATCTCGCCGGGGTCGCGAAGAACAGAGGCTTGTCGGATTTCGTCAACGGTTACTTCAGATATTTGTCGAACCAGGCGACGGTTTGATCGAGGCGGCCGGCCTGGTTCTCGGGCTTGACGAACATGTGGCCTTCGCCGGGATAGACGATGAGCTGGGTCGGGACACCCAGGGTCCGCAACGCGTGCCAAAATTCGTAGGACTGCGGAGCGGGACACTCGGCGTCGTGCTCGCCGACTATCACAAGAGTCGGAGTCTTTACTTTTTTGATGTGGTGAATGGGCGAGCTTTTTTCATAGGCGCCCGGGTCGTCGTAAACGGATGCGCCGAAGAACGGGATCATCCATTGATCGATCAGGTTCTGGCCGTAATAACTTTGCCAATTGGCAATGCCGGCGCCAGCGACGGCGCCACGAAAACGGTTGGTTTGCGTGACTGTCCACATGGTCATGAACCCGCCGTAACTCCAGCCGGTCACACCGAGACGCGCGGGGTCGATGGGATACTTCGCGATGGCGGCATCGACTCCGGCAAGAATGTCGCGAAGATCGCCGCCGCCGAAATCTTTCACATTGGCGCGGGTAAAATCTTCTCCCTGGCCATAGCTGCCGCGCGGGTTCGGCAGAAGGACGTAGTAACCGTGGGAGGAGAGCGCGGCGACGATCGCTCTCGACATTCCAAAACCAGCCGGCCATTCCGGCGTCGTGGCGCTGGAGGGTCCGCCATGAATCAGGACGACCATTGGATGTTTCTTGCCGGATTCCATTTTCGCGGGCGGGATCAGCCATCCTTGAATGCTGAACCCGTCGTTCGTCCACTCGAGGTTCTCGGCCTTGCCCCACGTCGAAGTAAGAGCCGAGTTGTTGGCGGTCAGTTGTCGCCATTCACCGATCGGGCCGGCCCAAACTTCGGGCGGTGTTTCATAGCTGCTCCGGACCACGGCTGCTGCCTTGCCATTATCGGAGAGAGCGAAGTCCGGGAAATTGCCGAAGGCATGAAAGCTTTCGGGGCCTTTCCAAATTGTCCGCACGGAATTGTTGGCGAGGGTCAGTTCGGAGATCGCGCCTCCGCCCCCGACGTATTCCGTAAACAGAATGCGATCTGGCGCGTGCCAGAAGAGGGAGCTGACGGAGCTCGTGCGACCTTTCGTGCGATTTACGATATCCTTTCCGGCGGCCGAGACAGTGACGAGGTCGCCGCCGTGAAATCCTTCATCGCTCATCAAGCCTTCAATGAACGCGATCGATTTGCCATCCGGGGACCACCGCGGCACCGCCAGTTGCAGCGAAGGTTTGTAGATGGATGCAGCGGTTCCTTTCGCGATGTCGATCGTGTGAATCTGCGCGATCCACCAATTGTTATCGCCGGGTCCGGGAGCGGCCGTGGTGACAAACGTTTTGCCGTCGGGAGACCAATCATAATCGTAGATGTGAAGATCCGGCGGCGAAACCTGGCGGAGCTGGCCGGTGGCAACGTCCACCACCGCGATCCGCTGGTTATGAATGGCGGTATCGACGACTCCAGTGGTGGCGGGCACCGCCATTAACGGGCCGCCGCCACCGGCTCCTTCTATATAGAGAAAGGCGATTTGCTTCCCATCTCGCGACCAGCGGAGACGAGCGGCGTATCCGCTTAACTTTGTCAGCTTTTTCGAATCGGAGCTGTCAGCCTTAACGGTCCAGAGCTGTGTTTGATCTTTTTCGCCGGCGGTGGAAAACACCGCGAGGGTTTTGGAATCCGGAGACCAGGCCGGATCGGAATCAGTGCGCTCGGTGGCTCCTCCGATGACAACCATCGTGGCCGGCGCGTTTTTTTCTAATGTCTCACGCACGTACGTCTGCTTCGAGGTCGTGGCGGCGGTGGATTGGACCCAAGCCACGTGTGTGCCATCCGGGGAAAGAGCGATATCCCCGTAGAGCACGGTCTTACCCAATTGTTCAGTCAATTGCATACTCTGAGCTGTTAACAGCGCCGGGAAAAGACACGCCAGAAAAAAGTGCTTCATGCCGCGATTCTGCGGCCAGAGGTCGGAGATCGGAAGTCAGAAGTCGGACAAAGATATCGAATGGCGTCAGGACCGCGGCGCGATGGATTGCCAGCGCCACAATTATCGCGTATGAAGGCCGACGAACAAAAAGCGAAATGAATAAGGCTCTCGAACTCCGCCTCGCGAAACGCATGGCGCGTCTCGGCACCGAGACTGCGTTCGAAGTCCTGGTGAAGGCGCGAGCGCTGGAGGCGAAGGGCCGCGACATCGTTCATCTCGAGATCGGTGAACCGGACTTCGATACGCCGGGCAACATCATCGGCGCGGCGACGGATGCGCTGCACAAAGGCTTCACTCACTACGGACCTTCGGCGGGATTGCCGCAGTTGCGCGAGACCATCGCGCAGTACGTGAGTGAAACGCGCCGGGTAAACGCGACGCCCGAAGAAGTCGTCGTCGTTCCCGGCGGGAAGCCGATCATCTTTTTCACGATTCTCGCGCTGGTGGAAGAAGGGGATGAGGTCATCTACCCCAATCCTGGATTCCCGATCTACGAGTCGATGATCGATTACGTCGGCGCGAAGGCGGTGCCGATCCAATTGCGCGAGAAGATGGATTTCCGCCTCGACGTCGGCGAGCTCGGCGCGCTCATCAACGATCGCACGAAACTAATCATCCTGAATTCGCCGCAGAACCCGACCGGCGGCGTCCTGACGAAGGACGACATCGACGGCATCGCGCGCGCGATCGGCGATCGCAATATCATGGTGCTGACGGACGAAATTTACAGCCGGCTCATCTTCGAGGGCGAGCATCACTCCATCATGTCGGTGGACGGGATGAAGGACCGTTGCATTTTGCTCGACGGCTTCTCCAAGACTTACGCCATGACTGGCTGGCGCATGGGCTACGGCGTGATGCGCCCCGATTTGGCGACGCACGTCGCGCGGCTGATGACGAACTCCAACTCCTGCACCGCCAGCTTCACGCAGGTCGCCGGCATCGAAGCGCTCCGCGGACCGCAAGCGTCGGTCGATACGATGTGCGCCGAATTCAAGAAACGCCGCGACGTGATGGTCGCCGGCCTCAATAAGATCAAAGGTTTTTCCTGCCTGTTGCCCAAGGGCGCGTTCTACGTTTTCCCCAACATCACGCAAACCGGATGGCCATCGAAGAAGTTGGCCGACGCGCTGCTCGACGATGCCGGCGTCGCCGGGTTATCCGGAACCGCCTTCGGCAATTTCGGCGAAGGCTATTTGCGCTTCAGCGTCGCTAACTCGATCGAGAACATCGAGAAGGCGCTCGATCGCGTCGGAACTTGGGTGAACAAGAATCTTTAGTCCGCCGAGTTCACGCTGTTACTGAACGCAATTACAGTGATCCGAATGGGGGATTTCCAGTTCACCGCCTACTTTGAGGATGATGTTTTATCGCGCCGGCCCTACCTCACAAAGGGGATGTGCATTCGCGTCGTTCAGAATCCAATTCGCAGTGAGCCGCAGGAACATAACCGTTTTCGGTTTTGGGCCGCGGTGCCCGAGCTCAATGGCCGCTTCTTGCGCGTCGTGACGCTGGCTGATAAGATCACTATCCACAACGCCTTTCCTGACAGGAAATTTCGGCCATGACGCTCCACTATCACGCAGACACTGATTCGCTCTATATCGCGCTCTCTCCCAAGCCTAGCGCCGATAGCGATGAAGTTGCCGAGGGCGTGGTGTTAGATTTCGACGCCGATGGACGACTGGTCGGCATTGATATCGATAATGCGAGCCACAAGCTCGATCTGCACGAACTGAAAGCGGAACATATTCCAGTGCCTGCAAACGCGGCCTAACCAAGGGATGCGGGCCGATGGCGAAAGGCATGACTGACAAAAAACACTTCAGCGTCTTTGCCACCTCCCGCATCGGCGATCCGGCGGAGAACCGGCTGCGCGAGTGCGGCTATGAGCTTGAAGTTTTTCAGGGGCCTGAGGCGCCGCCGAAGCAGTTGATCATCGAGAAAGTGGAGAGCGGCATCGACGCGTTGATCACTACGCTCCGTGATCCGATCGACGCCGAGATCTTCGAAGCGGGAAAAGATTCGCTCAGGGTCGTGGCGCAGATCGCTGTCGGCTTCGATAACATCAACCGCGCCGACGCCAACAAGTACAAGATCCCGTTCACGAACACCGCGGACGTGCTGACAGAAGCGACCGCTGAGTTCGCTTTTCTCATGCTTGGGATGCTAGCGAGAAAAATGTATGCCAGTGAGCGTCTCGTGCGGGAGCAGAAGTGGCCATCGTGGCATCCGTTCCTGCCGTTCCTCGGCGACGAGGTCACGGGGAAAACCATCGCCGTCGTCGGCACCGGACGCATCGGGCTGGCGATGATCAAGAAATGCTCGGGGTTCGACATGAACATTCTCTGTTACGACCCGGCGTATCATAACGACCAGTACATCGCTGCCATTCAGGATTTGATGGACCTGCGCCATGCGAAGGGAATCCAGAAGGAGAAGACCTGGATCAAATATGTGGAGTTCGAGGATGCGCTGCGCGGCGCCGACTACGTGAGCATCCACGTGCCACTGTTGCGCGAGGGGGAAACCGACAAGCCGACCTATCACCTCATCAACGAGAAGACGCTCAAGCTGATGAAGCCGACGGCGTACCTCGTGAATAGCTCGCGCGGTCCGGTCGTGGACGAGAACGCGCTTGCCCAGGCGTTGAAAGACAAAGTCATCGCCGGAGCAGCGCTCGATGTTTTCGAGAAAGAGCCGCTACCGCCGGATTCGCCGCTCCTTGATCCCGAGATTGCCGACCGCACCCGGCTGTTCCATCACTTCGCCAGTGGCGGCCAGATCACGCGGCTCTCGGTCGATCCGGACAAAGGCATGGCGGGGCGCACAGCCCAGGCAGTGATCGACGTGCTGGAAGAAAACTACGGCGGGGATCCGACGAAGATGCCGTACGTAGTAAACAAGGAAGCGTTTGGGGAAAAGTAGGAAGTAGGAAACGCGGAGGCCACAGGGCGGAGAATAAGGAGGGAGAAAACTGTCAGAGACCAGAAAGTTCTGCATGACGAATGCGCACGCCGCGTTGAATATTCGGTGTCCAAAGGCGTCGAAAAAAATAGCGGCCGGCAATGACGGGCGCAAAAAGGAGAAAATAAATATGAAAAAGAAAATCATGATACTGTTGGCGGTTGTGATGGCGGTGAGCATTCCGCTCGCACCGGAAGCCAAGGCGATCGATTTCTCAGTCAGTGTGGGCGACCGGCCATATTTCTATGGTCCGCGTTACTGGAATGAAGGGTACGAGTGGGTCTGGGTGTCCGGATATCGCCACCATGGCCGTTGGGTCCGCGGTCATTACGAGCGGCGCGGTGGCTACCATCGGGATCGTGCCACGATCCATTTTCAACATCATCGCAATTGGGATCGCCGCTAGGCGCTCCAACAAGTAGATTATCCAGCGCGAGGCGGAGCGTAGGCTCCGCCTCGCGTTCGGCCAACTAACCCGGCTGATTGGCGGTCGTACGGAATAATATTGTCCCATTCATCGGCGGATGAGCGGGCGACGAACGCGACGACGGGTTCGGTGTCGCTCATGTTGAAGACTTCATGCGGCACCTCCGGCTTGATGTAGATGAAATCGCCGGCTTCGTTCTCCACCACTTGCTTGAGGCCGGGACCGAACTCGTGCCGGACTTTGCCTTCAAGAATATAAAGGATGAGCTCGAAGCCGACGTGAATATGGGCATAAGCCACGCCGCCGGGAGGGATCGTCGCGATGTTCGCGGACAGTTTGGTGGTGCCTACATTTTTTGCGGACATGCCCTGCTTGTAATGAATGCCATTCCAATCGCGGCGCGCGCCGCCGCCGCGGATGGTCAGGATTCCATCGTGATCTTCCACTGCGCCGAGTTGGATGTCGTCCTTCAAGAAAAGTAGGAAGTAGGGAGTAGGAAGTAGGAAACGCAGAGAGTCGGAGGTTACTAATCGACGTCGGGCTTGGGGAGGGGAGAGGTGATGGTGACGCGGGTGATTTTTTCCTTCGGCGCGCGGGTGGCTTCGAGACGCACTGAGCCCAGGGCGGCATCTTGCGGGTGCAAATTAATGATCACGGTCTTCGTGTCATTGATGCTGTTATTGCTGCGGCCGAAGCTTGCGTTTGCAGGTTTCGCTGCTTCCCAGGCGTCGCCCAGTTCTGCGGGAGTTAACGGAGAGGCGCCGGTGACGATAACATGCACCTGTTCGTCGATAATCTTCTTCGTCGCGGGACCGTCCGGCGTGAACTGCGGAAGGGCCGGGGTCCAAGCCGGCAGGGCGATCGGACCCGGCGCGTTGAGTTGCTTTTGCAAGGCCGCCTTCTCCTTCGCCTCATCCTTTTCGAGCTCGGCCAACTGCTCCTTCATATCCGGCACCTTCAAATTCATCTTTTTGGCCTGTTCCTCGGCGTCCTTCAAAATCTTGGCGACATCCGGATCGGACTGCTGAGCCTGAACCGGGCATGAGAGCGCGAGCACGGCAAAGAGGAACAACGCAATTGGCGTGAAGATAGATTTCATGAGCGGGGATCGGGTTAGACGTCAGACTTCTCGTCGCAAAGTGACGGCTTGCTCGCTTTGCTGGACGATTCTGAATCCGAACCGTTCGTAGAGTCGCACGGCTGGATTATTCGGCCCGGCGCTTATCGAAACCTCGTGGTACTGCGGGTTCGCCTTCACGAGTTGGGTGAGCAGCGCGGCGCCGATGCCGCGTTTGCGATGTCCGGATTTCACAGCGAAGGCAAGCTCCGGTATGGCCTTCTCTTCGCCTTCGGTTTGCGATAAACGAAACCACGCCGCACCTAACAGGTCATCCTTTTGCTCTGCATCATACGCAACAAAGCCGTTGTCGCCCGCGCGGCCCCAGCCTTCGACGTGCCGCGCGTATTCGGGCTGCCGCACAATCTCTCGCGGGGGCGCATCCTGCGATGTCCGCAAAGCTTGATACAACATCTCCCACAGAATCGGCTCATCCGCGGACGTGAGTGGGCGAATCACATAATCCATCGCCGCCGATTATGCTGAATGCTGGGGTTAACAACAAGTCGCGTCTGCGGTCAAAAGTAGGAAGTAGGAAAGGGAGGATGGCGAGCGGGGCAGGGCGCGCTAAGGTCTGTTGGAATGCGAAAAATTTTGCTCGTCGAAGATGAGCCCTCCATTGCTGACAACATCATTTACGCGCTCAAGACCGAAGGCTTTGCGCCGACCTGGTGCCAGACCGGTGCCGATGGCTTGCGTGCATTCGCCGAGCAGGCGTTTGCGCTCGTGATTCTTGATGTCGGCCTGCCGGACATCAACGGCTTTGAGCTTTGTAAAAAATTGCGCGCCAGCTCCTTTGTCCCCATCATCTTTGTCACGGCGCGAAAGGACGAAATCGATCGGGTGGTCGGCTTGGAAATCGGCGCGGACGATTATGTGGTCAAGCCGTTCGCGCCGCGCGAGCTAACCGCGCGAGTGAAAGCCATTCTGCGCCGCACCGATTCGGGGGGAGCGGCGCAACCTCAAACTGCCAGGCTGTTTTCGATCGATGAAGAGCGTTGCGAGATCCGTTACAGCGGCACTCCGCTCCAGCTCTCGCGCTACGAGTTTCGGCTCCTCAAGGTTCTCGTGCAAAAACCGGGACGCGTTTATTCCCGCGACCAGCTCATGGAATTGGCCTGGGAAGAGCCCGATACCGCTCTCGATCGCACGGTCGATGCCCACATCAAGACGTTGCGAGCGAAGTTGCGCGCGATTCGCGATGACGAAGATCCCATCCGGACTCATCGCGGGCTCGGATATTCCTTGAAGGATTAAGGTGAGCATCCGCGCGCGCATCATTCTGACTCACCTCCTGATTGTCGGGATCGGCTTTTTTTATCTGGTGAAAAAAATCACCGACGTGGATGAGATCAAGCCGCGCTACATGCAATCGATCGAGGAACCGATGGTCGATACCGCGCGCTTGCTGGCCGCGTTGCTCGAAAGCCAGAGTCCGGGCGGTAAGATCGAGATCGCGCAGTTCCGCGAGTCGTTTCAGCGGGCACGGTCCCGTCCTTTCCGGGCGAAAATTTACAGCAAGGAGAAAAACGATATCGACCTGCATGTTTACGTCACCGACGCCCAAGGCATCGTGATCTTCGATTCAAACGGCGGACAAGCCGAGGGCCGCGATTACTCGCGCCAAAACGACGTCTGGCTGACGTTGCGCGGGAAGTACGGCGCGCGTTCCACCCGCGCCGATCCCAACGATCCCACCTCCGCAGTGCTTTTCGTCGCGGCGCCGGTCATGAGCGGCGATCAAGTCGTGGGCGTGCTCACGGTTTCCAAGCCGCAAAAGAGCATGGCGATATTTATGCAGGAAACGCGGCGCAAGATTTTCGTGATGGGCGCGATCGCCGCGGCCGCGGTAGTGATCGCCGGGGCCTTGCTCTCGGCATGGATCACACGGCCGATAGAAAAGTTGACGAAATATGCGCGCGCCGTCCGCGATGCCCGGCGCGAGCCGCTTCCCAAACTCGGCACCTCGGAAATCGCGACGCTTGGCCGGGCGTTCGAAGAAATGCGCGACGCGCTGGATGGGCGCAAATACATCGAGAGCTATGTGCAAACGCTCACGCACGAGATCAAAAGCCCGGTCGCGGCGATTCGCGGCGCGGCCGAGTTGCTTCACGAGGAGATGCCGGCCGAACAGCGCAAAAAATTTCTGGATAACCTCCAGGCGGAAACCGTTCGGATCCAGGAAATCGTCGATCGCCTCTTGCTGCTCTCAGCGGTGGAAGCGAAGAAATCGCTCGAAGACCGCAAACCGGTCGACGTCGTGGAAACTTTGCGACGCGCGGTTGCGAGTGTGGCGGCGCAGGCGTCCGCGAAGAACATTCAGCTTGCCGCGGAGTTGCCGGCGGCGCCGTTGGTCATCGCCGCGGATGAATTCCTGGTCGAGAAGGCCATCCTGAATTTGCTCCAGAACGCGATCGCTTTTGCGCCCTCGGGCGGGACGGTCTCGGCTTCGCTCGCGAGTGCCGGTGATTCGTGCGTCGTGCGAATCGTTGACAACGGCCCCGGGATTCCGGACTTCGCGCAAGCAAAAATATTCGAGCGCTTCTTCTCGTTGCCGCGGCCGGATACCGGAAAGAAAAGCTCGGGGTTGGGACTCGCGTTCGTGCGCGAGGTGGCTCTGCTTCATCGCGGCTCGGTCGAGGTGAAGAATGCGGTGGCCGGCGGCGTGGTGGCCGAACTGGTCCTGCCGGTAGAGGCAGAGGCGGTTTAGACGGCCGCCGGATTTCACGTCGATTTCACATCGACTTCAAAATCTCTTCACACGCGGTCGCGAGACTCGCCGCATGAAAACAAAAACAACTCTGGTCGCGCTCCTGCTCGCGCTCGCGCCAATCAGTCAAATCTCAGCGAGCGAATCCGGGAACCCGGCCGACAAAACCTTGTCGCCCTACTTCCATGTCAAAGGCGGCGAGAGCAGTGGCGATGTGATGCCACTCAAGTCGACCAACGTCCGGGCCACGATCGCCGGTGTCATCGCCGATGTTTGCGTGACCCAGACCTACTCGAACGCGGGCGGCGTTCCCTTGGAAGCGACCTATGTCTTTCCGGGATCGACCCGCGCGGCCGTTTACGAAATGCAGATGAAGATCGGCGATCATCTCCTGAAGGCGAAGATCCAGCCGCGGCAGGAAGCACGCCGCACCTACGAACAGGCAAAAACCGAAGGGAAGAGCACATCCCTTCTCGAGCAGCAGCGCCCGAACGTTTTCCAAATGAATGTCGCCAACATCATGCCGGGCGATACGGTCGAAGTGGAACTGCGTTACACTGAGCTGCTGGTTCCCGAAGGCGGCGAATATCAGTTCCTCTACCCGACGGTGGTAGGGCCGCGCTACTCGAACCAGCCCGAATCCAGCGCACCGGAAACCGACATGTGGATCAAGAATCCATATCTCGTGAAAGGCGAGAAGTCGCCCTCCACCTTCGGCATCGCGATCGATATCGCGGCCGGCATGCCGCTCCTGGATTTGCGCTGCGAAACCCATTCGGTGAAACCGGAGTTCCGCGACCCGGTGCGCGCGACCATCACGCTCGAACCCGGGGATGCGACCGCGAACAATCGCGATTTCATTCTCAAGTATCGGCTCGCTGACTCGAAGATCGAGTCCGGCCTGTTACTAAGCAAAGGCGAGAAGGAAAACTTCTTCCTTCTGACGGTTCAACCGCCGAAACGAACCGCGCCGATCTCGCTCCCGCCGCGCGACTACATCTTTGTCATCGACGTTTCTGGTTCGATGCGCGGCTTCCCGCTTCACTCCGCCAAGGCGTTGATCCGGCAGTTGCTCGCGACGCTCAAGCCTAACGACACGTTCAATGTCATCCTGTTCTCGGGCGGTTCCACCGTGCTTTCGCCTAACGAGCTCCCGGCCACCAAGGGGAACCTTGACCGCGCTCTCGCGGTGATCGATCACGAGCAGGGCGGCGGCGGAACCGAGCTGTTGCCCGCGCTCAAGGAAGCGCTCGCCTTGCCGGCTTCGAATGAGGCGGCGCGCAGCGTGATCGTCATCACGGACGGCTACGTGGACTGCGAAGCGCAGGCTTTCGATCTCATCCGCAATAATCTCAATCGCGCGAACCTGTTCGCGTTCGGAATCGGCTCGTCGGTAAACCGCCACCTGATCGAGGGAATGGCGCGGGCCGGACAAGGCGAACCATTCATCGTGACCAAGCCCGACGACGCCGAAAGTGAAGTGCGCAAATTCCGCGATTACGTTGGAGCGCCGTTGCTGGCGCACATTGCCGTCGATTTCGGCGGGCTCGATGTGTACGATGTCGAGCCGCGCTCGGTGCCCGATCTGCTGGCGGACCGCCCGGCCGTGATCTTCGGCAAATGGAAAGGCGGCGCTGCCGGGACGATTTCGCTTCGCGGCAAAACGGGCGCCGGAGATTTCCTCGCGCAATTTCCCGTCGCGGAGGCGCGATCGATCGAGGGGAGCAACGCGCTGACTTACCTTTGGGCGCGAGCCCGGATTGCATCTCTCGCCGATTACAGCGCGCTGGGTGCGACTGACGAACGAGTCAAGGAGGTAACGAACCTCGGGCTCACTTACAATCTGCTGACGGCTTACACTTCGTTTGTTGCCGTCGATGACGTAGTCCGCAATCCCGGCGGAAATGCGCAGACGGTGAAACAACCCTTGCCGATGCCGGCGGGAGTCGAGAACAGCGCGGTCGGAACCGCGATTCAGACTACGCCTGAGCCCGGGACCTGGGCGTTGCTCACGGTGGTGGTGATTGTCATGGGCGCTCGCCTTTATCGCTCGAGGAAAATCAAGTGCGCCTCAGCCTGATCACTTCGCCGCGAGTGCTGCTTCTGGCGATGACGGTGGCGCTGTGGCCCGTCTGGCGCTGGTATGCGCTCCGCACGTTCGACGGCAGCGACGAACCGTATGGCCTCATCGCGCTGGCGACGCTCGCGATTGTCGTGATGCGAAATGGAATGGAATTGCCGCGCAGCGAAAAACGGATCGTCTGCGCGGCGATTCTCCTCGGCGTTTACGCGCTGCTCTTTCACGTCACGTCGCCGCTTCCACGCGCCCTCGTGGCGGTGGCGGCCCTGGCGACGCTGGTCCTTCGCCGGCGAAATCTTGTCGCAAACGCGGCGCTCCTCGGTCTTTCGCTGCCGGTCGTGGCGACGGTGCAGTTCTACCTTGGTTATCCGCTGCGCGTCATGGCGGCTGAAGCGTCCGTTATCATTTTGCGCGTCCTCGATTTCACGGTCACGCGCGAAGGGACCCTGCTGCATTGGCGCGGCGAAACCATCATGGTGGATGCGCCGTGCGGCGGGGTGCGCATGCTCTGGTTCGGAATCTACCTTGCCGCCGCCCTCGCTGCCTTCAGCGGGCTCGGCAATCGCCGAAGTCTCTTCGCGCTCGGCGCGGCGCTGTTCCTGGTGGTCGGCGCGAACATGGTGCGGGCCACCGCGCTTTTCTTCAAAGAAGCGCACCTTGTCGCTCTGCCGGACTGGACCCACTCGGGCATTGGCGTCGTTCTCTTTGCCGGCGCGCTTCTCATCCTGGTCCGCCTAACGACTGGAGGAACGCCATGGCAACCCGCGACTTGATCGTGCGCGCAACGTTCGTTGGCCTTTGCGCGGCGGCGGCGCTGGCCCCGCTGCGAGCGCCAAACAACGCGCCGGCCTCCCATTCATTACCCGCCTGGCCGCAGGAATGGGAAGGCACGGCGATCCAGCAAATCGCGTTGAGCGATCGCGACCAGAAGTTCAACGAAAATTTCCCAGGCCGGATCGCGAAGTTCACCGACGGCCGCCGCGAATTGATCCTTCGCTGGGTTACGACCGCGAGCCGGCAATTGCATTCCAGCGCCGATTGTTTCCGCGGCGCCGGCTTTTCCGTGACTCCGCAACCGGCGCTTCGTGATGGGAAAGGAGAACGCTGGAGTTGTTTTCTCGCCGTTCGCGGCGATCACCGGCTCCTCGTTCGCGAAAGAATCGCCGACCAGCATGGCCATGAGTGGACCGATGTATCTGCCTGGTTCTGGAGCGCCGCGCTTCAGCAGACGCGAGGCCCATGGCTTAGCGTGACGATCGTGGAAACGAAATAGAATGGGCAGTTTTTTGGGTCGCGAAGCTCATCCCGTTAGCGGAAGATGCCGATCATGACGGCGCGAATCAGTCTGAAGCACATTCTCATCGTCGCGGCGGCATTCATCGGTGGGGCAATAATCGGTCGCGGTTTTCTCGCATCCAAGAGTGAGCCATCGCCAAAGCGGCCGGAACTTGCGGATACGCGTTCGACTGTTTCGGCGACGTCCATTACGGAGGCGCCGCGTGATGTTAACCCGAGCTCGCAGCAGCTCTCGTCGACCTCTCTGGCGGCTTCGAGGAAATCTCTCGATGCGATCCTGGCCGATCGCGATGCCAGACATCGCATGAGCAATCTCGAAGCATTCATCAATGCTCTGGGGCCGGCGGAATATGCCGACGCACTAAAGCGGATCCGGCGAATCCCCGGCAACAACGACCGTGAGCTTGCTTCGCGTCTGCTGATATCGCGCTGGGTGCAAAGCGATCCGGACGCGGCGTTGCAATTCGCCGCTTCGAATCGCGGGTTCGAATACATCGCGGATGATGTTTTCCAACAGGCCGCCGCGACTGATGCGCAGGCAGCGCTGGAGCGCGCGAAGTCGCTGCCGAATGCCGATCTTCGTTACATGGCGTTGCGTGGTGTGCTCGGCTTCATGGCGAACACCGACCCGGCAGGTGCGCTTCGGCTGGCGGCAACGCTCGGCGAGAACCGCGGGAACGAGCCGCTGACTTCCGTGATTTATCGTCAATGGGCGGCGAACGATCCTCAGGCGGCGGCGCTCCAAGCGGCCCAGGATAAGACCGCGGAGGGCTGGCGTTCCCCGGTCAACGCGGTGGTGCGGACATGGGCCGGACAGGATCCGGCCGCGGCGGCGAATTGGTCGCTCTCGCTGACCGAACCGGATGCGCGGTCCCGTTCTGTTTCACAGGTCATACGACAATGGACCCACGACGACGCAACGGCGGCGGCGAACTGGATCAACGCTTTGGCGCCGGGCGAAGGTCACGATACTGCCGTCTCGGCGATGGCTTCCGCCATGGCGGCGACCGATCCCCAAAACGCCGTGAGCTGGGCGCGAAATATTCCCGACGAAGGCGCGCGCAATAGACTGTTGCAGCGAATCAGCCGTGAAGTGATGTGGCGCGATCCGGCGAATGGCACCGCTATTCTTCAGGCCGCCGGCGTTCCGCCCAATCTCATCCCGCCGCCTCCTCGCCGCGGCGCACCGCCGGGATCGTAAGCATTTTACTTGTTCCGACATATAGAACGCGAATGAGCTCGTTCCAGCGAACAATGAGACGTGATCATCATCGAAAGCAGTTGACGAACCACCATAATTCCGCTGCAATCCCGATTCGCGTTCCATCGCTACTACTTTTGGAACACAAGTTTCCCCTCAGAGATGAAACATCTGTTTGAAGTTGGTTTGGGCATTCTGGCTGTGGCAGCCCTCCATCCCGAGATTGATCGCCTGGCCATCCTGCCGGCTTGGTTCTATGTCGGACTATTAATCATAGGCCTAGCGTTCCTCATCGTAGGAGCCGTATTATGGATACGGCACTTTATCGAGGAACATAGGCAAGAGCCTCGTTATTCCACGGAAAAGCTAAGGAAGGGTGATATTCCCGCATTACGTAAGTTCATGGTAGATCGGCTCGGGCCCGACGTACTTTCCGTCGCCGAAACGTATAAATTATACGATCGCAATCCCAATATGTTCTTCGGGATTTATGAGGAGAAAACGCCGTTGTTTGGATTTTCTAATACGCGACGGTTGGTCGGCCACTTTAGTCTGGTTCCAATTACAGAAGCTGCTCGAAAATTGCTAAAGCAGAACCAACTCAAGGGAAATCAATTTACCACTGAATATATAACTTCGATGCGCAAGAAGCCTGCCGGCTTTTATATAGGCGGCATTATTTCGGGCGGCACACGCGCGAGAGGCCAAACTATGGGAGCATTGTTAGGGAGGATCGCGCTCGAAGCTAAGCGCAAATCTCCCCACTTCTATACCCGGCCCATCAGCCCGGACGGTATGAGATTAACAAAGAAATATGGGTTCGAGCCAGTTATTCAGGGTCTGCCTGATCCTATGGCAACTGTCCACTATAAGCATTACACTTCGGGAGAAGAGGGCGAGTAGGAGGTTCTTCCACACGCGTGCCCGTCCTTTCCGAGGTGAGAAATAAGAAGTTCGCCCTGATGACGTATTTTTGCGATCAGGACTGAGAAGGCGGAGAGATCTCTTTTTGACCAGGCGCGAGGAGATGACCGAAGAGGCGGCCGGCGACGAGGAAGATAATGCCGGCTAATCCAGCCAACCCCGCGTGCATAAGCCAGAACTGGGTCGCCGGCATTTTCTCGAGAAAGCCGCCGATCCAGCCGACGAGATTATTCGCCGCGAAGAAGGCCAGATAATAAATGCCGATGATGGTCGCGGACAAGGCGGGCGGCGCGACGCGGGCGTAGAGCGCGAGAGAAACGGGAAAGACATTCGCGAACCCGATGCTGTTAAGAAGATGAAAGGTGATGAGCCACCAGATCGAAACGCTCCCTCCGGAACTCGCCGCCATGATCGCGCCGGCGGCGAGAGCAAGGAACCCGGTCACCGCGATGAGGCTGCCGATGCCGAGCTTGGTGATCTCCGCCGGCTCGGGAAATTTTTTCGACCAGAGTCGCCAGAAGACGACCGCGCCCGCGAGACAACTGACCGACAGAATCGAATCGAGCGTGATCAGCCAGGTCGTCGGCATTTTCTTCCCGAAGAAGATGAGGTTCGCGGTTTTCTCTGCCCAGACGAGATAGGCGTTGAAGATTTGTTGGTTGCCGATGACGGCGAGCGTCAGCACCGGCAACAGCGCGAGCAGCGCGATGATCCCCATTTTCTCGCGATGGCTCATCGGCGGTTTAGCGGCGCGTTCGCTCTTGGTCACAACCGGCGAATCGGGCGGAAGCCATTTCCGGCCGCGGAGATAGATCGTTAGGCCGATCAACATCCCGACGCCGGCCGCGCCGAACCCGTAGTGCCAGCCATAAACTTCGCCGAGCGTTCCGGCGATGAGCGGCGCGGCGATTACACCGCCGTTGATGAACAAATAGTAAATTTGGAAGGCATCGGCGCGCCGGTTATCGGCGGTGGCGTAAAGCGCGCCGACCTGGCTGGCGAGATTGCCTTTGAAACAGCCGACGCCGAGAAGCAGGCAGAGCAACGCGATGAGAAAGGTGAGATCGAACGCCATTAGGAAATGTCCCGCGGACATGAGGAGCGCGCCGATCGTGATGGTGCGAGTGCGTCCGAGAACGCGATCGGCCAGCAAGCCGCCGAAGATCGGCGTGAGATAAACGAACCCGGTGTAGAGACCGAAGATCGCCGACGAGAGCGCCTGAACCGCGAGCGGACCGCGATAAACGATCTCAAGAAAATGGCGGAATGGGCCGATCCCGAGAACGTTCTCGATGTGCCCGGGATGCAGGAGCCGGTTGACCATGTAGAGCACGAGGAGCGCCTGCATCCCGTAGTAGGAAAAACGCTCAAAGGCTTCGGCGAAGGCGATGTAGAAAAGACCGCGCGGATGCCCGAGGAAACTGCGATCTTCTGGGTTATGCATCCCGCTAGAATTAAGAATTAAGCTGAGGGGAGGAAGAAGAAAAGTTTACGTTTGCAGAAACGGCGGCACCGGGCAGTCGAGCGCGTCCGCGACGGCGCGGAGCATCTCGGCTTCGCGCGGTTGGATGACGCCGTCCGCGGCCACGGTTTAGACGCAGGCGTTCAGGACATTTTTCCTGAGCTGCTGTCGTCCTTCATTTGCGACCCCCGGCGGCGCGCGGTTGGCGCGCCGCCGGATATTGCTCGATCTGAACCTGGTTCACCGTTACGAAGTCGGTTTCGCGGGTGGCGTCTCAGGTTTCTTCGCCGGGGTTCGGGTCGGTGTGCGATTCACGATCATGCGCGCAGCAAAGTAACCGTTGTAGACTCTTAAACGCCGTCATCATCTTGACCTTCTACTCTGTCGAATTATGAGGTCGGTCGAAAAAATGAAAGATGCCGACGTTGAAGCGGCGTGATCAGTCGGGGGCGATGTGTTAAGTGTCGTCGTTCGCAGGAAGTCAGCTCGCAGTGCCTGTTCGGAGTAGGGCGCGAGTTGCTTCCACGCCGAGGAACGTTGCGAGATTAAATGGGCCTGTAGGCATAGATACGGGATCGAGCGAGCCGATCGCTTGGCCTAAGACAACCTCCCATGGCTTTGTGGTACCGGCTATGGCGCAAATGAGTTGGCGAATGCTCTTAATCTTCACGTTCTGCAGTCTATGGCCAGAAGCGATCAGGGCGCGAATTTGTTCACGATCCTTATGCGTTTCGTTATCTGTAAGCCAAGCGTCGGCAGCAATCTTAAATTCATCCCAAGTCTTCCCGAGAACGACAAGTGACTCTTCCGTTACCAGGGCGTTCTCGATGGCGTAGCAGCGAAGGCGGAAGCGAAGGACCGGGCCGACTGAAGCTAGTTCCTCCACAACGCCGTCGCCGTCCCGCAGCGAGTACGCGATGGGAGTGTCATACAGGCTCTTAAGGAGAGGTGCACAAAAGTTCTCCAACTCGGACTGCTGGCTCACAGAGGTCGCAACTACTGGAAACAGCTTGAGTCGGCCTTTGGCGGAGCGTCCGGCCTGCTGCCAGACTCGCTCGTCATCCTCGCCTTCCAAAATTAGCATTACATCGTGACTGAGGCTTAAAGACAGCGGATGGCCGAAGAAGGGCGCAACCTTCCTGAGTTGTTGCGTGAACGCGGAGAACGCAACCGCATCAATACCGAACTCCTTGGTTCCGATAGAAGCGCGATCTGAAGCGGCAAGGGCGCAGACGAGCGGCGTACTGTGAGTAGCGATTAGGACGGTGACGTTGTTTTGACTTTCAGCAGGAAGGTCTTCGACTAATCCGATCAAGAAGTTCGCCAGCCTTGCTTGAAGGTCTGGGTGCAAATGCACATCTGGTTCGTCGAGAAGAAGAACATTGAACTTGTCTTTCCGCATGTTCTCAAAAAAGTACAACATCTCGGAAGCCAACGCGACAGCTTCAGACTCGCCGCTGCTTATCTGGTCGGGTGCAACAACTTGTCCGGTGCTATCGTTGAATACGAAATCCGATCCCTGCTGAACGATTGAAACGTTCGAGAGCAATCTGTTAATCTTGTCAAGGCTATCTACGCGGAAGTTCCTAGCTGAGTCATCCCGAATACTCGGCGTATCCTGGAGGCGTCGGAGGTATGCCGTTTCAATATCCCGAAGCAGATTGGCCGACGCCGCTTTGAAATTCTCTGCTTGATTCTTTCTTCTAACTTCAGGGAGCCATGCAGGACTCGACTCCATGCTGTTCATGACGTTTCCATCGCGTCGGAATACACCGGCACGCTCGGGGCTGATATACCGAGCAGCGAATGCGGCATCTTTCCCAATCCCAAGATCGATTGCTCTCAGAAACCGACTTTTTCCAGAGCCGTTTCTGCCAAGCAGGATGTTGATGTTGTTTAGGCGGGTCGCGTTCACGGCTCCGGCGGACAGTTCTGTGCGTTTCAATTCGTTGAGGACTTTGATGGCTACTGTCATTTTCGATGCCCAGGCAAGCAAGCAAAGGCGTCAGTACGTCACTCTCGGGAATCGGCTTCCGGAAGTGGTCGAGATTACCGACGCAGTAAATGACGCCGTATCGACGAGCGCCGAGGGTTTGGCTGGCACACCGGAAGTTATCCGGCAGCACCCGTCCGCGTCAACGAAGCGATAAAGAAATCCCGACGGCACACAACTGTTCCTGCATGGTCTTCGCCCCTTCGCGCGACGACATCGACCCCAAAGGCAGCGGCGCCTTCGTTATGAGGACAAGAACGGAGGCACGGGGCAGTCCAGTGCGTCCGCGACGGCACGGAGCAATTCGGCTTCGCGCGGTTGGATGACGCCGTCGGCGGCGACGGTTTGGGTGCAGGCGTTCAGGACATTCTTTTTGATTTGCGGCACGGCCTGGCTGAAACGATTGAGCGCGGCATCCAAATGCGAAAGCTCGCATTCGTTCGGCGGCAGCCATGGAATTTCGCAACGGGCGATTCGGCCTAACGACTCTGCGCCTTGCGCAAAGGCCGCCCGCGCTTGCGCGGGACCGTCCTGACCCGCATAGGCCGTCGCCGATAAGAGCACGCCGCAATCGCGGGCGAGGGGACGGAGGTCGTAGAATTGAGTGACGGTGCGGCCCTTGGGAAAGAAGCGTGTCTCGAGATGACGCATCACGATTTTTTGCAGCATGTATTCGAACAGATCGGTTTCGCTATCGCTCGCTACCAACGTATTCACCGCGGCGCGGAATTGCTCGAACTGTTGCGGCGAAAGCCGGCGGAGAGCCGGCAGCGCCATGTCCACCAGCGGAATTCTGGCCTGGGATGGCAGGCCCTGGATCTCCGGCCAGATTCGAATCGTTTCCTGGAGCATCGGGTCGGAAGTGCCGCGACCTAACTCTTCGAGTTGTTTCTGCCGCGCCGCCGCTTCGTGACCGAGCAGGAACGCGCAAACCAAAGCGCCGGCTCCGAGCGGATCGTGCGCGGCGGCTTGCAATGATGGCGAAAGCGACTGCTGAAGATCGGCGGCGTAACGAAGATGTTCGGTCGTCGGCTGACCGATATCGGCAAGGATGGCTGCCGCGGGCAACGGGGGCGGTCGGGCGCCGGGAGGCGGAGGTGGTTGCGTGATGGGAAGCGGCGGCGGACGAACCGGCGGATGCGGTGGAGTTTGAGCGCGCGGCGGCGGTGGCGGTTGCGATAAGGCCGAAACGCCGGGCAGCGGTGGGACCACGGCATCGTCCACTGCCGTGACCGCCTCCGGAAATTTTCCGTCGAAAGTTGGATCCAAGGCGCGGATGCGTTCCTCCAAGGGCGGATGGGTTGCGAATCCCATGAACGAACTCTTCAAGCCGTTCGCGAAAAATAAGTGGCTGGCTTCTTCGGCCCGCGGCGCCTGGAGTTGAGAACCTGCGCCGAGTCCGCCGATTTTTTTGAGCGCGCCGGCGAGGCCTCCAGGATTACGCGTGAACTGAACGGCGGCGGCGTCCGCCAAAAATTCGCGCTGTCGGCTCACGGCCGCCTGAATCAGGCGTCCGAACAAAACCCCGATCCAGCCGATGATGATCAGCGCGAGACCGAGCAGCGGCAGCGGGTTCTTCTTGCCTCGGGTTTGGACGAGAATACGGCCGATCACCGTCAGGCAAAGGATGCCGAAAATGAGCCCCATTAAACGCAGGTTGAGCCGCATGTCGCCATTGAGAAGGTGGCTGTACTCATGCGCGATCACGCCTTGGAGCTCGTCGCGGGTGAGCATTGTCATGCAACCGCGCGTCACGCTGATGGCCGCGTCACTGGTGGAATGTCCGGCCGCAAATGCGTTGATCCCGGCCTCATTATCCATGACGTAAACCTGCGGGACGGGGACGCCTGAAGCGATCGCCATTTCTTCGACAACGTTGAGCAGCTTGCGCTCGTGGATGTCGGTGGAATTCGGGTTCACCAGGCGACCATCGAGAAGCTCGGCGACGGCGCGGCCGCCGCGAGCCAGCGCCATGGTTTTAAAAACGCTTCCGAGTGAAATCACCGCCAGGGTACCGAGAGCTGTCCCGAAAAATAACTCCGGCTGCGCCCAGTTGAACGTCGTGTCGCCGCTGGAATTCTTCAGCTCTACGCCGGTGAAAATCAGCGCGACCGCCACATAGACCGCCACGATCAGCAAAAGGACCGCGATGGTGAAATAAAATACCAGGAGCTTGGTATTGCGTCGGGCTTTGTCCTGGCGCGCGAAGAAGTCCACCCGATCCGGATCTTGTGCCGAGACTTAGAACGCGACTTTGGGAGCTGCTTTTTCTTCCGGCTTTTCGATGACGAAGAGCTCGGCCGGGCCAAAGTTGAACGTGCCCGCGATGATGTTGGTGGGAAAAACTTCGCGGCGCGTGTTGTAGGTCATGACGGAATC
>JBEEHT010000071.1:0-6050 GCA_041167545.1 Verrucomicrobiota bacterium
ACCGAACCTGCTCCCGCTGCTCATCCAGGTGCTCGCCAGTTTTTCGAAGGCCGACGGCGTTTTGCTCGAAGAGGAAATCGACTCGAGCCTCGGGTTCCTTCGTTACGATTATCCGGAAGCGGTTTACTCCGAGCTGCGGCAGCTGTTTCGGCAGGCGCTTTACGAGCAGCAGGATCTCTCGGCGATGGCGCAGAAGCTTTCCGCGCAACTAAGCGCCGATCGCAAGATCATGCTCGGCGTCCAGCTTTACGATTTGATTTCGCAAGCCGGGCTGAAGCAGGAACAGGTCGTCGCGTTTTACTCGTTTATGTCGCAGCTCGGCATGGCCGCGCAGGCGATCGACATCGTTTATCAATTGAACGCCTCGGAGGATTCCGACGCGTCCATCTACCAACGCGGTGCGTCGCCTCTCGAATCGCTTTCCTTTGGCACTAACGGCGTGGCTGACGTGACTTTGAAAAGCCTGACGGGCAGCGATCGCCTTCTCGCCTTTCGTTATCACGACCTGATCCTGCTCAAGAACTACACCGGCCAGACGATCTCGGTGCGGGGCCGGCCGCTTTTGCGCGGCGGTTTTTGCCGGATCTATCCCGGGCAACGCATCCTGGTCGGCGACCAATTCCTGACCTACCAGGAGCTCGCTGCCTATTTCAACGCGAAGAAGAATGTTTCGCTCCCACAAATCTTCGTGCGCGTCCACAAAGACGCCGATGAAGTTCAATTGGAACGTTCGCGTTCGCGGGAAAGTGCCCTGGAAGTCACCTTCGGCCTGAAGGTGCGAATCAAAGCGTTGCGCGACGTGGACGCGGTCCTGAACAATGTGAAACTGAAGTCGGGCACCACCGTGGAAGCGACCCTCGAAGACAAGATCGTTTTCCATAATGACAGCGAGATGGACTTGCTCGATTTGCGGCGCCGCGCCCGCGCCATGGGCGGCCGTTTCCAACTCAAGGCCTCGAAGTCGGAATACCTCGTCTCGAACAATCCAAGCTTGCTCGAGGAAGACGACATTCTCCTCTCGCCGGGGACGAGCGGCGACGTCCTGCTAAAAATTCTCTGCGATTACGACAAGCGGATCGGCACTCTCGAAGTGATCGACGCCGACCGGCCGATCATGGTGGGGGAAACGCCGGTCCGCGGCACCGCGCCGCTGGCCGATGGCGACACCATTCGGATCGATGTCGGGCAATTTCTGCGCTGCAATTTTTCCGAACGAATCATCGAGGAGGAACGCAACATCATTCGTTCGCTCGAAGTGGTGGACGTCACCCACCGCTTCGGGAACAACGAAGTCGGATTGGAAGGCGTCTCGTTCTCGGTCAATCGCGGCGAGCTCGTCTGCGTGATGGGCGCGAGCGGCTCGGGCAAAAGCACGCTCATGAAAGTGTTGGGCGGACAGTTGCAGCCGTCGCAGGGCCAGATCCTGCTGAACGACCGGCCGCTCTACGAAAATCTCGATCTACTCAAGGGCTACATCAGTTACATCCCGCAGGAGGACGCGTTCGACGAGCACCTCACGATCGGAGAAAATCTTCAGTTCGCCGCGGCGATTCGCGCGCCGCATCTTTCGGGTCGCGATCTGACGCGCCGGCTTGAAGGCAAATTAATCGAGCTCGGCTTGAATGAGCGCCGCGACAGCATTGTCGGGAGCCCGGTCAAAAAAACCCTCAGCGGCGGCGAACGGAAACGGCTCAATATCGGACTCGATATGATCGGCTCGGCCGACGTTTACCTTTTCGACGAACCGACCTCGGGCCTGTCCTCGAAAGATTCCGAGCACGTCATCGAGATCATCCGCGCGCTCGCGCACAACAAGATCATCATCGTCACGATCCACCAGCCGAGCTCGAAACTTTTCCAGATGTTTCACAAGGCGATCCTGTTCGATAAGGGCGGCCGGCTCGTCTTCTTCGGAACGCCAACCGACATGCTGCGTTATTTCGCCGAAGCGGAACATCAGCATCAATTCGGCGCGGATCTGGGCGCGTGCCCATCATGCGGCACCACGCGGCCGGAGTTTATCTTCGATGTGCTCGAAACGCCGCTGCGCGACATTAGCGGCGACGTGATTTACGAGGAGAACACGCGTGGGCAATTGGTCGCGGCGCGCCGATACTCGCCCGAGTTTTGGCGCGACAAGTACGAGGCGTTCCGGCTGATCCAGGACGTGAAACAAGTTTCGTTGCGGCGCGGTCCGGCAGCGGCGCTGCCGCCGGCGCCTACAAACAAGCGCCGGTTCTTCATGCGCTGGCGCGATGAATGGACGCAACTGCGCACGCTTTTGCACCGCTCGTTCATGAGCAAGCTGCGCAACCGCGCGAACCTCGTCATCACCATCGGCGTCGCCCCGGTCCTGGCGCTGCTCATCGCGACGCTGCTTCGATATTCCGATAGCGGTAAATACGATTTCGCCTCCGCCTATCACATCCCGACGTTCCTGTTTCTCAGTCTGATCGTCGCCATGTTCCTCGGCCTGACGAACAGCGCCGACGACATCATTCGCGATCGTGCGGTTCTGCAACGCGAACGCAATCTCAACGTCCGGTTGCCCTACTACGTGCTGTCGAAATTTGTGTCGTTAGGCTTCTTCGCGCTCTTCCAATGCATCCTGTTCGTCTGGATTGGCAATTACATCCTCGAGATCCGCGGCATGTTCTGGATCGATCTCGGCGTCATGCTGATGACGGCAATGGGCGGTGTGGCTTTGGGCCTCGTCATCTCATCACTCGTGGCCGACCCGAAGACAGCGGCGAATATTGTTCCGCTTGTCCTGATCCCGCAGATCATCATGGGCGGAGCGCTCATCAAGTATGAGGATATGAACCGGAACCTGGCCTTGGTTTACACTTTCACCCGCTGGTTCTCCGAGCATCCGAACGACGAGCGAGGGAAGAAGATGAATAGCCGGCTCCAGGTGCCGTTCGTTTGCCAGTTCATCGCCATGCGCTGGTCGTATGAAGAAATGGTGGTGGCGCAGGCCAAGCTGAATCCGCTCACCCACCGTCAGGAACGGACGCAGGATGAAATCAACGAACTGGTGACGAAGCGCGAGCAGAATCCGGCGGCGACAAAACGGTTGGATGAACTCAAGGAGACGCTCGCGGTGCTCTCCGGCCTGGAGGCGAAAACTCCGGATGAGCTGGATCATTACCTCGGGATCATCGACGACATTTTGAAGCGAAAACGGCCGTTCGATCGCGAGCTTTTTAAAGACGCCTCAGGACCGGTGACGGCCGAGCAGCTTTACGTCAATCAAAAGGTCTCGGACTTGATCTCGAACGCCGAAATGGAGCAGAGCGATTATCGCCGCAGCGGGAAGCTCAATGTTTTCTTTGGCGAAGAAAAGCGCTACCTCGGGATGAAGATCGACCTCTTTTTCTTCAACACCCTGGTGCTCGTCGGATCGACGCTTGCCCTGCTCGGCATTCTGCACTGGATCCTGCGGCGACAGCTCCAAGTAAGACGCACCTAATGAAAATCAAAAATCGAAAGTCGAAAATCAGAAATGGAGTGACTCGCCTCATCGTCGCGGCGAGCGAGCACGATCCCGACATGCTTTATGCGACGCGATTTTTCGCGCCGGACGCCTTCATTTTTCTCGAGGAACGCGGGAAGCGGACGTTGGTTCTGAGCGATCTGGAGATCGATCGCGCCCGCAAACAAGCCCAGGCCGACGAGTTCGTTTCCTTCACCGCGCTAGAGCGCGAAGTGCAGGGAAAGCAAAAGAAGGCGCCCGCCTACGAAAAAGTGTTATCGCATTTTTTGAGACAACGCGGCGTCCGCTCGGCGCTTGTGCCGGCGAATTTTCCTCTCGGCTTTGCGCAGGAACTGGCGGCATCGAAAATCCGCCTGCGGACAACGAACGGGCTTTTCTGGCCGGAGCGGGAGGCGAAATCCGACGAGGAATTGAAGCTGATGCGCCGCGCGCTTGCCATTACCGAAAGCGGTTTGGCGCGCGCCATGGAAGTGCTCTCCGCCTCGACCCCGGGGCCCGGCAAGAGATTATCGTGGTCGGGAAAAACGCTGACTTCCGAAATTCTCCGCGCTGAAATCGACTCCGCGATTTTGCGCGCGGGCGGTCTTCCGGCGAACACGATTGTCGCCGGCTGCGATCAGGCCTGCGATCCGCATGAGCGCGGCTTTGGCCCGCTCAAAGCCGATTCCCTGATCATCCTCGACATCTTTCCGCGCGACGCGAAGAGCGGCTACTTCGGCGACATGACGCGGACCGTCGTCCGAGGGCGCGCGAGCGAGGCGCAGAGAAAACTTTGGGAGACCGTTCGGGAAGGTCAGGCGCTTGCTCTGAAAAAGATGAAGCCGGGCGTGGACGGATTGACGCTGCATAACGAAGTGAAGCAGTTCTTCACGGATCGCGGTTATCCGACAGAGGTCCGCGATGGCCGGCAGGTCGGGTTTTTCCACGGCACGGGCCACGGACTCGGTCTCGAGATCCATGAATTCCCGCGCTTCCAAAAGACCGTCTTCAAGCCGGGACAGGTGCTGACAGTCGAGCCGGGTCTTTATTATCCCGGGATCGGCGGCGTCCGGGTGGAGGACGTCGTGGTCTTAACGAAGAACGGGACACGGATGCTCTCGCGCTTTGAGAAGCGCCTGGAAATTTGAGCCAAGGAGCGGCGGTTTCCAAACCGCCGTGGGCGATTTGGAAATCGCCCTTCCTTGATGAACGAACGGCGCTCGGTGCGGTCTAAACCTTACAATCTTGTCAGGCCGAGCGAAGTCGAGGCGTCCCATGGCGATCTGGGATCCTTCGACTTCGTTTCGCATCTGCGAAACTTCGCTTAGAATGACTGGGATAATTTTAACATGCTTTCATACATTTACGGTGGCGGTTACGGCTTCGGCTCCAATTGGCTCCTGCTCGTCGGCATCCCGCTGATTATCGGGCTTTTGGCGCAATGGCGCGTCAGCAGCGCCTTCAAGAAATGGGGTGAAGTGCGGGCCAGTTCGAACATCACCGGCGCGGAAGCGGCCCGCGAGATTTTGCAGGCGGCAAAAATCAACGACGTCCAAGTCGTCGAAACGAACGATTACCTCGGCGATCATTACGATCCGACGAGCAAGCGCTTGTGCCTTTCGATGAACGTTTACAATACGCCATCCGTCGCGGCGCTCGGCATTGCCGCGCATGAGACCGGTCACGCCATTCAGCATGCCGCCGCGTATGCGCCGCTCAAAGCGCGCATGGCCATCGTCCCCATCACGCAGATCGCATCGCAAATGTTGCCGTTCGTCATTATCGGCGGCTTGTTTTTCCACATGACCGGCCTGATCACGCTCGGCATCTATTGCTACATGATTCTGCTGGCCTTTCAGCTGATCACCTTGCCGGTGGAATTCGACGCGTCGCGCCGGGCCAAAATCATTTTGCAACAGATGGGCATCGTGCAGCCGGGAAATGAAGTCGTTGGCGTCAACAAAGTGCTGAACGCAGCCGCGCTGACTTATATCGCCGCGTTCATCGCCACTCTGGGCAACCTGCTCTGGCTCATGTCCGTCCGGGATCGCCGCTAAACCGCGTGCCGCCTCCGAAAAAGATGAATCCAGCCATCGCCCTGCCGTCTCCTCCTTCTTCGCGGCGCTTCACCGATTTCTTATCGTCGGCCTCAAGGCGGCGTGTTAAGCCTAAGCGCGACGCGATGGAACAGCCGAGATCGGATGAAGACCAGCAGCTCGTCGCGCGGACCCAAGCCGGCGAGGCCGCCGCGTTTGACCAGCTGGTGGTGAAATACACGCCGCGTCTTTACGGCCTGGTCTATAACATGACCTCGAACCACGAGGACACGAACGATCTGCTCCAGGACGTTTTCTCGAAGGCCTACAAATCCATCGGCGGCTTCCGCGGCAAGTCCTCCTTTTACACCTGGATCCATTCGATCGCGGTCAACATGACCCTGAATTTTCTCAAGAAACGCGGCCGGCGTTTTCATCTCAGCCTCGATGACATGGACGCGAGCGTGCAGAACGATAAGGAGTTTTTGGAGCTCACGGCCACGAGCAGTCCGGTGCGCGAAGCGGACTTGTCCGAGCTT
>JBEEHT010000072.1:0-8450 GCA_041167545.1 Verrucomicrobiota bacterium
CGGAACTGTAGCGGCGGTCTATTACCGCCGAACGATTTCACCCAGGGCTTGGCGGTCAAAGACCGCCGCTACAGGGAAAGGCTACGCCGCCTTCTTCGCTTTCGTTTTATTTTCGAGCGCGGTTTTAACCTGCTCGACGATTCCCTTGAACGCGACTTCGTCGGTGATGGCGAGATCGGAGAGGATCTTGCGATCGAGTCCGATGTTCGCGGCCTTCAGACCCTCGGCGAAACGGCTGTAGGTGAGGCCCTGCGCGCGGACGGCGGCGTTCAGGCGCTGGATCCAGAGATAACGGAAAGTGCGTTTGCGAGTTTTGCGATCGCGATACGCCCAATACTTTCCCTTCATCGTCGCGTCCTTGGCGTAACGGAAAAGTTTCGAACGGCGGCCGCGGTAACCCTTGGCTTGATCCAGAACGCGTTTGCGTCGCTCCCTGCTGGCCGGGGCGTTAGTTGCTCTTGGCATGTTGTTTTATCCCGCAGGAGCGGGATTCCTCGTTCAGCGAATTGTTCTTTTTGTTAATGATCTGCGCGACCTCATTCGCTGATTTGGTTCCGCGGTGCGGGACCAGGTGTGCAGATCGGCGAAACGCTTCGAGCGTTCGCGGGCCGGAAAAGTAGCGAGCGGCTCCCAAATCACAACTGCTTTCTCTTGGAGAATTGCATTGGCCCGCGCCAGCACGACTCCTAAAATCACGCCATGCATTGGCTCAGTCGTCATCGCCGGTTTGTCGTTGCGGCAATCTGCGCCTTTGGCACCGGACTCATCATCGCCGTCCATTTTTTCCCGATCGTCCCTTTTCTCTCCGCGGTCTGGCGCGAGGAACAGAACTACCAGGATTTTCTCGAACGCGAAGGCCGCAAAACCCCGACGAATCCGAACCTGGTCTTTCTCGGAATCGACGAAGCCACGATCGATACCTCCTCGCTTCTGCCCGAAGAGGTCGCCGGTAATCGCGCCTTCGAGTTGATGACGGCGCATTCCCCTCCGTGGTCGCGTGAACTCTGGGCGATTCTTCTCGACCGGCTCTTCAACGCCGGCGCCCGCGTCGTGATGTTCGATCTCGTTTTTAACCCGCCTAACGAAGGCGACGCCATTTTCCGTGACGCGATCGACCGGTATCGCGACCGCGTGGTGCTGGGGGCTAATTTCGACGCGGAGCACGGCATGAAATTCGTCATGCCCAACACCTCTCTCATCCCGGCGCCGCAAATCCAGGATGACCGCGTCGGCTATGTGATTTTTTTCCCCGACCCGATGGATCAAAAAGTTCGCTCGACCTTTTACACCATGTCGGATCGATTGCTGGCCGGCCAGCCGCCCCATCCCACGCAGGAGGTTTACTACTCGTTGTCGGCGCGAGCTCTGACCAAACTCGGGGTCAATCTCCCCCTGGACTTTCAGCCGCATCAATTTCGTTGCAGTGAAGAAGACGCGTATCAGCCGCATTCTCTCTACGAGATCTTCGATCCGAGACTCTGGCAGGCCAATTACGCGAACGGCGCTTTCTTCAAAGACAAGATCGTAATCGTCGGCGCGGCGTCGAAGGTAGTGCACGATGTTGTAACCACACCGATGGCCCCGGACACGCCGGGCCCGGTCTTGCACCTGCAAGTTATCGCCGCCACGCTGGCCGGCGATTTTCTCCACAACACCTCGGAGCGCACCGATCTCATCCTTGTTCTCCTGGCCGGGGCGCTGGCCTGGGCGTTGATCGCCTTTGTCCGGCGGCCATTGGTCTGTCTGGTTGCGATCATCGCGATCACGGCCGCTTACCTCGCCTTTGCGCGGATGGCTTACGATCGCTGGGGCCTGCTCCTGCTCGTGGTGCCGGTGCTGACCGGATTTCTCACGAGCGGTTTGCTCTCGTTAGGCTTCGAGTACGCCCTGGAACGTCTGGAAAAATTGCGCACCCGCCGGACGCTCGAGCGTTACGTCTCGAAAAATCTAGTGAAAGAAATTCTCGATAATCCCGACAGCTTTTACAGCAGCCTGCGGGGAGTCCGCATTCCGGCCACGATTTTGTTTTCCGACATTGTCGGCTTTACCACGATGACGGAGAGCGCCGATCCGGAAAAGCTGGTGAAACAACTCAACGAATACCTCAGCCGCATGACGGCCGCGGTGTTCGAGAACAACGGCACGCTGGACAAATTCATCGGCGACGCGGTCATGGCGGTGTGGGGAAATGTGAGCAGCCGCGGCGTTGCGGAAGACGCGAAGGCGTGCGCACGCGCCGCCCTCGCGATGCGGCGCGAGCTTCGTGTGCTGAATCAGAAGTGGGCGGCGGAGGGAACTGCCGCTTTCGCGATCGGCATCGGCATCAACCATGGCGACGTTCTCGGCGGAAACATCGGCTCGCAGGAAAAAGCGGACCCGACGGTGATTGGTGACGCGGTCAATCTCGCGTCGCGGCTCGAAGCGCTCACGCGAATCTATCCGGTCGATATCCTGGTTGGCGCGCGAGCGAGCGAATTGATCCGCGACGAATTCGATCTGAGGAGCGTTGCGCTGGTCCAGGTGAAAGGGAAAACCAAGCCGGTCGAGATCTTCACCTTAATCGGCGCCAAGAAGGAAGCTGGAGACCGGGAGTTCCTCGAGCGCCTGGAGACCTACGAAGCCGGGTTTCGAAAATTCCGTGAGCGCGATTTCAGGCAGGCGAAGATTCTATTCTCCCAGTTCCTCGAGTTCTATCCCGACGATGCGCTGGCGCGGATGTATCTGGAGCGCGCGCTTGAGTACGAAAAACAGCCGCCGGACGAGGCTTGGAACGCAGTCGAGGTATTCAAGAAAAAGTGAGCACCTAACGCGCGAAAGAGATGACGTCATCCCAACTCACGCCCGCCCGCATCGCTGATCTTGAATATCCGGGCTGTCCCTTATGCCAGAGCGAACGCCGTGATTTCCCTTTTTCTTTGTCTGCAATTCACAGCGTGGCGCGTTGCCTCGACTGCGGCGGGCACTATCTCTATCCCCGTCTCAGCGAGGAGGCGATGGAGCAGGTTTATCGCGACCCCTCTTATTATGAAGGAGGCAAATCCGGCTACGCCGATACGAGCTACGTGGATCAGGAGACCTCTCTGCGAGCCACCTTCAAATGTTTGTTGAGTGAACTGGGAAAACGAAATGCGACGGGTGGGGATCTCCTGGAAGTTGGTTGCGGCTATGGGTATCTGCTCGATGAAGCCCGCTCGCTCTTTCGCCGCCGCGTTGGGACAGAATTCTCGCCGCGAGCCGCGGAACTGGCCCGCCAAACTGACGCTGAGGTATTCGTAGGAGGCATCGAGCAGCTAGCCCCCGATGCAAGCTTTGATTGCGTGATCGCAACGCAAGTGATCGAACACGTTTATGACCCTTTGGCTTTCATCGCAGATTTGGTCAGTCACGTTAAGCCGGGTGGTCATCTACTCCTCGCTACTCCCGATATAGGGGGCGCCTTGCGCAAACTCATGGGACGAAGCTGGCCCTCGTTCAAGGTCCCCGAGCACGTGGTCTATTTCGATTTCAAATCGCTGGAAAAGTTAATGCGCGGCGCCGGCTTGGAAGAGGTAAGCAGAATGCCGCATCCGCATGCTTTTCCGCTCAGTTTGATCGCGGCGAAGTTCGGCCTTTCCCTGCCCACAGTATTTCGGCGCTTCAATATCTGGGTCCCTGCCACTACGGTTGCGGCTCATGGAAGACTCCCGCATGCCTGACGCTAACGACCAGCCTTTGGTTTCGGTGGTTATCCCAATTTTTCGGGAGGCGGAAATATTGGCAGCCTTCCTGGCTTCGGTTCGCGCGGCCCTGGATCACGGTGAGCTACCGTACGAACTGGTGCTCGTGGATGATGGCTCGTCCGACGACACCTGGCGCATCATCACGGCAGAAGCAAAGGCGTTCCCATCGATTCGCGCGGTCCGGCTAAGTCGAAACTTCGGCAAAGAATCAGCGCTTTGCGCCGGGCTCGAGCGCGCCCGTGGTGATGCGGTCATCCTGCTGGACGGCGACGGGCAGCACCCGCCATCGCTCTTGCCCGAGATGGTCCGGATGTGGCGGGCATCGGGCGCCGATATTGTGCACGCGGTAAAACATTATCGGGGACGCGAAGCCTTTTCCGACAAGTTCGGCGCACTGTTTTTTTACTACATCCTTCACAAGCTCTCGGGATTTGATTTCAAAGGAGCTTCGGACTTCAAGCTCATGAACCGGAAGGCGGTCGATGCCTGGTTGAAAATGGGGGAGCGCAACGTTTTCTTCCGCGGCATGACCGCCTGGATGGGATTTGTCTCCGTTCAGATGCCTTTCGAAGTAGTCCCGCGTTCCGCCGGGCAATCCACCTGGTCTTATCTAAAACGGCTGAAGCTCGCGCTCACCGGCATAACCGCTTTCTCCTCCCTGCCTCTTCAACTTGTCACGTTTGCGGGAGCTCTGTTCCTTGTCTTCTCGATTGTCCTGGGAGCTGAGACCTTGTACCTGAAACTTGCCGGCCGCGCGGTCAGCGGCTTTGCCACGGTTATTCTTCTCGAACTGATCATAGGAAGTTTCCTCATGATAAGCCTTGGTATTATTGGCGAGTATCTGGCGCGCATTTATGAAGAAGTGAAAGGCCGGCCACGTTATCTGGTAGCGGAAGCGATCGAGCCGGCTGCCTCGAGCGAAGACTCTTCACGCTTGTAACCAGTTCTGCGGTTCTTTATTTCGGCGGCAGAACAATCGTAGTCACGCGATCCGCAAAGGTGCAAAGCACGTAGAGCTTTCCATTATACAATCCCAGAGCTGACGCGCCTTCGAGCTTATCGGGCGGCTTGGGTTTCAAGGTCGTGATGGCATTGCCCTCCAGGTCGAAAACCAGCACTTCATCAGTGGTGGGGCTTGTGGCATAAAGCCGCTCGCTCTGCGAATCAAGCAGCAGATCCTGAAAGGCCCAGCCGGAAGCCTGCCATTCCTTCACCGTCCACTTGAAGAGGAACTTGCCGGACGAATCGAAGACCTGAATCCGCCGGTTGCGCGGGTCCGCGACATAGACGCGTTCGGTCTTATCATCCACTGCGACTGTCGTGGGTTCTACAAACTGTCCGTCTCCTTCGCCCTGCGATCCCCAGATCGCCACGACCACTCCATTAGAGTCGTATTTGACGATTCGCGCGCGCCCCTGGTCAACCACGTAAATAAAATTCTTCGCCGTAGCACAGATGCCGCGAGGGCCATAAAACCCGGGCTCCGGCCCTTTCCATAATGCGAGAGAATGTCCGTCGGCCGTAAGTTTCTGAACGCGGTGGTTGCCCACCTCAGTCACATAGATGTTCCCGGAGTTATCAATCGCGATCGCGTTTGGTTCCTGAAATTCTCCTGCATATCTGCCCGTCGTGCCGATCGTCGCCAGATAGGCGCCGGTCGAGGAAAATTTCTGAATGCGTCCGTTGTTTGTGTCCGCGACGAAAATATTTCCTGATTTGTCAACGGTCATCCCGCGCGGAAAATCGAACTGCCCTCTCCTTGCTCCTTTACCGCCTTGAAGGGCATTCACTGGAGGAGTGCTTAGCTCGGCCGCGCGAATCCGGGCGAGGTCGGGAACTTTGAATTGCTGCGGAACTGTCGCGGGGACCTTGTAAATGACGAGCGAATTGTAATCGTTGGTCTTATCCTCCCATACCTTTTGGAAATTCAGGTCGTAAAGTTCTTCATTGGGCCGTTTGATGAACTCACCGCGGCGGACTCCGTCATCGATTGCCACATAGGCAATGTTGTTCTCCTTCAAAAGCCGGAACACGACGTTCGGATCGGTGTTCTCAAAGAGCAGGCGGTAAACTTCGTCGCGCGTGGTTGTATCGTAGCCGGCGCCCCAGGGGAACGAAGGCCAGCCATAGAAGAGCCGGCGGCCCGCCAGGAGAATCTGGTGGTTCACGAAACGGTCGCTCAGGAATACGTCATGCGTCTTTGTATGGGAGCGAACCCACTTCATCAGGCGATCGTCGACGAAGCGCAGGGTGGTGTAGTAGCTGTTATAGATCGGAAAGAAGTCGATGGTTCCGGAGATAACGATGGCAAGTGCAAGCACGAGCGCGAAAAGGCGGGTCAGGATCGCCAGCCATCGCCATCTAACATACCAAAGTTGCCAGAGCCCGTAAGCAGCAAATAGGTTGCTCACGATCAACCAGACATTGAGAAACTTATGGTTAGCCAGAGTTTCGACGCTTAACTCCAGGCAGAAGGTGACTGCGATCAGGCTGCAGAGAGCTACGAACAACCGGCGCTGAAACCAGGAAGCGAAAGCAAGCGCCACGATAATCAGCACCAACTTAAGGCCGAACGAGAAACCGAGATAGCGCAAGACGTTGTTAACTGTCGGCGGCTCGACGATGTAACCCCAATGCAGGAGCGAATAGACCGTCCTTACGCCGCCCGAGCGCAGAAGCGCCAGTTGGGGGAGAGAGACTAAGGCGGCCGTAAGACCTAGCCCGAGCAAATATTTGCGGGCCGGGAAAAGAAGAAAATGGCAGGAGAGGATGGCGAAAGAGACCGTGAAGACCAACGCGTTCCAGTAAGGAAGACAGCCAAGGAGAAAACCCGAAAAGAGAAAGCTCCTATCAAAAGCAAGCGTGTTAGGGGCTATCTGGCTAATTCGTCCCCAGAGAGTTCTTTCAGGCGCTAAGTTGTCCGGCGGCGAGGATAGGTCATTTGCGCGTTGTCGATAGCGGTCAACCAGGAAGATCAGGACGATCAGGAGTATCCCGACACCACTGGCCAGGTGGCGCTGGTTCAGGAACACGACCTGGGTCCAGATGCCCCACAGTTCTCCGCGATAGTTATAGCCTGAGGGGAGAAATTCGTTGAGCTTCAGGATCGAGTGAAAAGCCGCGGCGACGGACGGCTGGGCGCGAAGGAAGAAAACAAAGCTGAGGGTGCCATGAAAAAAGAAGAGGGCGGATCCGATCCGGCCGACCGCCCTGGAATTGAAAAGGAGCTGACCGAGCGACATGACCAGCGCGAGCATGCAGACGAGGGTAAGGATGCTGAGCAGGTTCAGACTCCAGGCCAGGTCGAGGCCGAGAAGCTCGAGGTTGCCTGCCTGGAAGTAGAAGAGGAAATGATAACGAATCGGCCCACCCGAGAAGTGGGGATACACCGTCGGAAAGTTATGGCCGACGGCGAAGCTCTGCGCGATGGCAGTATTCGGCCCGAAGTCGCTCCACTCGTTATTGCCGATGCGCAGGAGGCCGTCCTTAATGTTAAAGGTGCCGAACATCATCCAGCAGGCGAGGACGAGGTAGGTCCCCAGTGTTATCCAATCCCACCGTTCCGAGCCGGGAGGCGGCGGTTGAATGAACTCGGCGTCGCTTTTCGAGCGGCGTCTAAGCAGGAAGATCGCGCTGAGCGCAGTGAGAAAGAACGCGATGTCTGCCAGGACGAGCGGCCTTCGGTTGTGCGAAAATATCCAGGCGGTGAGATAGGTGAACCAGGTGCTTAGGAGCAGGCCGACCAGAACAGCGGCGGCCCAGCGGTGCGGGCGGGAGACAAAGCGGTAGAACCGGCGGCAAAGCAGATCGCCGAGATAAATGGCGAGGCCAAGATATAAGAGAGCTAGCATTGGCAATCCCTCGCGTTCTCACCCATCACGCGGCGGATTGGCGACCACCTCAACATAGGGATGATGCAAGGGACGAAACATCCGGGAAGCCATCAGGCCTTTGCGATTCATCACGAAAACCGCCAGTAACCTAAGAACACCCAGGCCGTAGCGGATCGAGCGCCCGAGACCAATCGTGCTTGCTTCCGGGAAGTAACGATGAGGCACCGAGATCTCCTCGATCCGCGCCCGGAACCAGACCGCCTGCGCGATAATCTCCTGGTCGAAAATGAAATCGTTCGAGTTAAGAAGGAAGGGTGTTGTTTCCAGGAACCTTCGGCGGAAAGCGCGGAAACCGGTGTGGTATTCGGAGAGCTTGAGGCCGAAGACCTTGTTCTCACCCCAGGTCAGAAAACGATTCGAAATCCTTTTGTAGAAGGGCATGCCACCGCGGACTGCGTAAGCCATCCTCGAACCCAGAACTATATCCGCCTCACCCTCCGCGATCGGCCGAACGAGGTCGGGAATTTTTTTCGGATCGTACTGATAGTCGGGGTGCAACATCACCACGATGTCGGCCGCTGTCTTCAAAGCCTCGACGTAACAGGTCTTCTGGTTTCCGCCGTAGCCCTGGTTCTCGCTGTGAAGAAAAACGCGCAGTCCCAGCTTCCGCGCTACTTCGACCGTCGAGTCGGCAGAAAAATCGTCCACGACGAAGCATTCGTGAACGACGTCGCGCGGGATATCGCGAAAAGTCTGTTCGAGCGTCCTGCTGGCATTATAGGCCGGCATGATGACTACGATTTTTGGTGGGTCGGTTTTCACTACGCTCGCGCTAATCTTTTTCGAACGCGCGTCCGTTGCCAATCGTAATCGTTAGCCAGAATGAATGCGCGATTGT
>JBEEHT010000073.1:0-21783 GCA_041167545.1 Verrucomicrobiota bacterium
CGATGCCGGTGCGCACGGTGTGCACGTTCCGGACGTCGCAGCGTATCACCGCCGCCGCATACATGTTGCCGAGCGTTGCGTCCTCCCAGCCTGGCACGATGATCGGCAGATTCTTTTCGCATGCCGCCACCATCCAGGAATGCTTCGGGTCGATCTGATAGCTCTTCTTCAGCTTACCGCTGCGAAGAATCTTATACATAAACTCGTGCGGGAAATAACGCTCTCCCGCGCGATCAGCCGTCATCCACTCTTCCAGCACCACCTTCTCGATTCGCCGCATCGCCTCCATCTCCGGGATGCAGGTGTCGGTCACGCGATTCATATGCCGGACGAGCAGCTGCTGCTCGTCCCCGGGAGTGAGGTGCCGGTAGTGCGGCACCCGCTCGTAGTGATCGTGCGCGACGAGATTGAAAATATCCTCCTCGAGGTTCGCGCCGGTGCAGACAATCAGGTGCACCTTGTCGCGGCGGATCATCTCCGCCAGCGAAATGCCGAGCTCGGCGGTCGACATGGCGCCCGCGATCGTCATCAGCATTTTGCCGCCGGCGGCGAGGTGTGTCTCGTACCCCTTCGCCGCGTCGAGCAACGCGGCCGCGTTGAAGTGGCGATAATTCTTCGCGATGAATTTCGAGACCGGACCTTTTTTTGCCGCGAGCGCGGCGTTGATCTCTTCCGGGCTTTTCGCCCGCCGTTTGGCTTTCATCGCTTGGCGAACTTGTGTCAGGCCGGATACAGCCATTTCATGTAATCGGCGACACCGGTCTCGAGCTGATAACGCGGTTCGTAGCCCAGATCGCCGCGCACGCTGGTTAAATCAGCCTGGGTAAAATTCTGATAGTGCGCGTGCGGGTTCTCGATGTAATCCGGCTTGAAATCGGCGCCTAACGAGCGGTTCAGGACATCGACCAGTTCGTTGAAGGAGCGCGCCTGACCGGACCCGAGATTGTAAATCCCGCTCTGCTTCGCCTCCAGCGCGAGAATACTGCCTTCGACAATGTCCTTCACGTAAACGAAATCGCGCTGCTGCTCGCCTTGTTTGAAGATGCGCGGCCGCTGCCCCGATTTCATCTGACGCGATAAGTGGTAAACCATGCTGGCGGGCACGCCTTTGTGCGCTTCGCGAGGGCCGTAAACGTTGAAGTAACGAAGGCCGACGATGATCCAGTCCTTCGTTTCGCGCGCCGCGCGATTCGTGAGGTTGTCCATGATCGCTTTCGAAAAGGCATAGACGTTAGCCGGCGCAGCGCCGTTGGTTTCGACGCTGGCCGTGTTCGCGGCGCCATACGTAGCGGCGGAAGATGCGTAGATGATCCGGGTCTTGTTCGGCTTCGCGAAGTTCAGGAGACGGCGAAAGCTTTCGACGTTGTCGTGCACCTGGACGAATTGATCGTGCACCGTTGTGTCGGTGATTGAGGCGAGATGAAAAATCGCATCGAATCCCGCGGCCGCGGGATCGCCGAATTGCCGTTGCCAATCGAGCGTCGCCAGATTTTGCGCGACGAAGTCGCCTTTGTAACCGGCGAGGTTCTTGAAATCGCCGGAGCGGAAGTCATCGATCACGGTCAAGCGCGCGTTCGGCATTCGTTCCTGCAGGGTGAGCACGAGGTTGGAGCCGATGAAACCGGCGCCACCGGTAACGAGAATGGAAGTAGCAGAGTTAGACATCGGAGACCGGCGAGAGCCGTCTCAGATAAATAAGTCGTAGGCGCTCAAGCGCAAGCCTTGAGCACGCAATGAAATCGCGAAATAAATCTTGAGCGCGCAAGCGCAAGCCGCTACTTCTGGCGGCAGTTCTTTGTGAGTTTTGATCAGTGGACCGGTGCAAGGAATTCCCGTGAGATTCGGGAGCAGTTGCGCTGCTGTAACTGGATACGACTTCCCATGAGCCAATCGTTCCCGCGGTATGCGGGACGGTGAAGGCGGGGAGAAGGATGCGTCAGGCCGTTGCCGGGCGCGAAAGCCAGAGAGCCAGAATATTTGCCCGGCCCACCTCATTCGAGCCGCCGCGTGTGCGGACGGCCCGGAAAAACTTCTTCGCGAAAAAGAAGAATGAGAGCTGTGGACGAAGCCGGCGGCAGCTGGGCGAGTCTGCCTCTCGAAAATATTGGAGGTAACTTGTTATGCGGAATAGTCCATGGCTCATGGTGGCTGCCTTTCTTTTAGCAGCGCCTTTCTCCGGCCGCGCCCAGGATGCGGCTTCGTCAGCGCTTTCGAATTCGGAAGCGGAATCAGAAGGAATCGTCGTCAGCGCGACGCGAATCGAAACGCCGGAGGAAGAATCTCCGGCCAGCATCGACGTCATCCGGGCGGATGATTTCGAAAGCAAACAAACCCATCGCGTCGCGGATGCGTTGCGTGAAGTGCCGGGAGTTTCAGTGGTCCAATCGGGGCCTCCCGGCTCGCTCACTTCGGTATTCACTCGCGGGTTGCGGAGCGAACACACCCAGGTGTTGCTCGATGGAATTCCGGTCAACCAGGGGCTGCAGGGCGCCTTCAATTTCGCCGATCTCACCACGGACAATATCGACCGGATCGAAATCGTGCGGGGGCCGCAGAGCACGCTCTACGGGCCGCGGGCATTGGCTGGCGTCATCCAAATTTTCACGAAGCGCGGGAGTGGCACGCCGACAGGGGAATTCAGTTTCGAAGGCGGATCGAATTCGACTTTCCGCGAGACGCTGACGAGCTCCGGTTCCGCGCAGCAGTTCGATTACTCGATCGGTTTGAGCCGGCTCGATACCGACAACGAGCGGCCGAATAATCAATACCGCCTCAGCAGCGGGATCGCGAACGTCGGCTGGTCGCCTAACGAGCAGTTGCGGATCAGCAGCCTGTTCACCTATTCGCTGGCCGATCTCGGTTTGCCCAACACGATCTTCGATCCGCGCCCGCGCGATAATTTTTTGACTGAGCGCTGGTTGATCGCCCCGCACGTCGATTACAAACCGGTCGAATGGTGGCACCACCGGCTGATCGTCAGCTACGATGAGGAACGACAGGTGAACGATCCGAACGACGATGGTTTCGTTGGTCCGACGCGTGCGCTGTTCACGCGGGCAACGGTCGATTACCAGAACGATCTTAAGCCGGCTTCGTGGCTTACGTTGACTTCCGGATTCTTCTACAGCCACGTCGATGCCGGGCAGCAACGTCCGTTCGTCTCGCAACTGTTCGGCCCGCAGCCGACCTTCATCAGCGATGAAACGGAAGAGACCTCTGTTTTTGTCCAGGCGAGCGTGACGCCGTTCAAGGGGCTGAATCTGGTCGCGGGCGGACGGTACGATCACTTCAACCAGTTCGGCGACATCTGGACTTACCGGTTCGCCGGCAGCTATCTGATCGCGAAGACCGACACGCATCTTCATGCTAGCGTCGCCACCGGGTTCAGCCCGCCGAGCAGCCAGGACAAAATTTTCGGCAATAACTTCGCGCTCGAACCGGAGCGCGATCTCGGCTGGGACGCCGGCGTGGAGCAACGATTCTGCGAAGGCCGGGCCGCGATCGGCCTGACGTATTTTCACAACGACCTTTCGAACGTGATCGGATTCAACGGACTCTTCCAAACCTTGAATCTAGGCGCGGCCGAGACGCAGGGAGTCGAGGTGGAAGTGCGCGTCACGCCCGTGGCCGACCTCACTTTCCGCGCCAGCTACACTTATCTCGAGGCGGAGAAAACGTCGGCCGCCGATATCTCGCAACTGCCGGGCGCGCGTCTGCCGCGGCGGCCGCGTAACGAAGCTTACGTTTCGGCCTCGTACCTCTGGTGCAAGAAATTGCGGACGACCGTCGAAGCGAAATTTGTCAACGCACGCGAAGAATTGAATTTTGGCGGTCCGAATTTCGACATCGAAGATTATGCCTTCGTGAATTTCGCTGCGGAGTACGAGATCAATTCGTGTCTCTCGGTTTTCGCGCGCATCAACAATCTGACCGACGAGAAGTATTCCGAGGTATTCGGTTTTCCGGCGCTGGGACGCGCGGCGTACGGGGGATTCAAGGTGCGTTTTTAATGTAGAAAACGAAAGGCGCTTGGCACAAGCGCCTCTACATCGGAAAGTCGCAGCGGATGAACCCGCTGCTTTATGCGCTGATCGGATTGGTCGCTGGTGCGGGCATTACAGCGCTCGTATTTGCGCTCGTCCGCCGCGGCGGGACGGACGATTCGGAGTTCCTCAAACGCCTTGAGACCTTCGATCGCGCGCAGGAACGGCAGGAGAAAATGTTTCGCGATGAATTTTCACGGATGCGCGAGGAATCGTCTGGCTCGTCGAAGGCGCAACGCGAGGAATTGGCCGGCGCGTTGAAGAACGTGAGCGAGACGACCTTGAAATCGCTCACCGAAATCAGTGGAATGCTCCGGGTTCAGCTCGAACAAGTGACCGGGCAGGCGCGCCGGCTGACCGATAACGTGGATTCACGGCTGAAAGAACTGCGTGAGGAGAATACCGGTCAGCTCGAAAAAATGCGTGCGACGGTGGACGAAAAACTGCAGGGAACGCTCGAGAAAAGGCTGAGCGAATCGTTCAAGGTGGTGAGCGAGCGGCTCGAGCAGGTTCATCAGGGGCTGGGCGCGATGCAGCAGCTGGCGAGCGACGTGGGCGGATTGCAGCGCGTGCTGACCAATGTGAAAACGCGCGGCGGCTGGGGGGAAGTGCAGCTCGGCGCGTTGCTCGAACAGTTGCTCACGGCCGATCAATTTGCGCGGAACGTGAAGATTCGCGAGGAAACTGGCGAGACGGTCGAGTTCGCGATCAAGCTGCCGGGCGATGAAAACGGCGCGCCGGTCTGGCTGCCGATCGACGCGAAATTTCCCATCGAAGATTATCACCGCCTGGTCGCGGCGCAGGACACCGCCGATGTGCCGGGGACGGAACTGGCGATGCGCAATCTCGAAACGCAGTTGAAGAAAAGCGCGAAAGATATCTGCGCGAAATACATCAATCCGCCGAAGACGACGGATTTCGCGCTCATGTTTCTCCCGACCGAGGGACTTTACGCGGAAGCGATCCGGCGCGTGGGCTTAGTCGAACAGGTGCAGCGCGATTGCCGCGTCGTCTTCGCGGGGCCGACGACGCTCGCTGCGCTGCTCAATAGTTTGCAGATGGGTTTTCGGACTCTCGCGATTCAGAAACGATCGGGCGAAGTCTGGAATTTGCTCGCCGCGGTGAAGAACGAGTTCGGGAAGTTTGGCGATTCATTGTCGAAGGTGAAAGAGAAGCTCGATCAGGCATCCAGCGACATGGACAAGGTCGCGGTGCGCTCGCGCGCGATCACGAAAAAGCTCCGCGATGTGGAAGAGCTTCCCGAAAATCCGCAGCCGCTTTTGCCGGAACTGTTAACGGGGCAGGAAGAGGACCTGTAGCCGCTTCGCTGTGCGACGCGTGGGCGAAGGCGTTGCTTGTTATCAGCGTCGATCTCACGCCGCCCACAGGGCGGCGGCTACAGAAGAAGTCTGCGGCCAACCTCTTTGCTGCCTCACCCGCGGCGGATTTTTTGCTGGAGACGGTGAAGAGTGATGCCGCGGAGATGTTTGCGGACGGCCGTTTCGGCGCCCTCGGCGACGGTGGCCATGACGGTCTTGATGTTGCAGCTCACGAAGCAATGGCGCGCGGCTTTGCGCTCGTTCATCGCGAGGACGGGACGGGGCTCCACGGCGTCGTAGATTTGGAGAAGGGTGATGCGGCGCGGATCGCGCGCCAATTTTGCCCCGCCGTTCTTGCCGGCCTGAGTTTCGATGAGGCCCGCCGCGCGTAACGCCTGAAGAAGGCGCCGGACGACGACAGGATTGGTATTAACGCTGCGCGCCAGCGTCTGGGAATCGACCACGCTGCGGGTTACCGCGAGGACGGTGAGGATGTGGACGGCAAAATTAAATTGCTGGTTGACCATCTTCCAAAACTGTAATTGTGTTTATTACACTTAAAGAAACGGCAGGCAGTCAATCAGGAAAACATGGCCATGAATAAAATTGCACTCATCACCGGTGCCAACAAAGGCATTGGGCTCGAAACCGCGCGGCAGCTCGGCCGCCAGAAGATCACCATCCTGCTCGGGGCTCGCGACCCGGCGAAAGGGAAGGAGGCCGTCGAGGAATTGAAGAAGGAAGGAATCGACGCGCGCGCGGTCGAGATCGATGTCGCGAAAGCGGAGAGCATCCAGCGCGCGGCAGCGGAAGTGGAGAAGGAGTTCGGCCGCCTCGATATTCTCATCAATAACGCGGGCATGATGGCGGATGACATGAGTAAGGGAACGAGCGGGCAGCCGCTGGAGGTCTGGCGGCGAACGTTCGACACAAACCTTTTCGGCCTGATCGCGACCACGAACGCGTTTCTGCCGTTGCTGCACAAGAGCGAAGCGGGACGGATCGTGAATCTCTCGAGCATTCTTGGCTCGATCACTTATCACGCAACGCCGGGCTCACCGACCTACGACTTCATCGCTCCGGCTTACAACGTTTCGAAATCGGCCGTGAACGCCTTCACGGTGCATCTCGCCTACGAGCTAAAGGATTCCAAGGTCAAGGTGAACGCAGCGCATCCAGGCTGGGTGAAGACGGAATTGGGCGGCGAAGGCGCGGTCATGGAAATCGAGGATGGCGCCAAGACGAGCGTCGAACTGGCGACGCTGGGCGCGGACGGGCCGAACGGCGCGTTTCTGCACATGGGGGAAACGATACCGTGGTGACGTCGCTTCCGACCCGCGAAGAAAGTACCGAGACGCGAGAGCGCGACGACGAGCTGCTCGACAGCTACTCGCGCACGATCGCAGCGGCGGCGAGCCGCGTGGCGCCGAGCGTGGTGAACATCCGGGTGGTGAGCGGGGCGCGCGGGCAGGGGACCGGCTCGGGATTCCTCATCGCGCGGGATGGTTTCATTTTGACGAACAGCCACGTCGTCCACGGGGCGCGGGAAGTGGAGGTGACGCTGCACGACGCGCGAACTTTTGACGCGCAGGTCATCGGGACCGATCCGCACACGGACCTCGCGGTGATCCGGATCGATGCGCCGGAGTTGGAGCACGTGCGGTTTTCGCAGGCGACATTGCGAGTGGGGCAAATCGCGATCGCGCTCGGGAGCCCTTACGGTTTTCAGCAGACGGTGACGGCCGGCGTGGTGAGCGCTCTCGGGCGTTCGATGCGCGCGGATTCTGGGCGACTGATGGACGACATCATCCAGACGGATGCGGCGCTCAATCCTGGGAACTCGGGCGGCCCACTAATCAATAGCGCGGGCGAAGTGATCGGCGTGAACACGGCCGTGATTCTGCCGGCGCAGGGGATTTGTTTCGCGATCGGGAGCAAGACGGCGCATTTGGTGGCGGGCTGGCTGATTCGCGACAAACGGATTCGCCGCAGCTCGATCGGCGTAGCCGGCCAAAACGTGCCGCTGCATCCGCGCGTGGTGCGATTTCACAAGCTGGCGGTATCGCAAGGCGTGCTCGTGGCGGAAATCGAGCCCAGGAGCCCGGCGGAGGTGGCGGGCTTGCGCAAAGGCGACACGATCGTGGGGCTCAAAGGCCACCCGGTGGCGACGATCGACGATCTGCACAAGCGGCTGGTGGCGTCGGAGATCGGGGTGGCATCGCCGGTGATGGTTCTGCGCGGGACGGAGAAGTTGTTCTTTATGGTGACGCCGCGGGAGTTGTCGAACTAGGATTCTCGAGCACCTCGCCCCACTTCGCTTTGTCTTTGAGCATCACTTCGCGGAGCAGGCGGATGGGGAGCATTCCGTGATTCAAGACTTCGTCGTGGAATTTCTTGAGCGAAAATTTATCGCCTTCCTGTTCCTGGTAATCTTTTCGCAGTTTGAGAATCTGGAGCTTGCCTAACGTGTAGTTGAGATAGCCGAGATCGAACGTGCCGCGCATCGCTTCGGCCCGCGCCGGTTTCTCTTCGTAGTAACAATTTTCCTGGAAGAATTTCGTCGCCTCCTCCACCGATATCCCCTGGGTGTGCATCTTGATCGAGACGCAAAGCCGGCAGAGCCGGACCAGAGCCGCCTGCGCCTGCACCATTCTGTATTTGGCCGCTCGTTGCAGTTCGTCTTCCGAGGGATTCGCGCCCGCAGGCGCGCCGAAGCCCTGGTCGATGATCATCTTTTCGCAGTAGTGCGCCCAGCCCTCGATGAAAGAGGTCGCGCCGAAAATTTTCTCCGCTTTGCTCGCCTTCGAAGCATTCAAATGCAGGAACTGCACGTAATGGCCCGGGTACGCTTCGTGGATGGAAAGCAGATCCTCCATGTAATAATTGAATGAGGTCAGCCACTCCTCCTTTTGCGGCTCGGGCCAGTCGCTCTCGGGCGGCGTGACGTAGAAATAAGCCTCGTTCGCTCGTTTTTCGAAAGCGCCCGGCGTATCCATCGAGGCAAAACTGGTGGCGCGGCGATACTGCGGCGTCTCCTTCACTTGCGCGCGCACTTCGGATGGGATCGTGATCAGCTTGCGATCCACTACGAACTTTCGGATGGCATCCAATCTCTTGGCGACTTCTGCGATGAGGTTTTCCGCTGTCGGATGGTCGCCTTGGATTTGCTTGAAGATCACCGGCGCCGGCCGGGTCTCGTCGATTTTCCTGGCGGCTTCCGCGAAGACCTCCTGCTCCTTTTTTATTTCCGATAATCCAAGCTCGAGGATCTTACCCGGCGGAATATCCACCAGCTCGGTCCCGGCGAGAAACTGCTGATACTTTTCCTCGCCGATCGCAAACTCCGGGGTGGCCTTCGGCAGCTTTTCCTTTTCCAGCCATGCGGCGTAATCGGCCAGCGCAGCCGCGGCGCGGCGGTTCGATTGGATGAAGGCATTTCGAAGACTTTCGTCCTTCAAGTCGGTCAGCCCTTCGACCAGGTTTTTCTTCAGGAACTCCGACGACCCGCGCGCGATCTGGATCGCGAGCTCGACATAGGGTTTGGGCAGGACCTCCGCCAGGTTCGTTTTCGCCGCGATCATGATGTTCGGCGCCTGGTTCTCGACCACGATGATGCTGCGAACCCGATCGTCGATCGGCGCGTATTTGCGTTTGATGTAAACATTCACGTCGATGGCGCGCGCGTAAGTCATCGGGTTGTGCTCGTAGATAGCCATGTCCTGCATGAGGAAAAGTTCCTTGCGGATCGCGGCCTGGAGGAGGCGCAGGTCGATCGAGGCCCGCGGGCCCAGCTTGGCCAGATCGAATTTGTTCAGCCGATCGTCGAAGCGTCTCAGGCGCGCCAGCTCGGCGTCGATCGCGAGGCGAGTGTGCTCGTTGATTCGTCCATCGTATTCGTGGAACCCGAGCGCGGTGCCCTGCAATGGGCGGGCCGCGAGATAACCGCGAATGAATTCATCGGCGACGACATCCAGTTCGGCGTCGGGTTTGAGTAACGAAGCACTCGGAGAGGGCGATGGTTTTGCGAACCGAGAAGCAGAGGGAGAAGAAGCGGGAGAGGTGGAAGGGGAGGCGGAAGATTTTGGTTTGGCGGGGGCTGACGCGGCCGGCTTTGCGGAAGGTGTCGGGGACACTTTCGGCAATGCCTTTACGGGTCCGGTGGGTTTGAGGGGCGCGGAAGGTTTCGGCGCGGGAGTGGGAGTAGGCGAAGGCGCGGCGGTTACGCCCAAGAGCGGCAGACAAAATGCCAGCGCGAAAATAAAAGAGCGTAATCTCATGAAGCATCGGTGGATCGGCCGCTCCGCCGGGCGATGTGAATGCGGCCTGGCCGCCAAAACTAACATCGAGGTCGCCGCGGCTACGACTGCGTCCACCTCGGCAAGCTTAGACGACGCTTTGCGCGTTGCCAAAAATTTCGGTGTGAGCGATCATCGTCGGGCCGGAAAGGCAATCCAGATGAAACGCCGTCTTTTGCTCAGCACCATCGCGATCGTCCTCCTTTTCAATATTTTGCTCGGCGTCCGGTTCTACACCGCGCACGCCGCCGGCGGCGATGACGACAGCGGTTACGCGCAGATCTCGGTCTTCGCCAAAGCGGTCCAGTTGCTCCGGCAGGATTACGTGGATGGCAACAAGACCAGCTACCACGACCTGATTTACGCCGCGATGAAAGGCATGCTCGCGTCGCTCGATCCGCACAGTCAGTTCATGGATCCGAACGACTTCAAGGACATGCAGGACGACACCCGCAGCCGGTTCAACGGTCTCGGAATCGAAGTCGCGGTGAAGAGCGGCCTGCTCACCGTCATCACGCCGATGGAAGACACGCCTGCGGCCAAGGCCGGGATTTTGTCCGGCGACCAGATCTTGCGAATCAACGGCAACTCGACTGAGAAAATGGATTTGCAGGATGCCGTCAATTTTCTGCGCGGCACCGCCGGGCAAAAAGTAACGCTGACCATTTTGCGTCCCTCGACGAAGGAGATCAAGGATTACGCCCTCGAGCGCACCGAGATAAAAGTGCAGAGCGTGAAGGGAACCAAATTGCTCGACGCCGATCTGAGCGGGCCGTTCAAGATCGGGTACGTCCGCCTGATTCAATTCAACGAACCGACGGCGGAAGAACTGGCGAAAGCGATCGATGAACTGCAAAAGCAGGGGATGCAGGCGCTGGTGCTCGACCTGCGAAACAATCCGGGCGGACTCCTGAATGTGGCGGTCGATGTGTGTGGGCAGTTTCTGCCGCCGAACACGAAAGTCGTTTCCACGCAGGGGCGCGTGGCTTCGCAGCAGCGTGATTATTCGACCTCAGGCAGCGCGAAAGAGAGAAATCGTTTTCCGCTGGCGGTTTTGGTGAACGAAGGAAGCGCGAGCGGCTCGGAGATTGTCGCGGGCGCGCTGAAGGATTTGAAGCGGGCGGTCCTGGTGGGCGAGACCACTTTCGGAAAAGGATCGGTGCAGAACGTCATGCAGCTTCCCGATGGCTCTGCCCTGCGCTTCACCACCGCGAAATATTACACGCCGAGCAAGCAGGTCATCCACGGCAATGGCGTCGTGCCGAATATCCGGGTTCCGATGACCGTGGAGCAGGAGCGCGCGCTTTTCGCCTCGCGTAACGCCGATAACTTGAAGCCGGAGGACGAGAAGGCGTTGATCAGAACCAAGGATCCCCAGATGCTGCGGGCGATCGATGCGCTCAAGGGCGTGATGGTTTATGCGCAGGAGACCGCGCCGAAGGTCGATCCGGTGAAGAAATAATCGCTTCCGCGCCTGGCGCTGCAATCGCGATGCCTACTATTCTCGCGATCGAAACTTCCTGCGACGAAACTGCTGTTGCCATCCTGCGCGGGTATGAATTGCTCGCAAGCGAAGTCGCGTCGCAGCGGGAACACGAATTGTATGGCGGCGTCGTGCCCGAAGTCGCGTCGCGCAATCATCTGCTGCACGCGCCGCGTCTTCTGGAAGAGGCAGCCGCAAACGCCGGGATAAAGCTGGAAGAAGTCGATGCCTTCGCGGCCACGTCGGGACCAGGACTCGCGAGCTCGCTCATGATTGGTGCTTCCATTGCCAAAGGTCTGGCGCTGGGTTTTGCGAAACCATATCTCGCCATCAACCATCTCGAAGGCCACCTCCTTTCGCCATTTTTCACCCGCGACTTCAAGATCGAGCCGAACGTTTCCCTGATCGTCAGCGGCGGGCACACCTTGCTCGTCGAGGTGCGCGAGTTGGGCGGTTACCGCATCCTCGGCCGCACCGTCGATGACGCTGCCGGCGAAGCTTTCGACAAAGTCGCGAAGATGCTCGGCCTCGGATATCCGGGCGGGCCGGAGATCGAGAAGCAGGCGTTGTCGGGCGATGCTGCGCGCTTCGATTTTCCGCGGAGCATGCTCGATTCCGGCGATCACAATTTCAGTTTCAGCGGATTGAAGACGGCCGTGCGTTATCGGCTGGCGGATTTGCGGGAGGTTTCCGATGTTACGCGTGCCGATCTCTGCGCGTCGTTTCAACGCGCGGTCGTGGAAGTGCTGGTCGAGAAAACACTGCGTGCTGCGCGATCGTGCGGCGCGAAGTTGATCACGGTTAGTGGCGGGGTCAGTTGCAATCAGGAATTGCGGACGAAGATGAGCGAGGCGTGTAATCGCGCCGGCGTGAAAATTCTCACCGCTGTCCCCAAGCTGTGCACTGACAATGCCGCGATGATCGCATTTGCCGCATCGCTGCGCTTCGGAGCTGGCTATACGTCGGAAGTCACGCAAGAGATCGATCCCAATCTCGCGCTGGCGTAAATCCGGGGAGCGCACGCGTCTCGCGTGCTGGCGATGGCGTCTCGCCATCGCGCACTACAAGAAAGATTGTTTCGGCGAGACGCCGAAACCAACACGCGTGACGCGTGCGCTACCCGGAATTCAGTATTCGCGCTGGAGCAGATAGTCCGCGAGTGCGCGCAAAACGGTGGCGTTTTTCCCGAGCGTCTCCAGAGCGCTGTGCGCCTTCGCGGTCAACCGTCTCGCTTCCGCGCGCGATTTCTCCAGGCCAATCACCGCGGGATAGGTCGCCTTCTTCGCCGCGATATCCTTGCCGGCGCTCTTGCCCAGCTTCTCGGAAGTTTGGGTGACGTCCAGAATGTCGTCGATGACCTGAAACGCCAGGCCGAGCGCGCGCCCGAAGGCGGTGATGGCTCCGAGCTGCTTCGGCGTGGCGTTTGCCGCCATCGCGCCGAGGCGAACTGAAGCCGTGAGCAACGCCGCCGTCTTGTTCTCGTGGATATAGCGCAACTGCGCCCGATTAATCCGCCGACCTTCGGCCTCGAGATCGGCGACCTGGCCGGCGATCAGCTTTTGGCTTCCCGCTGCGGTCGTGATTTCACGAAAAATTTCGCGCAGATCATAGCGCGCCGCTGTCTTCGCACTCGCTGCAATCTCGAACGCGATTGTGAGCAACGCGTCACCTGCCAGGATCGCAATGCCGTCACCGAAAACCTTGTGGCAAGTGGCGCGGCCGCGACGGAGATCGTCGTTGTCCATGCTCGGGAGATCGTCGTGGATGAGGGAATAGGTGTGGATGCATTCCACGGCGCAGGCGAGAGGAAGAGCCGCGCCGATTTTGCCTCCGCAAGCCTCGGCGGCGGCGAGACACAAGACCGGACGAAGGCGTTTGCCGCCGGCAAACAAACTGTATCGCATCGCCTTATGAATCGTCGCGGGCGGCGTGGATTCCTTCGGCAGAAAACGATCGAGGGCGCGGTCGACCTCCTTTTGCCGGGCCACGAGATACCGCTTCAAGTCCATCGAGCGGCAATGTGAAACCGTTGCGCGCATTGGCAATTGAAAACAGGCGAGACAAATATCTTTTAATTTTCTCGCGGCTCGCGCGTTAGACTTGGTGAGAAGAATGCAAAGCGTCCGACTAGAGGCGGGAAGAATGAATGGCCAGCAGATGGACGCGCTCCTCCAGCGGTTCGAACGGCCGCTCTTGCAGTACGCGACGCGCATCCTCGGCGATAGCGACCGGGCGCGCGACGTGGTCCAGGAAACTTTTGTGAAACTTCAAAACGAGAATCGCACGGAACTCGATAACGCCCCGGCCAAATGGCTTTTCACCGTCTGCCGGAACAACGCGCTCAATGTCTGCCGGAAAGAAAAACGCATGACTTATCTCGACCAGGAGTTGCTCGAAGCGCGCGCGAGCGATCAGCCGGCGCCCTCCGAAAAACTCGAAGCGAAAGAAGCGAGCGGGTTCCTGCTGAAAATCCTCGGAACACTTCCGCCGCGGCAACAGGAGGTGCTCCAATTGAAATTTCAAAACGACCTAAGCTACCAGCAAATCAGCGAAATCACGAAGCTCTCGGTCAGCAACGTGGGCGTGCTCATTCACAACGCCTTGAAAACTCTGCGGCAACGTTACGGGCAAGCCTCCCGGGATTTCCTGCCGTTCACACCCCGAATCGTCTCATGAAAATTAACCTCGATGATCCTAACCTGACGGCGTTCGCGCTCGGCGAACTTCCGGCGACAGAACACGCGCGGATGGCGGAAGCGGTCGCTTCATCGCCGGAAGCGCAAAACTTCGTCGCGGAAACGCAGCAGTTCGCCCGGCTGTTAAAAACAGAATATGAGGCGGACCGGCAATCGCCTCCGGCGCGCTCGCAAGACATCGTGCGGATGGAAGAGGAGCGGCGCGAGTCGTCCAGATTTCAATGGGGATCGCTCGCGGCAGCCCTGGCGATCTTCGCTGTGCTGGGAGTGCTCGCGGTTTCAACGATTCAGCGAGAAAGCGGACGGCTCGATAAACGGCTCGCGGATAATCCGAAACCTTCCGCGCCGAAGGACACGGAGACAACGGTGGAAGCGGAGCCGGGACCGAGCGCGGACGTTTACATTGCTCAACAGCCGGTGGTCCCGAGCACCACGCCACCGCCGAGCACGACGGTTCCGGAATTGAGGGAAGAGCCAGCGAAGGTCGCGCCCACCACGACCTATGCGTTTAAGGATTCGAAACAACGCCCGGCCCTCGACAAGGCCGCTGGGAAATCGGGCGGCCTCGCTTTGAATCCATCAGCGCCCATGCCGATGATGCGCTCTATTGCAAGACCTGCGCCCGGAGAATTGAGCGAAGCGGAGCCGCCGTCGCGCTATCGCCAGGATTTTAACACCGCGACTTACGATCGCGTGGAAGAGAATCCGTTTCTTCCGGCGGCGACCAATCCGCTTTCCACCTTCTCGATCGATGTCGATACGGCTTCGTATTCGAACGCCCGCCGTTTCATCAACTCCGGTTCGCTGCCGCCCAAGGATGCGGTGCGCGTCGAAGAGATGATCAATTATTTCAGTTACGATTATCGCGAACCGGAAGGCGACCAGCCGTTCTCGATCGATCTCGATTCCACCGCCTGCCCCTGGGAGTCGAGTCATCGTTTGCTGCGGATCGGGCTGAAGGGACGCGAGGTGCCGAACGAAAAACGGCCCGCGAGCAATCTCGTTTTTCTCCTGGATGTCTCTGGCTCGATGATGCCGGCGGAACGTTTGCCGCTCGTGAAACAGGCGATGCGTCTGCTCGTGGAGAAACTGAGCGAGAAGGACCGCGTCGCGATCGTGATCTATGCCGGCGGCTCGGGCTTGGCGCTGACTTCGACGCCGGGAAACGAGAAGGAAAAAATCCTGCGCGCCCTGGAGGATTTGAAGGCGGGCGGCTCGACGAACGGGGCCGATGGAATCGAGCTCGCCTACAAAGTCGCGGCCGACAATTTCATCAAGGGCGGAGTGAACCGCGTGATCCTGGCGACGGATGGCGATTTCAATATTGGTGTTACGAACCAGGGCGATCTGATCCGGTTGATCGAGGAGAAGGCGAAGGGCGGCGTGTTCCTGAGCGTGCTTGGCGTGGGCACCGATAACCTTAAGGATTCGACGATGCAGAAACTGGCCGACAAAGGGAACGGGAACTACGCGTATCTCGATTCGCTGGACGAAGCGCGCAAGGTGCTCGTGCAACAAATCAACGGGACGCTGATGACGATCGCGAAGGACGTGAAGATCCAGGTGGAATTCAATCCGGCGCGGGTCGCATCGTATCGATTGATCGGGTACGAAAAGCGGATGCTGCGGAAGGAAGATTTCAATAACGACAAAGTGGATGCGGGCGAGATCGGCGCGGGGCACACGGTGACGGCGTTGTATGAAGTGGTGCCGGTCGGACCGGGCGCGACTGATCCGGCGGCGAGCGTTCCGCCGGTCGATTCGCTGAAGTATCAGTCGCCGGCGGCGAGCACGGCACAAGCGGAGGCGAAAGGATCGCCGGAAATGGTGACGGTGAAATTGCGCCATAAGAAACCCGACGGCGACACGAGTCAGCTGATTGAACGGTCGTTTACCGACAACGGATCGAAGTTTGAGAACGCGGCGCCCGACCTGAAGTTCGCGGCGGCGGTGGCGGAGTTCGGAATGATCCTGCGTGACTCGCAATACAAAGGAAAAGGCACGTTCGGCGCGGTGATCGAGTGGGCGCAGGAAGGGAAGGGGCGCGACACGGCGGGTTATCGCGCCGGTTTCATCGAGCTCGCGCACAGAGCGCAAACCTTGAAGCCGCGCGAAGGGTAAACAAAAAGCCGTCTCCGGGGCTACTGGCGCGAGAAACGGAGCCGCAAGAGATTCAGCGCGCCGAGATAGATTTCGCGCCGGTGCAGCTTGGAAACACCCAGCGTCCGATCGTGAAAGATGATGGGATACTCGACGATGCGCGCGCCGGCGCGGTGCGCGCGGTAAAGCAGCTCACCCAGAAACGAGTAACCGGTTGATTTAACCTCGTCGGTGCGAATCCATTCGAGGGCGTTGCGACGGTAGAGCCTGTAACCCGAGGTAATATCGTGGGCGGGAATCTGCAGAAGCATGGCCGTAAACTTATTGGCGAACCAGCTCAAGAGAATGCGCCCGATCTTCCAGTTTACGGTGCCCCCATCGCGGACATACCTCGACCCGATGACCACATCGCAGGTCTTCAATGAGATCAGCATCTGCGGCAAGTACGCCGGGTTGTGACTCAGATCGGCATCCATCGTTCCGATAATCTGAAACCCGCTCTCCAGTCCATGGATGATTCCGACGGTATAGGCTCGGCCCAAACCGCGTTCGCTCGCCCGGCGGAGAAGAGACAGGCTCGGATGGGTCGCTCTCAGGTTTTCCACGGCTTCAGCCGTTCCGTCGGGAGAATTATCGTCCACCACCAGGACGTTGACCTTTGGCATGACGGAAAAAATTTGTCGTACCAGTTCGGCGATGTTGGAGACTTCATTATAAGTCGGAACAACGATGAGGGTCTGCTCCGGAGCAGGATCAAACGCGGGAGGGGGTACGACGTTGGAGTCAGTCATGATGAACCCGGCAGTCCGGCATTAGCTCAAGTCATTTGGTAAGCGTTCGCGAAGAGAACCGTGCAGAGCGCGAGCAAGGCAATGGAAAATGCGAGAAGCGGTTCGTACATCCATTTCCATCTGACTGAGAGCAGCGCGAGAACGAGGTGGATGGGGAAAAGAATGCTCACGTAGCGCGGCAACCCTTCGAGGCTGCCCCACGCCAGGTAGAAGAGAAGCGCGATCGCCGCATAAACCAGATAGGTTGCGCGCAATCTTAAATAGAAGCCCGCTCCCGCCAGAATGATCGCGGCGCCGACGATGGTTTGATAGAGCGGAATGTGGGAGGGCGAGAAATTGTCCGGCCAAAGGAAGGTTTGCCAGGGCAGCGTCAGGGTTTTTTTCCAGCCACCTGCCTGGGCGTGCATGGGCATGAAGAAGTCGCCGCGCCGGACATAACCATAGAGCATGAAAACCAGGAGACCGCCTGGGACCAGACCGAGCCAGAGCAATCGCGGCTTAAGAAATTCGCGCAGCTTTTCACCGCGCATCCGCCATTGCACAACGTACTCCGCCAGCAATGGGGCGGCGATAATCAAGCCCGGCGCGCGGGTGGCCGATAAACATCCGCCGCACAGCGCGGCGCCCCACCACTTTCCCTGGCGCGCCGCGAGGAGAGCGCCGACCGACAGAAGCAGGAAAGTCGATTCGCTATAAGCAGCCGAGAGAAAAAAACTGACCGGATTAAACATCAGAAATATGATCGCGCGGCGGCAGACCAGCTCGTCGTAATCCAGGCGCAGAAGACGAACCAACAGCAACGCCGCGGCGATCAGGCAGCCGTTGGAGACCAGCAGACTCGCCACCTGCACATCGCGCACGAGGAATGCGACCGGCCTAACGAGCAGCGGATATACCGGAAAAAATGCGGCGGCGAGCTCGGGTATCGGCGGCCCGTAGCCATGTCTCGCGATCATGCGGTACCAGACGCCATCCCATTGGGTCAGGATATCCAGGAATGTGCCGCCGTGTTCGCTTATTCTCGAAACCGGGACGTACGCTCCGGGTGCGATAATTTGGCGGGAAAACACGATGAGTCCGACCAGGATGAGGCGGGAGGCCGCGAACAAGCCCAGGACCCAGCCCGCGTTTTTCCACGCCAGCCGCCAGCGCTGCGGAAGTTTGAGTGCGCCGGCGTTCACAAGTCGCAGATTCTGCACCGATTCTTTTCCTTTGCCCAGCGCGGATCGCTCCGGAAAAATTCTCGGTTTCCAAATCGGGCTCGGGTATTTGAGTTACCTTGTTATCGTGGTAATATGGTAACATGAAGAAGACAAAAGCGAGCGCCGCCGTCAAGCGGGTGGAGCGGGTTCAGGTGGGCGCGCGGATGGAAAAGAGTCTGGTGAAGGTGTTGCGCGGGCTGGCGGATTATCTCGATCTGTCGCTGGGCGATTTGCTGGAGGGAATTACCCTGCACGCCCTGGAGGGGAAGGCGCCGTTCAGCGAAGAGACGCTCGGCCACATCAAACGATTCAAAACTGTGCACGGTTTGAAAATAGCCGCGAAGGACAGCCATCAGATGGTCGAGGTATCGCATGCCAGGCGCTGAGGCAGGCGCTTCGCACACCGAAGCGGCTACAGAAGAAGAGTTAATCGCGCTGGAAACAGGCGCGCTCGATCCACGCGCGTTTCCGCATCCCGAGCACGTCCGGTTCGCCTATGGAATGCTGGAGCGACATCCGTTCGGCGAAGCGGTCACGCGGTTTTCACGCGGCTTGAAGTTGCTGGCGGCGACGGCGGGCCGGCCGGAAGTTTATCACGAGACAATCACGGTCGCGTTTCTCGCCCTCATCGGCGAGCGTCGGGCGCGGGCAGAGTGCGAGGATTGGTCCGAGTTTAAAGCGAATAACCGCGATCTTTTCGATAAGCGCTGCCTGGAGAAATGGTACGGCACCGAAGAGCTCGGCTCCGATCTCGCGCGGCGGACGTTTTGTTTGCCGGCGCCGCTAATAAGCTCCGTGAAGCGCAACCGACGTTCGTGAGGTCTCGGAGCGAATTACACTTCCTCCAGCGCTGCCGGATCCGCCGTCGTCTTCACCTGCATGGCGAGAAACGCGCCGAAGAGAAGAAGGCCTGCGCTCCAGAGTTGCGCCTGGGTGAGACGCTCGCCGAAAAAAAACGCGGAAAGTCCGAGCGCGCCGGCGGGACAGAGGAGTTGCAGGGTCTGGGAGAGAGCAACGCCCACTCTGCGAATGGCCACGTAATACAGGACGTGGGCCAGGCTGATGCAGGTCACGGCGGACGCAATCAGGATCAGGTTAACCCGCGTGCCGACATGGAGCGGCGTGGCGATGTCTCCGAACGCGAGCGTGAGCGGAAGAAGCATGGCCGATGTGATAAAACTAATGATGCCAAAACTGCGGATCGGCCCGAGCTGGGCGGAAGGGCGCTTGACGAGAACGCTGTAAAGCGCCCAGCAAAAACTGGCGGTGAAGGCGATGGCGAAGCCGCGTAACGGAACTGCTCCTGCTTCCCAGCCGGGCTGAAAACAGATGACCCCCACGGCGCCGATCAGCCCCAACAGCGTGCCGACCTGAAATTGCCACTGGCGGATGATCCATCTTTCCTCGGGGAAAAAAATGAGCGCGAGAAGCGCGGTAATGATGACGGAAGAGCGCCCAAAGATCGCGTAAACGCCCGGGCCCATGTGATAGAGCGCGACCGTCTGGGTGATTTGATGGACGACATTCGGCAGCGCCGGGATCAGACAGGCGAGAAAGATCGAAGCGTCGAGGCGGGGTCCGCTCCGCCGCATTCGATAAAGCACGAAGGGAAGCACCGCGATAAAGCCGACCGAGTAGCGATAAAAGTTTTGCGACCACGGTTCGTAATAGCGAATCAGATAAAATTGAAACAGGGAGGGCGTGGACCAGATGAGAACAGTCGCGAAGACGGCGGCGTAACCTGCCGGGAATTTTTCACGCGTCGGTTTCATATCAGCGGTGTGGCAAAGGGCGGTCGATTCGAAAGAAAGCAGCGCTGGCTTGCAATCGTTTAACCACTCCATCTAATAGGCGGGACACACACATGAATACCTGCAAAATCGGAACCGTCATCAGCCTTGCGATCGCGCTTGTCGCGTTTCCCACCGGCATTTTGTATGCGAAGAAACGCGCGCCGGCCGCGCCGCAAGCCGCCGGGAATACCAAGCCGAATCCCAAGGATCCGGGTGGCCATTCGGCGCGCGGCGTCGAGTTCGCCAAGAAGAGAGAATACGACAAGGCGGTCGAGGAATTCAGCGAAGCGATCAAGGCGGAGCCCGGGGATTCCAAGAATTATTTCAATCGCGCGACCGCGTATCGCGGGCTCAACAAATTGACGGAAGCATTCGCGGACTACTCGAAAGCAATCGAGCTCGCGCCGCAGGATGTGCGGGGTTATGTCGGCCGCGGCGAAGTGCTCCTGGTGCAGAAACAAGCCGACAACGCGCTGGCGGATTTCGACAAAGCTATCCAAATCTCGCCCAATGATCCGAATGCCCGGCGCTTTCGCGGATTTGTTTACATATCAAAGAGCGAATGGCAGAAGGCGATCGATGATTACTCGGCGGTCCTGCAGAAAGTTCCCGATGACGGAGTCGCCTGGGAACGGCGCGCGTTCGCTCACCGCAACCTGAAGCAATACAAGGAAGCCATCGCCGATTACACCAAAGCGATCGCGACAGACCCGAAGGATCCGGACGGATATCGACGCCGGGCGCAGGCTCACATCATGGCGGGGGACAGTGCGAAGGCGGCCGAGGATTTGAAGGCGATCCTGAAGATGAAGCCGGATGATATGGACGCGCAGAGCCGATTAAAAGCGCTGGAAACGCGCGCCAATGTATCGCCCTCACCGGCGGCATCGGTTCCCGTCGCACCAAAATCATCTCCGGCGCCGCAGGCTCCAGCGGCGACTTCGCCGGCCGCATCGCCACGGTAGGCAACCGGGACAGGCGCCGAGTTCCGAGTCGCGATTAAGGCTTCCTGTGCGCGGGCGTATGATCTAAAAAGGCGACCCCACATCTTATCTCAGCCGAAGGATCAATATGAACATCAGACTTTTCAGCGGATCAATCGCCACTTTGCTCATTTTGGGAACAGCGACGGGCCTGAATGCCGCCAGCCCTGAAGCCGCCGCTCACGGAAACAAGGGGCACGAGCTCGCGCAGGCCGCGAAGTACGACGAAGCGATCGTGGAATACACCAAGGCGATCGCACTCGCCCCGAAAGACGTGCGGCTAGTTGTCGATCGAGGTCTTGTCTATCGGACGGCTGGCAAAATTCCAGAGGCGATGGCGGACTTCACGAAAGCGATCGAGCTCGAGCCCAAGAACGAGCTCGGATATTTCGAGCGCGGCAGAACGGAGTTGGGGCAGAACCAATTCGACCCGGCGCTCACGGACCTGACCAAGGCGATCGAGCTGAATCCGAATAATCTGGTTGCGTTCGAGCGTCGCGGCCTCGTCTACCACAACCTCCGGAAGTGGGACCTGGCCGTCGCCGACTACACCGTTGCGATCACCAAAGATCCAAAAAACGTGATGGCCCTTCGCAAGCGGGCGGACACCTATTACGCCATGAATGATTTCGCCAAGGCGGTGCCTGACCTGGAGGCGGCCTTGAAATTGAGCCCGGGCGATCCGGACATCATGCAAAACTTGCAGCACGTGCAGGCGAAAATGGCCACGCCTCGCCCGGTGGTAAGACCGCCGGCCGCTTCGCCGACGCCTGAGCCTGCGCCGGAACCGATGAGCATGCAGATGAAGCTCGCCATCGGAGGCGGAGCGCTGCTCCTCATCATTATTATTGTGATCGTGTTTTCCCGGAAGAAGAGCCGGGGCTATTGAGGTGGATCGAGCGCTCCGTCGCTCGATGCGGATCAATGCGCGCAAAGCTGGGGTCACGAACCATCGCGCGACGGAGCGCTCGATCCACCCGGCAGAAGACGGGGTTCGCCAATGAGAAATTTCTTTGACACCCGGGAGCGCGCTGTTAGCTTGCCGACGCTTTTTCGGAGAACGAGACGAGGTCCCATG
>JBEEHT010000074.1:0-23456 GCA_041167545.1 Verrucomicrobiota bacterium
GGCGCGCGCGCGTTCCGCCGGAGATGATTTGGTTGAAGGGGTTAAAGGGGTTGAACGCGCCGGGAGTCACTCCGGTTTCGGCATAAGTGGGCCCGCCGAACGGAGTCGTGCCCGCTGGATTGGGCACGCGGGGCGGGATAGCGAGCGTGGTAAATCCGGGGCTCTGGAAATTCCCTGTCGCCGGGGCGGCCAGCTCATTGTGCGTCTTCACGTTTTGATACATGCCGTCAGCGTAAATGACGAATTGATCGCCGAAGATTTTGTGATCCATCGCCATGTAACCGCCAAAGCGCTCCGAGTCCGGAAACGAGAGAGAAAATTCATTGAAATTAAAGCCATTGGGGCCCGACCTCGGCCGGCCCGCCCCGTAGAGATACGTGCTGGCCGGAGCCAATCCGTTCGTGCCGTTAGGCGCGCTGGCGAACTGGTTCCCGCTTCCACTCGGAATCACCGTCCCGCCCGCTTGCGCCACAGCGGCGTTCGTCACCTGAAGGTTATAAGGGCTCGCATTGCTGCTCAGAAACGGCGGGACCGCCGAATAATCGCGGTCGTGATTGAAGATCGAATTACGATGGTAGTAGTTGATCGTGCCGGAGATGTTCGTCTTTCCGTCTCCTACCCCAAAGAGGAGCGAGGTGTTGAACAATCCCGAGTCTCTATCAGTCGTGTTGCCGTACTCGACCCTCGCCTCCGCGCCGCGATAGTCGTGAAAGCGCTTGATGTTCACTACGCCCGCCACCGCATCCGCGCCGTAAGTCGTCGAGGCGCCGTCCTTCAAGATTTCAATGCTCTCGATCGAGGCTTCTGAAATCGTATTCAAATCCACGAAGACGACGCGCCGGTTGCCCGTAGGATAAGGCGCGACGCGGCGGCCATCGAGGAGGATGAGGGTTGCCCGTGCATCGAACCCGCGCAACGCGATGGTGGCTGCGCCCACCGCGGTATTCGAGCCGTTCTCGTTGTTTGAAACCGCCACGCCATTGGCGTTCGCCACCGGAAGATTGCGGAGAAGCTCCTCGGTATTGCGCTCACCGGACTTGTTGATCAGGTCGCGGGTGACGTTCAGCACCGGGTTTGGCCCCACTTCCCCGGCGGTGGGAATGGCCGAGCCGGTCACGATCACACGTTCCGTGGAAGCTTCCTCGGTGCCGTTGTCATTGAACGTCCGTGCTGTGGTCGTCGTTTCGTTCGGCGGGGGCGTTGGGTCCTGTGCAAACGCACTGGTCGCTAAGACAAGGGGCAGACTGACTGCGAGGGGTGTCCGGAAAAATCCAAACTTCGCCAATCTAATTTTGATCATAAGGTCTCCTTCGGTTCCCGAAGGGACTAACAAAAAGCGCCAGAGGCCATCAAGACATTTTTTACAGACGTTTTTTCGAACGCCTGTTTTGTCCGCGCTGAGGAGAAAATAGCTAACGAGTTCGCCAGCCTCTTTTCGGCGAATAACACCAGCTCGCTACTTGGCGATCGTGACTCTTACCGTCTCTTCCAGCTCGTCGTTAACGTAGAACTCGAGTCGATATTTTCCTTCGGCCCACCCGTCCGGTGGTCTGCCCAGAGTAAAGCGAGCGCTGGCATCGGGCGCCGCCGCAATCGTCTCCGTTTCGTCGACGATGAAATTGGGTTCCACCAGATCGCCCACGTCTTCCGCTACCCACGCGACCCGCACTTTCGCACCCTCGGGCAAACCGCGGCCGTGCCAGCGTACGTAAATATTCGCAACGTCGGATTTGAATTCGTTCTTTGATCCGCCCCCTGGATCGGCGGAAACCTCCACGGTGAGCCTTTTTCCAGGCGGAACAGGGAGCGTTTCGATTTCAGGACCGCGGATAGGCGCCGTTGGCGTGGGGCTGGGCGGCGCGGCCGAAGGAGATGGAGTCGGTTGCGGCTTCGCGACCACTTCCGGCCGCTTTTGCAATTCGAGCGTAAGGCGTTGCAGCAGTCCACCGGTGGGTCCTCTGACCACCGTTGTCTCCTTCACGAAACCCAGGCCCGGCATGAACCACCGATCGAGGGTGATCGACATGACCGACGAGTCCGCCGCGTGAATGTGGAACGCGCGAAATGCGCCCGCTGGCACTCTCACCATTTCTTCGGCGACAACAGTGAAGTGCTGTTGCATCTCCATTCCCGCTACTTCCCCCTCGGAATCCCACGTATCCCCAACCTTCAGTGCGGCCGGAACGATCGTCGCCGGCGGATCGACCTTCACGATTTTTCCATCTCTGCCACCGCGCGCCACGCAGATCACGCCGCGATCAGTCAGCGTCACGAGCTCGGTCTTGATCACGCTCTCGTCGGTCAGCGTGTCGAGTTTTACGAACTCTTTGCCTTCGAACGTTTGCTTTCCCGCTCTGATGGTGATCGTGGAATGGACAGCAGGAACCGCATCCGCTCCGCCACTCTCCTCGGTGGATTGATACAGCCAGGTAGTCCCCTCGGCCGTGGGCACGACTTGATCGGCGCGGACAAGCGCGGCCCCAAAAATCAGGATGGCAGTGAGCCCGAGTTTTCTCATGAGCCGGAACTCTCAACCAACTGGTTTCGCTTGGCGAACGCGCAGACTGAAATTCAAAGAGATAGAGGAAATTTTGATCCGGAGTCTACGGGGCTCGAACCCGCAACCTCCGCCGTGACAGGGCGGCGCTCTAACCAATTGAGCTAAGACTCCTCGCGAAAAGCGATGCAGGTTAGGTCGCGCCCTCCGCGCCTTCAACCTCTTTTTGAAATGGAGGGCGGAGATCTGCGACGCCGCGATTCTCTGGAGGGCGGAGCTCCGCGACGCCGCGGTCTCGCGGGAGCTCGACCCTCCATTTCCGATTTTCCGCCACGAGTTTGCGGGAGGCCGCGCGCAGCTTATAATCGAGCAGCCTTAGGCATGGACGAAGAGCGCAACAAGGAATCCGAAAACGACGAGCCCGCGGGCAAGCGCGAGCTGAGCTTGCTCGAAGCGTTCGATCTCGTGGTCGCTTCCATTCCGCCGGAGCATCGGCATCGGCGGGAATTGTATATCGTGCGCTCGGAAATCGCGGCGCAGGAAGAAACCATCGGCGAAGCGCGCCAGATGATCGAGAAACTCGAGGAAGTGATCAAGAAGGTCACCTCGCCGGCCAATCGCATCGGCACGTATCTAAGCAATCCGGCGAAGGACACAGCGCACATCGTCGTAGGCGGCGCGGACTATTATTGCAACGTCGATCCACGAATCAGCCTGGCGAAGCTCAAGAAAGGCACGCGCGTTTTGGTGAACGAAGCCTACGTGATCGTCGGCGATCTCGGCTTCGAAACGGCGGGACCGGTCACGAAAATTACTGAGGTACTCGGCGAGGACAGGCTTCGGGTTGGTTCGGAGCACGGCCTGCAATCGTTGATCCTCCAGCGCTCCGCCGAATTGATGAAGGCCACGCTCAAATCCGGCGACGAAGTGCGGGTCGATCCGAATTACCGGGTGGCGCTCGAGGTTCTCACGCACCCGCAATCTCGCGAACATTACCTCGACGACGTGCCCGAACTGCCGTGGGAAAAAGTCGGCGGCCAGGACCAGGCGTTGCAGGCGATCAAGGATGCGATCGAGCTGCCGTTGATCCACGGCGAGCTTTTCCAAAAATTCCAGCACGCGACGCCAAAAGGTTTTCTGCTTTACGGCCCGCCGGGCTGCGGCAAGACGCTTATCGGCAAGGCGACCGCCTACAATCTGACCAAACAGCTCCGGGAAAAAAGCGGCGAGGAAATGAAGGAATACTTCATGCACGTCAAAGGGCCCGAGATCCTGAACATGTGGGTCGGTGAATCGGAGCGGATCGTCCGCGAGATCTTTTCGACCGCGCGCGAGAAACGCCGCGAAGGTTATCTCCCGTTTTTGTTCATCGACGAAGCGGAGAGTATTCTCGGCACCCGCCGCGCCTCGCGCTACTCGAACATTCTCTCGACGCTCGTGCCGATGTTTTGCTCGGAGATGGACGGGATCGATTCGCTCCACGATGTCGTGATCATTCTGGCTTCGAATCGCGCGGACCTGATCGACCCGGCGATTCTGCGGCCGGGCCGGATCGACCGGAAAATCAAAGTGAACCGGCCGAACAAAGAGGGCGCGCGGGAAATTTACCGGATTTATCTCACGAACGACCTGCCTTACGATGGCGCGCTGGCGAAGGAAGCGGGCAACATTGGCGCCGCGATCGACCGGCTGATCGACCGGATTCTGGAAGTGCAGTTCGCTCGGCGCGAGGAAAACAAGTTTCTCGAAATCACGTTGCGAAGCGGCCGCAAGGAGACGCTTTACCGAAGCGATCTGCTGAGCGGCGCGATCATCGCGTCGGTTGTGGAACGGGCGAAGGGATTGGCGATCAAACGGGCCATCGCCACCCAGGAAAACGAAGGAATCAGCGAAAACGATTTGCAGCAGTCGTTCGTGGCTGAGTTTACGGAGAACGACATCTTCCCGCCGACCGACATGACCGAGGATTGGTTCAAGCTGATCGATTTCGATCCGGAGAACGTCGTGAAGATTTCGCCCGTGCGGCGCGACGGCAATGCGAAGACGGCGCGCGGCGGGGTGATCTAGGAAAACCTTTAAGGAGCGGCGATTTCCAAATCGCCGGCTTAAACAAAACGGCGGTTTGTAAACCGCCGCTCCTTGTGACTAGCATCGGCGCTATGAGATCGATCATCGCACTGGCTGTATTCACGGCGGCAACCTTGCTCGCCCAACCGACGCCGGAACCGAGAAGCGACGTTTCCAACAAGGCGCTGATCACAAAATCAACGCCGGCCAATGCCGAGAGCACCGCGCTTCGCAAGATGGCCGATGAATTCTACGCGTGGCGAAACGAAAATTATCCGGTCGGCAGCAGCGACTCCGGCCTCCATACCTGGGATAACCGGCTCACCGACTATTCCGCAGCCAAAATTACGGAACGCGCTCAGCATGTCCGCAAATTACTCGACCAAGTCCGGGCGATGCCGGCGGCGAAATGGGCGAAGGACGACCGCATCGATTGGATGCTCTTCCGCGCTCAACTGGAGGGATTCGACTTCGGCAATCGTGTCCTGCAATCGGAAAAAACAGATCCTCAGGTTTACGTGGGCGAATGCTCGAACGGGATTTTCTCGCTCCTGAAAAAGGAGTACGACACGCCGCGGAACCGCGTGCTCGCGGCGACTGCGCGCCTGCGGCAAATGCCGGCGATGCTCGCGCAAGGCGAACGCAACCTGGAGAAGCCGGTAAAACTTTACGCGCAGCTCGCGATCGATTCCGCGCGCGCGATCGATCCGCTCTTTAAAGACAGCCTCATGACGCTGGCGCGCGATCTCGCGCCTAACGAACGCGACGATCTGGTGAAGGCGCGCGATGCGGCCCTCGTCGCCATTCATGGGTTCGCCGATCGCCTGGAAAAACGCCTTCCTACGATGGCCGCCTTCGTCCCAATGGGAGTGGCGAATTACAATTATTATCTGAAGCACATCCTGCTGCTTCCGCTCGACGCCGCGCAGGTGGAAATGCTCGGACGCGCCGAGCTGGCGCGTTACCGGGCGCTCGAATCGCTCCTGCCCGATCCTTCCCTCGCCGATCCGAATCCGTCCCGGAGCAAAGACATTCCGCCGGACCAGGCGTCTTTCCTGAAGGCATATGAGAGCCGCGAACAGGAGATGATTAATTTCCTGAAAGAGCACAAGCTCGTGACGGTGCCGGATTATCTCGGCCGTTTCGAGATCCGGCAGTTGCCGGAAGCGTTCAAGCCGACCAGTCCCGGCGGCTTCATGAATCCGCCCGGCGTTTACGATAAGGATCCGACCGGCTTCTATTTCATTCCGACCTACGATCCGCAATCGAAGAACTTCTACATCCGCGCGGCGATCGAGGACCCGCGTCCGATCCTGGGCCATGAAGGCATTCCCGGCCATTTCATGCAGCTCTCGATCGCGAACCATCTTCCGAATGAGATCCGGCGGCAGCACGGCGACGGCGTCTTCGTCGAAGGCTGGGCGCTCTACGGCGAGGAGATGCTGATGCGCACCGGACTTTACCCGGACAACTCGGCGGCGCAGGGTCAGATCCTGCGGCTCTCGCGTTATCGCTCGGCACGAATCGGCGTGGACGTGAATTTACACACCGGCAAGTGGAGCTTCGAGCAGGCCGTCCAATATTTCATGGAAGCGGGCGGACTGGATCGAGAAGCGGCCGAAGGGGAAGCGGCGGGCGCGGCCTCGAGTCCGACGCAGAAGATCAGCTATATCGTGGGGAAATGGCAGATCATGAATTTGCTCGGCCGCTACCGCGACAAAGCCGGAGCGAACTTTCGGCTCGGACAATTTCACGACGATCTGATCAAGAACGGCAGTCTGCCGCTTTCGATCGTCGAGTGGATCCTGCTCGATGATTCGACATCGATCGATCAGGTGATGCGGTGATCGTTCAGCGGGTCATCCTGAGGCAGGCGAAGCGCGCCGAAGGACCTCACAACTGAAATTTGCGCTATCGCGAAACATTACGCATCACCCGACGTATACGCCTGTCGCGGCGCGGAAGCGGTAGAGCGCTTGCGAGGTCCCTCGCCGTCTTCGCGGCTCGGGATGACAACAACTGCGCTACAATCCTGCGATGCGCGTGAACTCTGTGCTGGTTATTGGCGGCGGCCCTGCCGGGCTCCGCGCGGCGGAAGTCGCTAATGCCGCCGGCTCTCGCGTGACGGTCTGCGATGGGCAGCGCTCGGTCGGCCGGAAATTTCTCGTGGCCGGCCGCGGCGGACTCAATCTCACGCATGGCGAACCGGCGGAAAATTTCCCGGCCCGTTACGTCGACGAACCGGAGCGCTGGCGCGATTTGCTGGAAAACTTCGGACCCGATGATCTCCGCGCCTGGGCCGGGGACCTCGGCGTCGAAACCTACGTGGGCACGAGTGGCCGCGTCTTTCCGCGCGGACAAAAAGCTGCCGGGCTTTTGAGCGCGTGGCTGCGACGTCTCCGCGCGAGCGGCGTCCAGTTCCGGACCGGCGCGCGCTTCGTCGGACTCGCGCGCGAAGCCAACACTTGGCGCGCCGAATTTCAACTCCAAGGAGCGGCGGTTTCCAAACCGCCGATGCAGAAAAACGAGGCGATTTCGATATCGCCTTTCCTTGTGAAAAAGGCGACCGGCAACTTCACCGCCGACGCCGACGCGATCGTGCTCGCACTCGGCGGCGCTTCGTGGCCGGAAACCGGATCGGACGGCGCGTGGCCGGCGATCCTCGCCGCTCATGGAATAGAGATCACTCCGTGGCAACCAGCTAACTGTGGCTGGGAAGTCGATTGGCCGCCGGCTCTGCTCGCGCGCGCTGAAGGATTGCCTCTGAAAAATCTCACGGTCCGCGCCGGCGAGGAATCGGTCTCGGGCGAGTTGCTCATCACGGCGCACGGACTCGAAGGCGGCGCAATTTATCGTCTGGGTCGCACGCTCCGCGGGATGAGCGAGCCATCCGTCGCGATCGATTTCAAACCGCAGCTCACCGTCGAGACTCTGCGCGAGCGCATCGCGAACCTGCACGACGCGCGCGAATGGTTTCGCGCCTGGAAGTTGAGCGCCGGCGCCGTGGCGTTGCTCGAAACCATTTCGCCAACTGAAGATCGCGAAGAACTGCTCGGTCGCGTCAAAAATTTTGTCCTGCCATTGTGCGGCCCGCGTCCGATCGCCGAAGCGATCTCATCCGCTGGCGGGGTGCCCTGGGCCGAACTCGACCAGAACCTGATGCTACGAAAGCTCCCCGGCATTTTTGTTGCCGGCGAAATGATCGATTGGGAAGCGCCGACCGGCGGCTATCTCCTCCAAGGTTGTTTTGCCACCGGTACTCGGGCTGGTCGCGGGGCGGCGTCGTTGCAATTGGCCTAGGTCGTCTTGTTCGTCCCGAGAACGAAGCTCGCCGCGGCGGTGCGATTTTCGACGCCGAGTTTGGGAAATATCCGCTCGAGATATTTACCGATCGTTCCCGTTTTCAATCTCAGAATCGCCGCGATCTCGGCGTTGGTCTTGCCGCGGGCGACCCAGGAGAGGACTTCGGTTTGACGTCGAGTGAGAAGTCCGCCAGCGCCGTTGCTCCGGCGCCTTTCCGCTTCCTGCTCCAGAAGCAGGCAAACGGATCCCGTTTCCCGGAAGAGGATCTGGATCGAGAGGCGGATTCCCGGCCGATCCACAATGAATCGAGAGAGCCGGCTCGAAGGCATGGCTTCTTCCAGCCAATCGGCCACAGCCGGCGGCAAGCGATCCGATGGGGAGAATGAGAATTCGCGCAGCCAGGAGTGCGCGCGCTCGGTGGCGAATTGGATGCGGCCATCGGGGGCGACAACCACCAGCGCATGGAGCGGCGCGCGCAGGTCGGGCGCGGTTTGACCGGAGGAGGGATTGAGGGACATGAGTCTGCTGCTAGTTACGAGGTCCACGAGGCGAAGTTCGCGAATTTTATTTGGGATCGTCACCTGTCGCGGCGGAGGACCAGATCGCCCGGGCTGTAGGAATTCTCCCACTTTACGGATTCCTGTTCCTGCGGAGAGAATCCCACGGAACTGCAGGGGCTAGATGGCGCAATACAAGTACTCTCATTACCTGACGAATCTGTCTCACCCCATGTTTGATCCCGCCCATCCGCCGGGAGCAGTGACCCCGCAGTCAGGCATCTACAAATGTCAGGGCTGTGGCAGCGAGATTATCTCGACAGCCGGCGATCCGTTGCCGCCGCAGAGCCATCATCAACATTCCCTGACGCAAGGCGGCATCGCCTGGCGGTTGATTGTCGCGACGATGTAGCGCGCTTGGTTGTAGAGGCGCTCGCCGCGGCGAGTGCCTGACTGTAGGATAGGCGCTTGGCACAAGCGCCTCTACATTAAACCGGCGATGAAAAGGGTGTTCGGACTCGAGACGGAATGCGGGATCACGATTCAGGGGGCGGATTCGGTGGACGTGGTCGCCGAATCGATTGAGCTCGTCCGTTCCTACACCGAGCACGGGGCCCACATGAAGTGGGATTATCGACTGGAAGATCCCCATCGCGATGCGCGCGGCTTTCGCGCCCCGGAGTTGCTGCAGGACACGGATGAATCCGCCTATTACGAGATCGACCGGCGCCGGCCGCTGAGTTTCGAGGAAATCAAAAGCGACCTCGTCCTTTCGAACGGCGCGCGTTTTTACAACGATCACGCGCACCCGGAATACTCGACGCCGGAATGCACGACGCTGCGGGAATTGGTGGCGCACGAGAAAGCAGGCGAGCGAATCCTGGCGGAATGCGCGCGTCGCAGAAATCTGAAACTGCCCGCCGGGCAGGAGGTGCGTCTCTACAAGAACAACACGGATTTTGTCGGGCACAGCTACGGTTGCCACGATAATTATCTGATGCGCCGCGACGTGCCGTGGGATCGGCTCGTGGCGGATGTGCTGCCGTTCCTGATCACGCGGCAGATTTTCGCCGGCGCGGGAAAAATCGGAATCGAAGGCGAGAGCGCAGCGGGCCAACCAGGTGTGTTCCAGATTTCGCAACGCGCGGACTTCTTCAGCGCGCTGGTCAGCATCGATACGATGAACAAACGCCCACTTGTGAATACCCGCGACGAACCGCACGCGGAGCCGAGCAGCTACCGGCGATTTCATGTCATCCTGGGCGACTCCAACATGAGCGAATGGGCGACGGCGCTGAAGATGGGAACGACGGCGCTGGTGCTCGACTTGATCGAGCGCGGCGAAGCGCCGCAGATCGAAATCGCGCAACCTGTCGGCGCGACGAAATCGATCAGCCGCGATCAGGATTATCATTGGATCATCGAGCTGAGCGACGGACGAAAGATTTCCGCGATCGATGTGCAGCGGCTCTATCTAAAGGCGGCGCAAAAGATTGGACACAACGACGACGAGACGCTCTGGCTGCTGAGCGAATGGGAAACGGCGCTGAACGATCTCGAACGCGATGTCGCTCTGACGCGCGACCGGATCGATTGGGTGGCGAAGAAATTCCTGCTCGCAGCTTTTCGAGAGGAAGAAAAGCTTTCGTGGAGCGATCCATGGCTCCAGGCGATCGACTTGGAATATCACAACATCCAGCCGGACCACGGGTTGTTTTATGAGCTGGTGCGGCAGGGCTCGATGCGCACGATCGTCACCGAAGAGGAAATCAAAGCCGCGATTTTTTCGCCGCCGGAAACCACGCGCGCCTTTTTCCGCGGCCGTTCCGTGGCGCGATTCAACGACGCCATCGCCTCGATTCAATGGGACGAGATTGCCTTCAGAAATGGGAAGCACGTTCAGGTTGTCCGCTTGCCTGAGCCGGCCGGTGGCGAGCGCCTTGAGGCGCTGAATGAATTAATGAACGCCGACACTAATTTCGGGGATTTTTTTCAGCAGCTCGCTCGATCATAGGCTGTCATCCCGAACCGCGCAGACGGCGAGGGACCTCCCAGTTGCAATACCGATCACGCAAGCGAAGGGCAGGCGCTGCTTTCCGAAGATGCCTCAAATATCACCTTAACAGTAAGACCGCCTGCGGGGTCCCTCGGCGCGCTTCGCCAGCCTCGGGATGACAACGTTGCACGCGTAACTACGACCAGGTGATCAAGCGCAGCTCATGTGTTTGCATGAGATGCGGATGAATCGGGACGACGCGGACGCTGAAACCGTACGTGCCGCTGTCCGATGCGGGCACAGCGCCCTGGTATATGTAGTTCCCCTCGCCTTCCGCGGGCGAGCTTCCGTCGAGAACGGTGACGGTCGGATTTTTGATCCCGCCATTGTCGGCTTCCCCGTGGTACGCCTCCACCCGCACATGATCCGGCGCGACCGCGCCGAGATGAACTTTCGCCGAAACTTGCAGCGCTTCGCCTACCTGGATGTTTTGCCGATCAGTGTTGCCGACCTGCACTTCGAGGATGCTGACCTGCGGCCAATCCTTGCGCATTTGCGCTTTCCATTTGCTCAGGCCCGTGGCGGCGGCGCATTCGTCGCGCGCGAATTCCTTGTGCGCTTTCGCCGCCGGCACGTAGAGACGTTCGGTATATTCCTTCACCATCCGGTGAGTGTTGAAGATCGGCGTAATGCTTCGGATCGATTCGCGCATCAACTGCAGCCAGGCGAGCGGCAGTTTCCCGTCGGGCTTCGCGTAATAAAGCGGGATGATCTGGTTCTCGAGCAATTGATAGAGACTGCCCGCATCCACTTCGCTCTGGAAATCGACGGAGCCGCCGTTGATCTCCGCGCCGATGGCCCAGCCGTTATTGCCGTTGTAGCTCTCGCACCACCAGCCATCGAGCACGCTCAAATTCAATCCGCCATTCGGCGGCAATTTCATTCCGCTCGTGCCGCTCGCTTCCAGCGGACGCAGCGGATTGTTCAGCCATAAATCGACGCCCTGCACGAGCCGGCGCGCGATGTAGGTGTCGTAATCTTCCACGAAGACCATGCGATTTTCGAAACCGCGTTCGCGGCTGAATTTATAAACCTGCTGGATCAGCGCTTTGCCGCCTTCATCTTGCGGATGCGATTTGCCGGCGAAGATGAATTGCACGGGACGAGTTTCGTCGTTCAGCAAACGCTTCAACCGTTCCTGGTCGCTGAAGAGCAGCGCGCCGCGCTTGTAGGTCGCGAAGCGCCGCGCGAAACCGATGGTGAGAATTTCCGGATCGAGAATGCGGTTGACGCTCCGGATGGACTCCGGCGATTCGCCCGAACGCTCACGCGCCACCCGCACCCGGTCGCGCACGAATTCAACCAGGCGCAGCTTCAATTTCTGATGGGTTTCCCAGAGCTGCGCGTCGGGAATGTCGGTCACGCGCCGCCAAAAATCCGGGTCGGTAAGATGTTCCTCCCAGTCGCCGAGATATTTTTGATAGAGCGCGGAGAACTCCGGCGCCATCCACGTTTTCGTGTGGACGCCGTTGGTGATGCTGGTCACAGGCACCTCGTGGCCGGGCACGCCGGCCCAGACATCTTTCCAGAGCGATCGGCTGACGTCGCCGTGCAATTTGCTCACGCCGTTTGAATGCCGGCTGACGCGCAATGCCAGGACCGTCATGCTGAAGGCGTCCTGCGGATTCACGCTCGTCTGGCCGAGCCGGAAGAATTCTTCAAACGGAATTTGGAGCTGCGCCGCGAACTCACGAAAGTATCGCCTCATCATTTCGCGCGGAAACGCATCGTTGCCGGCGGGGACGGGTGTGTGCGTCGTGAAAACATTCGCTGAGGCGACGAGCTGGAGGGCGGAATAGAAATCGAGTTTCTTCTCGGCCACGTTGAGCCGGATCCGTTCGAGGGCGAGGAACGCCGAATGCCCCTCGTTCATGTGGAAAACCTCTGCGTCGATCCCGAGCGCGGTGAGCGCTTTTACTCCGCCGATCCCGAGCACGATTTCCTGCCGGATGCGCATTTCGAGGTCGCCGCCGTAAAGCTCGGCCGTGATGCGGCGATCTTCCGCGCTGTTCTCCGCGATATCGGTGTCGAGCAGATAAAGATTGATGCGCCCGACGTGCAGCTCCCAGATCTTTGCGTGCACTTCGCGATCCAGCAGCCGCACGGAAACGAGCAGATTCTGATCGTCCTTCCGCACTTCCTTGATCGGCAGGTGATGAAAATTCTGGTTCAGGTTGACGGCGTGTTGGAGCCCGTCCTTGTCGATTTCCTGTTTGAAATAGCCGTGCCGGTAAAGCAATCCGATCGCGACGAAATTCAGGTCAAGATCGCTGGCCGACTTGCAGTGGTCTCCCGCGAGAATGCCAAGGCCGCCCGAGTAATTCGGGATCGACTCGTGGAAGCCAAACTCCGCGGAGAAATAGGCGACCGGTTTCTCGATCGCGTTGCCGCTGCCGGTTTTCCCATAAGTATCTTTTCGCGCGAGATAATGCCGGAAGGCGTCGTGCGCTTCCTTCAGTTCACGGAGAAAATTTTTGTCCTGCGATACTTCGACGAGCCGGGCCTGCCGCGAGAGCTGGAGCATGCGAAGCGGATTATGGTTCGTCCGATTCCACAGGTCGGGATCGAGATGGCGGAAAAGACGGCGCGCGGAAGGCTCCCAGGTCCACCAGAGATTGAAGACCATTTCCCGCAACGGCTCGAGCGCGGCCGGCAGCGTGGGGATCACGTTATACGTGTGATAGGTCGGCATGGAGCGTGTGAAGCGGCCCGATAAAAACGAATCGTGAATCTGACAGGAAAAACTTTAGCATCAAGCATTCCATGGTTCGTCGGCTGTTTGTGTCGCCAAGGAGGGGCGCTTTCCGAACCGCCCTCAGAAAACGGCGGACTGGAGACCGCCGCTCCTTGAGTTACTCGACCGTTCGCGGCCTTACCAGCAACCCGAGGGCGACGCCGCTCAGCAACCCGCTCAGGTGTGATGCCATGCTGACTTGCGGCGTTGAAAGATCGAAAGCGGTTTGGATCGCAACGATCAGCAGGATATTTTTCAAGCGCCGGCCGGCCATAGGCTGATGGCGGTGCCGCAAAAGAAAGCCGGCCCACACACCCACGATTCCCATGACGCAACCCGACGCGCCCACGAGTTGTTCGTAGCGGCTGAGATCGAGGCCGCGCCAGAGCAGCACGCCGAGACAAGACCCGAGGCCGGAGAGCAAATAGCAAAACCCGAAACGAACCGAGCCGAGAAGCCGCTCCAAACCCGGGCCGATGATGAAGAGCGCATACACATTAAAGAGGAGATGGAGCGCCCCATAATGGAGGAAAAGGGATGTGAGCAGCCGCCAGTATTCACCACCCAATCGGACCGCCCACGGCTCCAACGCGCCGAGCCGGTGCAACGTCCGCGGGTTGGTCGAACCGCCCATCGCCACTTCGAGCAGGAACATGCCGACGTTGAGTCCGATGAAAATGAGCACCGCAGTCGTCGGCTTCGTTGTCTCCGATCCGAACACGCCCGATGACGGCCGATCGCTGAGCTCGATGCGTGAAAGAAGGGCCGCGGCGGATGGGGCGAGCGGCGTAGCCGCGATCGCATTCGCCGCTGCCAGACGCTGCGCCGCTTCTGTGCGCAGTAATTGGTCTGTCGTTGTCGCGTGCAATTTCTCCAAGCGCGCGCGCCCCGCGGAAATTTCACCAGCTGCAAGTTCGCCCGTAGCCATCCAGAATTCGACGAGATCGCGCGGAAGTTTCCGGAGTTTATTCTCGAGCAAATTCGCAAGGGCGGGGAGACGACCGCAAAACGCCATGACCGGCAGTAAACTGGAGTGGTAGCTCCAGGCCGGTTGTTGCGCGCGCGTCAGCGTGCTCGCCATGGTCGCGAACTCGATGACGAGTTCGTTCCGCGAATCGGTCTCGCCGAGCGCGCGAAAATAAACCGGCAGCAAAGCGAAATCCGTCTGCCGCACGTCCGGCGGAATTTCGCTGCGGACCCATCCCGCCAGGTTGATCCATTCGCCGCGCAGTCGAAAGGATTGAGCGGTCGCTTGGCGACCGACATTCGTGTCGTTGTTCCGCAACGGTCCGAGGATCGAAAGCGCCGAAGAAATGTCGCCGCGTTCCGCCATCTCGAGAGCGCGCAGCAATTCGGCTTCGGCCTGCAAGGCACCAGCGGGATGCAAAAACCAAAGCGCGCGGGTAAGTCGCCGGGCCGGCGCGAAACGTTGCTGCGAAGCAAGCTCTGCCGCCTTTCGCAACGCGACCGCGGGCAGGAACAGCAAAGCCAGCCACGCTCCACCGCCGACGAATCCCGCCGTTTCGGGCGTTATCAACCATGCAACGCCGGTGACGATCAGCACCGCGAAAGCCGCCAGCCGCCAGGCGCGTTGCAATCCACCGCGGCGCCAGGTCTGGCCGAGCAGGACCAGCGGCGAGATGCACGCGATGAAGAGAAGGATGTGATTGAGATCGATCATCTGGCGCGGTCAACTCACGCCCGCCTCTTCCATTGAGCGTTGGACGTTGAACGTTGGACGTTGGACGTTCAATTCACCATGACAAGCAGATTAACCATCCACGCGGAGCCAGGACGATGACGCTGAAAGTAACCATGTACCTCGACGTGATTTCCTCCTGGTGTTTCTGGGCGCAACCGGCCTGGGAGGAATTGAAGAAACGCTACGCGGACCGCGTCGATTTCGTTTGGAAGATCGCGTTAATGGATGCCTCTGGTTTTCCAAAATCGATCGAGCAAGCGGAATGGTTTTATCGGCGCAGCGGGATGATGATGCGCTCACCTTTCATGCTCAAGCCGGGTTGGTTCGAGCCAGATATCCAGGAATGTCTGGCGCCCAATCTCGTGGCGGAAGCCGCGCGAGACTTCGGCGTGACGGACGATCGCGTGCGAATGGCGCTGGCCGATGCGACTGAGCGCGAGGGGTTAAAGACCAACAACTGGGAGCTCGCGGCGGAAATCGGCGCGCAGGCAGCCGGTCTCGACAAAACGAAATTGCTCGACCGCGCGCGTTCGCCCGAGGTCGAAGCCCGCGCGCGGGCGAGCACCGCGGAATTTCACGCGCTCCAGGTCACGCAACGGCCGACCTTCGTCGTCGATAGCGAGATCGGCGATCGCGCGATTTTCTCCGGCTTCGCCAAGCTCGAACCGATTGCGGCCACGATCGACGCGATGCTCGATGATCTCGCCGCCTACGCCGCGCACTCCGCCCATTTCGGCGAGCCGCCGTCGGCGTGATTCCGCGTTGAGAAGGCGGCCCAAATCGACTAAGATTGAGGCAATGAATCCCCTGGAGATTAACCAACATCTGCGAGCCACGCCATTCGTTCCGTTTCGCGTGCACACTAGCGACGGCAAACATCTCGATGTGAATCATCCGGAAATGGCGATGCTTACCCGAATCGCGCTGTTGATTGCGCGACCCGTCGTCAATCTCACCGACGACATTCCGGCGCGTTACGATTCGATCTCCCCTTTGCACGTCGTGCGGCTCGAGCCATTGGTGCCGGCCTGATCGAGTAGATTAGCCTTGCTACCGCCCGATTGTTGCTTACTACTTCCAGTCGGCTTGCGAAAAGCAGGCTCGTCACCGCGAGGTCCGCAACCGCGATGAGGCAGAAGTGTTTCGGTCGTCAGCCATGATGCCTGGAAAATGCGGGAAAATTACATATGGCGTCGCGGTTCACTTCCCGAGTCGCCGGTCAGGAGCTTTGATTTAATCTGCAACCACAAATTCGTGTAAACGGTCGGATTCGCGCCCGCGAAGTGCGGGTCATCCTCGGATCCACCAGCGAGCAACTCGGCGTCATGAAGCTTTCGGACGCGTTGCGCAAAGCTCAAAGTCTCGGCCTCGACCTGGTCGAAGTCGCGCCTACTGCCAATCCGCCGGTCTGCAAGATCGTCGATTTCGGGAAGTTCCGGTACGACATCTCGAAGCAGGAAAAGGAGAAGAAAACTTCAGGGACGAAGCTGAAGGAAATCAAGTTCCGGGTGAACATCGACGATCACGATTATCTGACGAAGATCCGGCACGGCGAAGGATTTCTCGACAAAGGAAATAAGGTGCGCGTGCAACTGCAATTCCGCGGCCGCGAAATGGCGCACCAGGAATTTGGGATGCAGTTGATGGAAAAAGTGCGCGACGATCTTGCCGGAATGTCGCAGGTGGAAATGGAACCGAAGATCGCCGGGCGCAACGTGACGATGACTTTATCGCCCTTGCCCGCCGCGCGCAGAAAACGCCGGTTCTCCGTGCAAGCGGATGACGCGGACGACGAAACCGCGGAGAAGAGCGCCGCGGCGGTGCAGGAATAATTGCAGCTGCTACGGCACCTTAAAAGGCTTGCCGGTATTCGGGTCGTTCACCTCCGTCCCCGGCGGGAATCCGCGAACGTCGATGACAAACTTCGGATTGTGCGGACTGTAAACAAAACCGGGTTTGTCAGGAACCGGACTTGCATAGGGCACCGCTGACGAATCTTCCCGATTGGCGTGAACTGGCGATGGAGAAGCGACGGTGATGGGCGCCTGGCTCTGCAGCACCGCAGCAGGTGACACGGATGGCGCCACTGCGTTTCGCAACGCCGTGATAAGCCCCTTGGGTTCGGATCGCTCCGCTTGCAATCGGCCATCGAAATAAACCCGCGCCACAAATCCGCCGTAGCGAAGTTTCTCTGTTGATCTTCGCGCCGTTCCCGCACCGAAATAAGTCGCGACCAGATATTTCGGAGTCGGATCCGTCCAGTCGCGCACGGGCGTCAACCATTCGTAATTCACCTCCGCGTCCGTGGGTCGCATCTCGCCGTTAGGGGTCACGTCGAAAAACAGAACGCGAATCTCGACTTCGCCTTTGCTGGTCTGCGGGCGCGGCGCGACACCGATCTTAACCGCGACGTTCCTTTGGCCGTTGCGACCTGTCGTTTCCGTGGAACCGATTTCTGTTATTGCGATCGCCGCATCCTTCGGCGCCGAGAGCGAAACTGGAGAATCAGATTGTTTCGAACGAGGCGCTGCGCCGGACGAAACAAGATGCGCGACCCCGATAGCGGCCAGAACCAAAAGCAAAGTCGCAGCCGTGAGGATGTAGAAGCGAGCGGGGCCCATTCGACTCCAAAGCAGGGACAGAGCGCGAAAGACCGGTCGCGATTTTAATGGCATTGATACCGGCGACGGTTGCAGCGCTTGCATCTCCCGAATGGTTTCGGCTCTGCTCGCGGTCCTGGCCTTCGCCTGCCGGAAGATCGAAGCAACAGCCGGAGCGGCGCGATTGAACCCTTACGCTTCAGTCGACGGAGCGGGCGTCTCCGGAATCAGTTCGTTGACGCGCGTAATACTCAGCGCGCGGCCAGTCGATTCGTCGATCGAAACGAGCACGCCGCAAAGGCGGACATCGCCTCGCGCCACCGGAAACGGCGCCGGCAGATTCGAAATAAAGCGCCGCACGATTGGATCGACCGCGCGCCCGAGAATCGAACTGGCGGGACCGCACATTCCGGCATCGCAGAGAAACGCCGTGCCTCCCGGGAAAATCTGTTCGTCGGCGGTCTGGACATGCGTGTGGGTCCCGATCACGGCCGAAACCTTTCCGTCCAGAAAACGGCCGACCGCGATCTTCTCGCTCGTTGTCTCACCGTGCGCGTCCACGAAAATCATGGGGGTTTGTTGCCGCATCGCCGCGACGACCGTCTCGACCGCCGGAAACGGGTTCTCGAGAATCGGCTGCATGAAGGTCCGCATCTGGACGCTGATCACGCCCACTTTGCCTTTCGCGGTCTCGAGAACAATGGATCCGCTGCCCGGCGCGCCTGCCGGATAATTTATCGGACGCAACAAGCGCGGCTCTGTGTCGATGAACGAGATTATTTCCTTCTGGTCCCAGATATGATCGCCCGTCGTGATAACGGAGACACCCGCGCGCAGAAGATCGATCGTGATCTTCGGCGTAATCCCCCGGCCGCCGGCCGCATTCTCGCCATTGACGATCACGAAATCGACGGCGTGCGATTCCTTCAGGCGAGGTAGCTGCGCGATGACGGCGTTGCGGCCCGGCTCGCCGACCACGTCGCCCAGAAAAAGAATCGTCAGCATTCGCCGAGCATCGTATTGAACAGCCGGAAATCCAAACCGTGATCTTTCGCCTTCGTCATCTCCGAATCCTCCTCTTCGTCTTTTCGTCTTCCATTTTCGCCGCCGATCACCTCAGCACTCCGATCGCGGAACCGCCTGACTGGAAAGCACTGGCGAAATTTCAGAAAACAATCACCCACGACGAATTCGAGCAGTTGCTTCGCGGCGTATATTGCACGCATGGAATTAGCGAGGATTTGATTCGCGTCGATCCGAATGTGGCCTGCATCCTCACCGACCGCGACGCCCAAACCTGGCTCACTCTGCGTTTCGCGACGGACGAGCGGAAACGCAAAGCCGTTCCCCGAAGTTGGCGGTCCGCTCACGCGCTACCGCGCAAAAGGAAAACCGGGATCCTTTCCGGACTGAAGATCGCGCTCGATCCCGGTCACATCGGCGGCGAGTGGGCGAAGATGGAAGAGCGCTGGTTCAAATCGGGTGACGCGCCGCCCGTCGAGGAAGGCGAGATGACGTTGCGTGTCGCCAAAATGCTAGCGGTGAAACTTCGCGCGCTCGGCGCCCGAGTGTCGTTCGTCCGCGACAAGCCGGAACCGGTCACGCCGTTTCGCCCCAAGGATTTCCGGGAAGCCGCGCGCGAAGTTTTGAAAGCGGGCGGAAATGAAAATCCGCGCGAAGAATTCGACGGCCCGGATGATCCGTTGAAAGACCAAACGGTCCGCTGGCAAAGCGAAATCCTCTTTTATCGCGGGAGCGAAATTCGGCAGCGAGCGCGCCGCGTTAACTCCAGGTTGCGGCCGGACGTTGTCCTCTGCCTGCATTTCAATGCCGAGGCCTGGGGCGACGAGCACAATCCGACGCTCAGCGACAAAAATCATCTGCACCTTCTCGTGAACGGTTCGTACCTCCCGCCCGAGCTCGCATTCGATGACGTGCGGTTCGAAATGTTTCGCCGCCTGTTGAGCCGCGCTTACGACGAAGAGATCAAACTCGCGGACACGGCTGCGGTCACGATGGCAAAGAAGACCGGACTGCCGCCCTATCAGTACACAACCGACAACGTCACGAAAGTCGGGACGAGCGGTTATGTTTACGCGCGCAATCTGGTGGCGACGCGGCTCTATCAATGTCCGGTCGTTTACTTCGAGCCGTACGTCATGAACAGCCACGAAGTTTTCGCGCGGATTCAGGCCGGAGATTATGAAGGAACGCGGCCGATCGATGGCGTCGAGCGCCCGAGCATTTATCGCGAGTATGTCGACGGCGTGGTGGAGGGATTGGTCGAATATTACAGAGAAGCGCGAGGTGGATCGCGCGCTCCGTCGCGCGATGCTAATTAATGGCGGCGAAGCCGCAGTGACAAACATCGAGCGGCGGAGCGCTCGATCCACCTAAAGTTTTCGGATTGCCGCTTCGATATCTTCCATCGTCACATCCGCGGCCAGACGGGCGGAGCCGATGGCGGGCACGACGACAAACCGCACTTGTCCGTGCGCAAACTTTTTGTCGAATCGAATCGCTTCCAGGATTTTTTCCTTCGGGAAATCTGACGGCAATCGAATTGGCAGTTCGAAGGCCTCTAACGTTTGGATGATTCGAGCTCTATCCGCTTCAGGCATGCCTGCTACCCGCACGGATATCTCGCATGCGGCGACGATGCCGAGACTGACCGCTTCGCCGTGGAGAAAATCGTTGTAATCCCCTGCCCGTTCGATGGCGTGTCCGATCGTGTGGCCGAAATTGAGCAACGCTCGTTCGCCGGTGGTCTCGTGTTCGTCGGCGGCGACGACTGCAGCTTTAATCTCGACGTTGCGGCGGATAAGAGCTGCCAACTCTTTGCGATCGAAGCGTTGTAGCGCTTCAAACATTTCCGCATCGCGAATGACGGCATGCTTCACGATCTCCGCGAAACCCTGCTTCCATTCGCGCGGCGGCAATGTGGCCAACGCATCCACGTCCGATATCACCAGCGCCGGCTGATGCCAGGTCCCAATCAGGTTCTTGCCTGCGACGGTGTTTACGCCGGTTTTTCCACCGACTGAGCTGTCCACTTGCGCGAGCAGCGTTGTCGGCATCTGCACGCAGGGAATCCCCCGGTGATAAATCGCCGCCACGAATCCCGCGAGGTCGCCCACCATTCCACCGCCGAGCGCGACGACGAAGGCGGTGCGATCCAATCCCGCCTCGATCATCCGGTCGCAGAGCTTCCCGGCTTCCTCCAAGTTTTTTGAAGCTTCACCCGGCTGAATCGTCAATAAGGTCGGCTGGAAGCCAGCACTCGTTAGGCTGGCGATGACCGTCTGGGCAAAAAGCGGCGCAACATTGTCGTCGGAGATGACGGCGCACGCGGGTCCTTTGAGTTTCTGAGAGGCGAGCGCGCCTGATTCTTCAAGCAACCGCGACCCAACGAAGACGTCGTAGCTCTGCTCACCTGCTTTCACGCTGACCGGATTCACAATGGTCTCGATCGTACCGACGCTCTCCGTGGCGCGAAAGCGAAAAGCACCGGCGCGAGTTACCTTGACAAACCGACCTGGCGTTCCTCTACATTGGGGTATGCCAGCTCCAGTCGATCCGACGCCTCTTCCGTCCGCGAATCCATCCCCCGGGCCGAGCGCAACTCCGGGTTCAACCGGACTGCCGTCCAACGTTGCCGCCGCTCTTGCGTGCATTCCGCTGATTGGCGGTTTGATTTTTTACATCCTGGAAAAGCACGACGCCTTCGTCCGGTTCTATGCGATGCAATCGATTATTTTTGGCGGCGTTTGGTTTCTCTTCAACATCATCTCCTGGGTATTTCATGTGATTTTTTGGTCGATCCCCGTTGCCGGGCCGATCTTCGCCGCGCTGTGGGTTTTCGTTTCGGCGCTGGTCCATCTGGGGCTCCTGGTCGTCATGATCATCGCGATGGTGAAAGCATTCAGCGGTGTGCGATGGGACATTCCGTGGGTTGGGCCGATGGCGCGCAAGCAGACTGGCGAGACGGTTTAACGGCGTCCCTGTCAGCAGGCGAGAAGCTTCACGACGATTTCCGTCAGGACCAGTTCGTGATCGAGCTGGCTGCTGACCAAACGCAGGTTCGCCTCCAGACACGCTTCCAAGCCGGCGATGAGTTTTTTGGTCTCGAACCGGTGGGCTTGCTGCGCGGCAATCCCCAACGCGTAACCGTTAATCGAGCCGTCTTTCTTGCGCGGCAGATGCTCAGTCGCTTCGGCGGGCAAACGATTTAGGGCGGAAATGAAACTGAAGGGCGCGTGCGGACGCGCCATCCGATTGCGCTCGATGAGATCTTTCGCGAGCAAGAGATTTCGAATGGTCGGGAGAATGGCGACGAGCAGAATGCCGATCGCAGTTTCGCCCTGATCGAGCAATCGCTTTACCAGCATCAGCGCGCGCTCCAGATCGCAGGCGGCCAGCGCATTGCCCAGCTCGAAAATCACGCCCGCACGGGAAAGCGGCACGAGCTCGCGCACCTGCTCGGTCGAAACCCGCAGCTTCTGCTGTCCGTTCCCGAGATACAGATCGATTTTCTCCAGCTCGTTTTCGATCTGGCGCGTATCGCCGCCGGTCAGGAGGACGAAGAGATCGAGCGCTTCCTCGTTGAAATTGAGACCGCGTTTCTTCGCGCGTCCCCGCACGATCTCGGTGGCTTCCTCTTCCCAGCCCGCGCGCGACGAATCGAGCCGGTCGATCACCTGGACTTCGGCGCGTTTCGCCAGCGCTTTGTAAAACGAGCGCCGCTTGTCGGTTTCAGTCGCGCTGATGAGCAGGGTCACGTCCGCGCCCAGACCGCTCTCGAGAATTTCCGCCAGGTCCTCGAGCGCGGATTGAACAGCGGCAGAACGCCCAATGACGCTGTCCCCCAAACAATTCGCATTCTTCAACCAAACCAGTTTTCCACCGCCGAAAAAGGGGAGCGTTTGCAACGCTTCAATCGCCGACCTGATCCGCGAGACAGCCTGATCCACGTTATCCGCGCAGGCATCAATCACTTCCAGGCCGAATTCGCCCGCGTCTGGCGGAGCCAATTGCGCCGCCATTTCCGCGGCCGTGCGCTTGACTTCGCTTTCGTCGGAACCCACGACCGCGTGGATGTGGGAAGCCGCCGGGCTAGCTTTGGTTTTCGCCATCGATGACGGCAATTTTAGCCGCCACCCGCTTGTTGCAAAGAAGTTCCGAACTCTTTCGTAACGTACTCGCGAAATTTTTCCTCCAGCTCCGTCGAGGTCGGAAATTTTCCGCTGTAACTCTGGGCCAGCGCAGAATCGAACGGCTGATGACGGGCGAGCGCGTCGAGGAAGGTGAGGAAATTCGCTTTGTCAGTCGCGGCGAGAAAACGAACCAGCCTTTCCGATTCGTCGTAAAACGTCTCGACGCGATCGGACGGCGGATAAGTCATCTCGATCAATTTCGCCAACGGAATCAGCTCGTCGGCCGCGATCGCCTGCGAGTGCGCCTTCGCGTTGTAATTGCGCGCCCGCTGGTAACTCGCCCGCGCCCCTTTCGAGATATATTGCGCAAAGCCTTCGTCCAGCCAGCACGGGATTCCGTCGGGATAAAAACGATGCAGAACCAGATGAGAAATTTCGTGGCCAAGAACGGGGCCGCTGAATTTGTAGGCGGGATTACGCAGGATAAACAGGCTTCCCTGCGAATGGATTCCGCCTGTCCATGACTCCAGCTTCCCCGACGCTTGGAATTGCTGCCAATCGGCCGGCTGCTGGAAGACATAAATGTGGGACTTGGTATCACCGGCGGGTTGCTCGCGCCGGAGCTCTTTCGCCACCACGCGATAATGAAACTCCGCTTCCACGGCGAGTGGCGTCACGACGAAGCTGTCGACAAAATGATAAATGAAATGCTCGGTCTCGCCGTGTTTCCATTGTTCCGGATGGATGGCGAGCGCCTTTTGGCCCAGCGGGTTGGGATCGCGCTGGCTGAGGCGGGCGAATTCGACTTCGGGTAAGGCGTTGAGGCCTGGAGTGGGAGTTGGCGTCT
>JBEEHT010000075.1:0-32290 GCA_041167545.1 Verrucomicrobiota bacterium
GCCCGAAGTCGTCGGAGCGTTGTCTGCGTTCTCGAGCGCTGTTTCTCCTCGCCTCAACTGAGCGCTTCCCCATAATCAAATTCGCTTATGAAATACACCGATCTGATTCAGCTCTATTTCGAACGAACCACCGCGCTGCAGAATTATTGGACGCTTTACGTTGTCATCGTCGGCGGTCTGCTTGCGTTCTCCTCTTTGCGCAAACTGCCGGCCGCGCTCACTACGTTGATCGTCTCGATTCTGTTCGGCTTGTTCGCTTATGAAAATCTCGATGCGATCAAAGCCACGGCCACGCAGCGCCACGCCACCGTTGCCGCGATCAAACAATCCGATTCGGGCTCGACCGCGCCCGAGATCAAACCCGTTCGCGATCTTCTTGAACCGACGCTCAATCCCGCATCGGTCAGTTCCACCCAAATGACGCACCTCATCAGCGACGTCCTGACCATCGTCGGCTTGTGGGTGATGGAATTGCGCCGGCGAAAAAACGTCGTGCTCGCTGCGGTCGCGGCCCAGCCTTTTCCCTGATTTCATGTTCAGGACACGTAATCCGATTCCCGGCGAATCACCGGGGACGTTGCGGCCGCGCGAACAGAAGGTGGCCCGCGCCCCGGTCGTCACCTTGATCGAATACGATCGCGGGCATCTCGAGGAACGCGTCATCGCCGAGAAGGAGGAATTGCTGCCGCATCTCGATAACCAGCGCGTGACCTGGATCAACATCGATGGCCTGGGCGACATCAATATTCTGCGCGCGCTCGGCTCCCGCTTTAATTTGCATCCGCTCGCGCTCGAAGACGTTCTCGATACCGGCCAGCGCCCGAAGGTCGAGCAGTACGAGGGTTACTTATTCATCGTCGCGCACATGCTCTACCTGGATCATGGAAAAGCGATGTGCGGCGAACAGGTCAGCATGTTTTTGGGAAAGAATTTTCTGATCACACTCCAGGAGGAAGCGGAGTTCGATGTGTTTGAGCCGGTGCGCGCCCGGATTCGCGCGGCCAACGGCACGATTCGCAAAATGGGCGCGGATTATCTCGCCTATGCGCTGCTCGATTCGATTATCGATCATTATTATCCGGTGCTCGAAAATGTGGGAGCAAAGATCGACTTGATCGAGGACAACCTTGTCGAGCTTCCCGCCGCGAGCCCGGTCGGCGATCTTCACGGACACAAGCGGGCGCTGACCCACATCCGGCGCTTCATCTGGCCGGTCCGGGATTTGGTTAATTTTCTCATCCACGAAGAGAGCGGGCTGGTGACGAAGGGGACGAAAGTTTATCTGCGCGATTGCTACGATCACACCGTCCAGCTGATGGATCTGGTCGAGAGCTATCGCGACGTCTTGTCGGGGCTGATGGAACTCTATCTCTCCGCCGTGGGCATCCGGACCAATGAGATCATGCGAGTTCTGACGGTGGTCACTTCGATTTTCATTCCGTTGACCTTTATCGCCGGCGTTTACGGGATGAATTTCCAACGAGAAGTAGATGGCAAAAAACTGCCATGGAACATGCCCGAGCTTTTTCATCCCTACGGCTACATCGGGTGTTGGATTTTGATGCTGGCCGTCGCCATTTTCCAAATCGTCTATTTCAAAAAGAGACGCTGGCTGTAGCGGAATCGAGCGTCGCTCAGCTTCAAGGAGCGGCGGTCTACAAACCGCCCGCCGATTAAGACGGCGGTTGCAAACCGCCGCTCCTTGAGGCTTGATTGCTGCTGCGTTTGATTGGTGATGATGCGCCGCAGCCTCCTGTTATTATTTGCGCTAATCCCCATTGTCCAAGCCGAACGGATTAACCAGGAAGGCCGCATCCTTGGCCCGGCGCCGATCGTCACGACCCCGACTCTCTTCAATACCGCGGCTGCGGATGCGATCATTGCCGCGATGCAGATCATGCCGCGCGATAACCCGTGGAACGAAGATATCTCGCGGCGACCGCTTCTGGCGAATTCCGACGCGATGATTGCGCAAATCACCAGCGACCTGAGCGCGAATCGCCGCACGCTTCGCCCGTTTTATGAAATGAATTACGTGCTCGTGCCGGACAATCAGCCGCGCGTCACCGTTCCGTTTTTCAATTATCCCGATGAATCCGATCTGGATGGCGGCACTTATCCGAACGGCCGGTTCCCATTCCCGACGAACCTGCCGGTCGAGACTTGGCCGCGCGGAACCGGCAATCTGACTTTGCAGCAATGGCAGCAGGACGTGAACAACACCGGCGGCGATCGCCACGCGATCGCGGTGGCGCCGGGCGCCGGCTCGATCTGGGAAACGTGGCTGACGAAATTAACGAGCACCGGCTGGCAAGCATCGAACGGCGCGAAGTTTAATCTCAATTCAAATGCGCTTCGTCCAGCCGGCTGGACATCCGGGGACGCCGCCGGCCTGCCGATGTTTCCCGCACTCGTTCGCTACGATGAATGCGAGCGCGGCATGGTGGAACATGCGTTGCGAATCGTCGTCGCGAAATCGCGGCGCGAATATATTTATCCGGCCACGCACTACGCCTCTTCGATTCCGGCGACCTCAGTCAATTATCCGGCGATGGGCCAGCGCGTGCGTCTCAAATCCAGCTTCGTCATTCCGGATAGCTGGACGATTGAAGAGAAAGCCGTCTTGCGTGCGCTGAAAAAATACGGAGCGCTCGTGGCCGATAATGGCGGGTTCTTCTCGGTCTCGGTTTGTCCTGACGACCGCTTCGCCGCGAACGCGTTCGATCATCTCTCGACAATCGCCATCAGCAATTTCGAGGTGATCCAAACCACCGGCCCGGCGGAAGGTCCGCGATCGCCCGGCGCGCCGGCGGTCGATGCGGGACCGGACCAATTTCTCGAAGCGCCGGCAACTATTTCGCTCAACGCGGCCGTGAATGATCCTTCCGGAAAAGCCGCGCTGCTTTGGAAGGTGTATTCCGGCCCAGTTGGTGTCGCCCTTGCGAACGCGAATCAAGCGAGCACGACCGCGACAATGAGTACGCCGGGTACCTACACTTTCGTTTTCAGCGCCGACGATGCGATCCACGCGGTGGCGTATGACGCCGTTGTCGTCCGCGTGACGGGCCACGATGCGCTCGCGAATATCTCGACGCGCGTTCAGGTCGGAACATCGAACAACGTTGCAATTGCCGGTTTCATTGTTGTCGGAAATGCGGCGAAGCAAGTGGTCGTGCGTGGACTCGGGCCGTCGCTCACGGGAGCCGGTGTGCAAGGCGCGTTAGCCGACCCAGTCCTGGAACTCCATGGCGCAGACGGCGCCTTATTGCTGCGGAATGACGACTGGCAGGAGACGCAGGCGCAGGCATTGAGTGACGCGGGCTTTGCGCCGACGAACAATTTCGAATCGGCGTTCTTGATGACGCTCGCGCCCGGCGCTTACACCGCCATTTTGCAAAGCAAAGACGGCTCGCCGGGGATCGGTCTCCTGGAGGTTTACGACCTGCAGCAGAGTCCTTCGTCAAAGCTCGCGAACATCAGCACGCGCGGCTTGGTCGGCACAGGGCAGGGCGTTATGATCGGCGGCACGATCGTAACGGGACCGGATGCTGGACGAGTTGTATTTCGCGCGCTTGGTCCATCGTTGGCCGCTAACCAGATCGCGAATCCGCTGAGCGATCCGCAGCTCGAAATTTTCAACGCAAACGGAAACAAGATCGGCGGGAACAATAACTGGAAGGACACGCAGTCTGGCCTCATTGCTGCGACCGGTCTCGCGCCCACCAACGATCTCGAATCCGCAATCCTGATCGATTTGAGCCCGGGCGCTTACACCGCCGTTGTCAGCATCGCCAGCGGCGCGGCCGGCGTCGGCCTGGTCGAAGCTTATCATTTGCAATAGCGCTCGCGCGGACGCCGCGCGATGATCAAGCGCGATGCAAACGGTGAGGGGACTTCATCATGTCACGGCCATTGCCGGACCGGCGCAGGAGAATCTCGATTTCTACGCGGGCGTGCTCGGCATGCGTCTGGTGAAGAGGAGCGTGAACCAGGATGATCCCGGCACTTACCATCTTTTCTACGCGGACGCGGAAGGCCATCCCGGAACCGACCTGACATTTTTTCCATGGGCTCAAATGGCGCCGAGTCGCGAAGGTCATGGCCTGAGCAGCGAAGTTTCGCTCGCTGTGCCGCCAGGCAGTCTCGTTTTCTGGAGCGCGCGGTTGCAGCGATACGGCGTGAAGACGTCGCCCGCCGAAACGCGTTTCGGCCAGCACGTGTTGCCAATCCGGGATCCGCACGGACTCCACGTCTCGCTGGTGGAAAGCGAGGATTCGTTAGGCCGGCCCTTCACGCCGTGGGACGAAAGCCCGATCGCGGTCGAGCATCAGATCCGCGGTTTGGAAAGTGCGCGGCTGATCGAGCGTGATCTTGCTCGCACGACTTCGTTTCTCTCGAGCGCCATGGGTTTCACTCATCTCGGCACCGAAAACGGCTGGCATCGTTACGGCCTGGATGGAGCCGGCCTGCCCTCAGGCCGGGCGCAGAGATCTGGCGCCTACGTTGACCTCTACGAAATGCCGACCGCCGGCCGCGGCGCGTGGGGCACCGGCAGCATTCATCATCTTGCGTGGCGAGTGGACGATGAAGCGTATCAGCTCGCAGTCCGCCAGCGCGTGAGCGACGGCGGTTCGCGGCCCACGCCGGTCATCGATCGCTTTTGGTTCAAGTCGGTTTATTTTCCCGAGCCCGGCGGCGTTCTCTTCGAGCTCGCAACCGATGGCCCCGGTTTCGGCGTCGATGAAGATCCCGCGCATCTCGGCGAATCGCTCGTCCTTCCTCCGTGGCTGGAGCCCGAACGCGCGAGCATTGAAGCGGTCCTGCCAAAGCTCAAAATGCCGGCGGCGTAGGCGCGCGTTCTCTCAATCCTGCAACGTTAGGGACTTGTAACGTCATAGCGGGTTCAGTTATGAATTCCGCCATGTCGCCGCGCTCAACCATTTTCATTTCCGCCGTCAGCAAAGAATTGCGCAGCGCGCGCCAGCTCGTTTCTAACACGTTGACCTTCCTCGGCTACGAACCGATCTGGCAGGATATTTTCGGGACGGAGACGGGTGACCTGCGGCAGATGCTGCGGGATAAGATCGATCAGAGCAAAGGGGTGGTGCAGCTGGTCGGTCAATGCTACGGCGCGGAGCCGACGTCACCAGATCCGGATTTCGGTCGCGTCAGCTATACGCAATACGAAGCGCTCTACGCCCGGAAGAAGGGGATCAAGGTTTGGTACCTTTTCATGGACGAGGATTTTCCGATCGATCCGCACGAGCCGGAGGCGGAGGAGCTGCGCCAGCTCCAGGCGGCTTATCGAGGTGTGCTCAAAGCCGATTCGCACCTGTTCCACCCGCTCAAAACCCGGGAAGCGCTCGAAGCGGGTGTGCTCAAACTGCGCGACGATCTCACCCAATTGCGGAAAGGGGCACGCCGCTGGGCGTGGGGAATCGCAGCGTTGCTCGGGTTCGTGGCGCTCCTCGTCATCTGGCTCGTGTTCGGGCAAAGCAAAATGTCCACCAAGATGGACAAGAGCCAGGCCACTCTGGAGAAGATCGCTGACCGATTCGAAGCTCTCTCTTCGAACGGCGGCATCATTCAGAACGCGAAGACGCCGGAAGAGCATTATCACAATGCGCGCATCCACGAACTGGGCGGCAACTTTTCCGCCGCTCGGAAGGAATACTCGGACTATCTCTTCTCCAATCTCGAGGCGATCGATCCGTGGCTAAGTTATTCCGCCATGTTGAAGTCGGCCGAGGGCAAAGCCGGTGCGACCGAGGCGATGCGTTATCTGGGTGATAAACTCAAGCCGCCCACCATTTCCTATCAGACGGCGATGGCGCTGCTCGAAGATGGCGAAGCCCGAATTACAAAACTAAAGGCGCTCGCCGATGCGAATCCCAATTTCGGCCCGCTCCCGTGGCTCATCAGCCAGGAGTATTCCGAGACGCGGCGCGGCGATCAAACCCTGGCCGACAAACGCGCCGAGAAGGAATGGCTGGAAAAATTTCGAGCGGCCCATGCCGCTGGCAAGTTCGAGAAATTCTTCATCGACAAAAAAGAAGCGCAGAAATGGATCGAGACCGCGGACACTCGTTGGGCCAGCCTGACCAGCACACCCGATAAAGTTCTGGAGAACCCGATCACGCTGATGGCCCAATCCTCGAACAGCGGATGGGCGATCGTTTTCACCCTTACAGATTTCAAGGCGAAGGAGCTTTTCTACAAACTGGATGGAAAAGGGGATTTCGCATCGACCGGTCATCTGCCGATGAAAAACGCGCAGACCGGCCTGCCGATGATCCAGACGTACGTGCCGCTGCCGAATCTTCCGCCGGGCGAGCACACGGTGGAGGCGAAATACGTCGATAAGAACGACAAGACCAACGGGCCTTACACGTTGAAATTTTCCACGCAGGGCGAGCAAATCGCCCAGACCAAGATGATCCTCAACATGACCGCGGGTTCATGGCTCTCGTTTCGCGACTACGATGGCAAGGTCCTGCTCTATTTCACGCACCTCACTTCCAACAAAGGCGCGATCAAGGAGATCCGTTATTCCTTGAACAGCGACAAGGTAGATCAGATCTACAAGCCGATGAATATCCAGGGAAATGAGCTGCCTTTCATTTACGTCCCGGAGGCAACCCAGTTCGCTTCTGTGCAGGTTACGTTCACGGACGGGACCGTGTCGCCCGTGCAGAAGATTGTGCGGCAGAAGTAGCTCGCGCTACACCGGTCCGCCGTTCGCTCCATCGCGCGGTTAGATCTTTGGCGGGGTTCTTCTCTCCAGATCAGCAAGGCGGCTGCTTACAGTCGCGTCAGTCAACGAGGCAAGCCAAACTGACGCGACAACATTCACAAACGGAAGAAACATAAGATACAGAACAGTGGAACAGACTTTCCTTTGCGTGCGGCGATAAAGCCGATCACGACGATGTATGGAAGCCCGCAAACCAACATAATGATCGCGATCATGATGAGATCGGCTCCGAGATAGTTATCTGCGGCAGCGAGTAAGTTCATGGCAAGAGATCTAACGAGACCCAAGATCAGCGACCGCGCCCGAGAGCGCGCGTGGCTGCATGCTGGACGAACTAACTACACGAAAGCTACGCATCGGAGCGGGGCGCGGTTCGCTGCATCGCTTGGCTAGGCCTATTTGTCGTCCTCGGATTTTGAGCCCTGACTGCCAGTGCCGCGATGCTCCGTAACCGGATTCCCGAGAATGTCAGTTGTCTCCTCGCTCGTTCCGGTCTTCTCGCCCGAGGTATTATGGTGCTCCTCCTGCGGGTTGCCGAGTATGTCGTTAGTCTCCTCGCTTGTTCCCGTCTTTTCGCCGGAAGTGTCCCTGTGTTCTTCTTGCGGGTTGCCAAGAATGTCAGTCGTCTCCTCAGTCGTGCCGGTTTTCTCACCAGATGTATCTCTGTGCTCCTCCTGCGGGTTGCCGAGAATGTCGGTCGTCTGTTCGCTCGTGCCGGTCTTCTCGCCGGAGGAATCCCGGTGCTCCGTAACAGGATTGCCCAAGATGTCCGTTCTCTCCTCGCTGGTTCCGCTCTTTTCGTCTTTGTCTGCCATTGAGTGTTTCCTTTCAGGGTTTGGGGGTGAAGACATTGCTAGTCGCGCGCGATTTGAGGCCTAACGAGAATTAGATGGGAAAGACCCGCATTTAAAGGCGGGATTTTCCCGTCTATCAGGGTTGCGTTGAGGGGGAAAAGGTTCCAAACCGGGGGCCATCAAGTGCAAATTAACGCCCAGCATTTGCGGTCACAAGGCGAAACTCCAGACGTGGATGGCGACACATCCCGCCAGGGAATCGCGCTGGTCACTTCGCTCGCGGTTTCAATTCCGTATCGAAGAATTCCATGATGCGGGTTTGCCGGCGCAGGCGCAGCATTGGCTCGCTCACCATGTGGGTTCCGAGCAGCGGCAGAAAGTTGAAGGTCTTGCCGGCGTTGAAGAGCGCGTCGGAAAGCTGCATCGAGTGTTGAGCGTAGACGTTGTCATCGGTCAGGCCATGAATGAGGAGGAGGGGCCGGTCTAGTTTCGACGCGTAAGTCAGGACGTTGCTGGCGCGATAACCGTCGGTGTTTTCCGAGGGAAGGCCAAGATAACGCTCGGTGTAATGGGTATCGTAATTCTCCCACGTCACGACTGGCGCGCCCGCCACAGCGCAGCGAAAAATATCTGGCCGCCGCATCGCGGCCATGGCCGAGAAATATCCGCCGAACGACCAGCCGACGACTCCGACGCGCTTCAGATCCATTGCCGGCTCCCGTTTCCCGAGCGCCTGCAAACCGGCGATCTGGTCGGCCAGCGCCACATCGATCAGGTTGCCGCGGATCGCGCGTTCCCAATCGCGGCCATGTCCCGGTGTTCCACGGCCATCGAGCGCGACCACGATGTAATCGCGGTCCGCCATCCATTGGTCGATCATGTAGCGATCGGGCTGCGCGACCACCTGCTTGTGGCCGGGGCCGGCGTAGACATCGAGGATGACCGGATAACGATTTCCCTTCTTGAAATCGCGGGGCCGGACGATCACCGCGTCCATGGCCTGTGCGCCGTCCGTTCGCGTCAGCTCCGTCTTTGGCAGGGTGGAGGGTCGCTCGGCCACGGAAGGCAACGCGCAAACTTTGCCGCCATCGGAGGAACGCAGCACTTCCCATCCGGTGCGTCCGTCGAGGAGATCGAAGCGATGAAGGAATTGATCTTTGCTTTCACCGAAGGTTGCGTCGTGCCAGCCGGCTTCAGTCGTTAGGCGGCGCGGCTCAACGGTTTTGTCGAGCGCGAACCGGAAAAGATGGCGTTCCCGTGGGTCCAAGCCACCGCTGACGACGACCGAACGATCGGCTTCGTTGAAGTCGATAAACTGATCAAAACCGAAATTAGTGGGCGTAACGGGATTTGTGATCGAACCATCCGCCGCGCGCCTTTCGAGCTGCCAGCCGCCGTTGCGTTCCGTCGTCCAAAGAAATTCGCGCCCGTTCTTCGACCAGACCGGAACCGGTTTGTGGTCGAGATTTAGCCAGGCCGCATCCTTCTCGCGGAGCAGTTCGCGGGTCGCGCCAGTGGCCGGATCAACCGCGAGCAGCACTTCTTCCTGCTGCGTCCGATTTTGCACGAGGACGCAAAGCGGTGCTGCCGCTTCCTTCCAAATCACGCGCGCGAGATAAGGAAACTTCTCACGATCCCACTCGATCCACCGATTGGCGCCACCGCCGCGCGCGATCAGGCCGAGGCGGACCTTCGCGTTGTTCGTGCCGGCGCGTGGATAGAAATTTTTTGCCGGTGCGATTTCCGGGTGCAGCGGATCCGCGATGAAACGGCTTTCGACTCCGCTGTTGTCGGTCTCCTGGTAGACGATCGACTGCGAATCCGGCGCCCACCAGAAACCGTGATGCCGATCCATTTCTTCCTGGGCGACGAACTCAGCCACGCCATGCTGGAGCGTTTCGCTCGCGCCCGACGTTAACGCGACATCGCTCTGAGTTTCCAGTTCGATGACATGCAATTCCCCACCACTGACCGCGGCAACCGCGCGGCCATCTGGCGAAAAAAACGGATCGATCCAGCTCCGTCCCGGCAATTCGGTCACGTGTGAATCGGAGCGCGTAATCACATAAAGCTTGCTCGAGAGCGCCACGAGAATTTTCGCCCCGTCTTTCGACAACTGAAAACTGGTGAAGCCTCGCAAGCTCTGCCGTTCGCGCTCGCGCCGGCTGCGTTCTTCGGTTGTCAGTTTTTCTTCGGCGCCTTGGAGCAATTTCTCCGGAGTCAGGATTTCACGCAGCGTGCTGCTGGCGATCGTGAACTCATAGAGGCGCAGGACAGGATCGCGCGCCCCGCCGCGGAGAAAGATCACCGCTTTGCCGTCCGGCGTAAGCTGGGGCGAGACGGGTTGGCCTAACGAATAATTTCGCGTTTCGACCAGCTCACGAAAGTAACGGAGGTCGGCCGACTCCGGTTCGGCCGCGCCACAGAGGCTGGCAGTAGCGAAAATGATAGGCGCGAACGCAGCGGAGCGGGCAAAGGAATGAAGTCTCATTCTAAAAAAAAAGCGGCAGAGCGTGGTAGCACTCTGCCGCATTTCTTGAAATCGCAAAGCGGGCGATTCCCGCTCAAGACGCGAACGTCGAACTCAGAATTCGAGCTGAAGATCCTTCTCGCAAAAGTCGAATCTTACCGGTTTGCCCTCTTCGCCGCTTTCCCAGACAGCCTTGAACCATTGGTGACAGGAGCCGCTGTTGGTCGATTTATCCCAGACCAGCGTCATGGTTTCTCCGGGCTTGATGCCCTTTCCGATATCGAAGAAGCCGTATTCTTTCCCATCTTCAGAAACGAGGATTTTCGTGATCAACTCCTTCGTCGTGTTTTTGACTTTGAAAGAGTATTCGTCGGCCGCGAAGGCAACGGGCGGAACAAAGGTCGTGACCAGGAGCGCGCACCCGACGAGCATGGCTTTTCCAAATCGATTTTTCAGATTCATAATTCTTTTTAGTTGGGTTTGTTGTTTTGCTAACAGCGGGATTCTATCGCGCGACCCCTTTGCCGCAACCTCAATCAAGGATTCCGGGTCGGCCGATTACGGCGGGAGGGGAGGCGGTTTGGCGGCGGGCGGCGGAGGTGGCGGCGGCACCGCGCCCGAGTGGCGGGCCACCTTGTCGTATTCGGGTTGCGTGGACACCATTTTGATCATGCCGCTTACGACCCCTTCGTCGCGTTTCCACAAGTAGGGTAAATGAGGTGTTCGTTCGTTGAATACGGTAATCAATTCAGGAAAATCCCCCAAGTTGTGATCCACTTTGAAAGCTCGGCCCCTTATGGTGTCGGCCGAAAAAAATCCCTCGATCGTGGTTTCGCCCGCACTCCGCGATACGGTTTGCTCATAGTTCGTGCTGGTGACTTCGTCCCAGCGATACTCTTCCCGTCGGGCGCCAAGACGTTTGCTCTCGGTTGCAACCGAGAAGCCGGCGGGCGTGCACTGGATGGTTTGACTGGTCTGGTTCCGGTGGAGGTAAATCGCGAAACCGATTCCGCCAAAGAGACACACGGCGCCGATACCCGCGAATTTTTGTTTGGATTCAAAGTCCACGCCCAGGAGGATCGCTCCAAGGCCGATGCAAAGGAAAACGAGACCGCCTGCGGCGAAAACTCCGCCGACGAGAAGTGGAAGCCATTTCCCCAAGGCAGTGGGTTTGTATTCTCGTGGTAGCTGGACCATTTGGGACTTGGTTTGTTGGCGGCTTTTATGGTCGAAAAGTTGGCTTCAATAAAGCCGATAATCGACCACGCGCCACTGGCCGGCTTCCTGGCTGAGGATCACGCGCTCGGCCGCGAGTTTCTTGTTTTCGAACGAGGTGCGAAAAAGAATGCTTTCGTAGCGGCCGTCCGGCGAGCCGGTGAGTTTGCGCGTGAACGCGGCCCCGATGAACGAACGGGAAAGCACCTTGCCGAAGGGAGCACGACGGCCTTCCATCGAGCGAATGAATTGACCCTGGGTGGCAGCCGCGCGTAATCGCGCCGGTTCCGATTCGTATGCTTGCTGATAATCGGCGGCGTCGATCAGGACCAGCCATTCAAGGGCGGCGGCGCGCGCCTCTTTTTCGCGGACGCGTTTTTCAGCGAGCGATTTGGAGACGGAATGATGGAAGGCGCAGCCTTGAAGCAGAAAGAGGAACAGAACTAAACCGAGCCGCATTCCTCGACGGTTTAACGAGTGGAACGCCGTAGCTCAATTGAAAAACACCGGTTGGGGGCTGGGGGGAACAGCCGAGGCCAAGGGGACAGCCCGATTTCCGGTACAACAGGTCTTCGTCGATTAACTACGAGAAACCGGCGCCGAAGTTCGAAAATATCTTCGGCGATCGCGAAGTCGTTGGCCGGGTCGGCAGCCGGCGAGACAGGCCGTTGCTACTTCTTCGCTTCGAAGAGCGGAAGATACTGGGCGAGCTTTTCCTCTTTCAATTTCTCGACCGGCACAAAGCGCAGGGCCGCCGAGTTCATGCAGTAACGCAGGCCGGTGGGCGCCGGACCATCATCGAAGACGTGACCGAGATGCGCGTCGCTCGATTTGGAACGGATCTCTCCGCGAACCCCAAACGAGCGATCGACTTTTTCGACTATGCAATCGGGCTGGATCGGTTTTGTAAAACTCGGCCAGCCGGTCCCGCTCTCAAACTTGTCGAGAGAACTAAACAGCGGCGCACCGGTGATGATGTCGACATAAATACCGGCGCGATGGTTGTTCCAATATTCGTTTCGGAACGCCGGTTCGGTGCCGCTTTCGCGCGTGACCTGATATTGCAACGGCGTCAGTCGGGCGCGTAACTCGGCATCGGCGGCCGTCCTAGCAGCGTCGGGTTTCGGTTCCTGCGCATGGCTCAAAAACACGAATGCCAGTCCGACGATCGCGACGCTCAAGAGCGCGAAAAACAGGGCGGATCTTGGGGAGCGCCTTTTTGAAACGGAAGAAGCGGTCATGATTGTTTGTCTCTCGCAGGAGACCGGCCGTTCATTTATTCCCGGGCGGGAAATTGGCTTTGGGAGCGCCGCGCCCTTATTTCGGCGCTTAAGCTTTGGGCCGGAACAGCGAAATGTATTCGGCGTAGCCTTCTTCCTTGAGCTTTTCTGCCGGGATAAAGCGCAGGGCCGCTGAATTCACCTGATAACGCAAACCGGTCGGAGGCGGACCATCCCTAAAAAGATGGCCGAGATGGGAATTGCTTTTGGCCGCGCGCAGTTCTGTGCGCTCCATCCCGAAACTGTGGTCGATCTTTTCCACGACGTGCTCGGGCGCGATCGGTTTCGTGAAACTGGGCCAGCCGATGCCGCCATCGAATTTGTCCGTCGAGGAGAAGAGCGGCTCGTTCGTGATGATGTCCACATAAATGCCCGGCCGATAATTGTCCCAATGCGAATTTCGAAACGCGGTTTCCGTCCCGTTTTCGCGCGTGACGTGGTACTGCTCCTGGGTCAGTTGCCGCCGGAGTTGGGTGTCGGCAGGCACGGGCAGAATGTCGGGTTGGGTTCTTTCGAGAATTCTCTTTTCGCGGCTATGGCTCCAGAAAAGCAAACCGATCCCGAGTCCGATGGCGATGAGGAGCCCAAGCCCCAGAGTCAGTCGTGAAGCCCACGAGGAAGGATGTTCGATCCTGGTCATGAAGAAAGAAGAGTAGGACGATTCATCCCGATCGCTAGTCGGCATCCTGCCGTCCGGCTTCGGGAACGCGAATATAACGGCGCAGCGCGATCAATCCAATCGGCGCGACCGACGCCGCCAGCGCGAAGATCAGCCACATGAGATCGGAACGTCGCGGTCCTTCGGCCGGGCAAAAGGCCGCCAGCAACCAGCCGGCTGTGCCGATGAGAAGTTTGCCGACCAGAAATGGGAGATAAGCGAGAGCGCCGTAGGAGGCTTCCTGCCCTCTCGGCGCAATCGCAGCGGCATATTCATAAACGCGCGGCGAGTAGAACGCTTCGCCGACCGAGAATACCGCCAGATAGAGCGCGGCCATGATGTAATAGGGATGGATGCTTCCCGTGAGTCCGAGGTAGCTGTGGCCAAGCCACTGTCCGATTCCGGAAGTGACCGCCGATTCGAACCAGCTCGTCGGCAAGGCCATGATGAAAACGCCGGCCGCGCAAATCGTACCGCCGACCACCACCATTCGATAGGCGGAAAAGCGCTGCGTCAGCGCTCCGACAACTGGAACCAAAAAGATGATGATCCAGCCATTAATATTCGCGAGTTTTCCCACCGGCGCCCCCATCCCGAGCTCCCGGTCACCGAACTTCGGGAACACGTAATCCATCTGCAGGAAAATCGCTTTGAGGAACCCGATCAGCAGAAAAAAAACAAGGATGCGCGCGAAGGCAGACTGCCCAATGAGCCGCCGAAAGAGTTGGACGGTTTCCGTCGCGCTCTGCCGAATGGTGTGGGCGATGCCACCGAACAAGGAGGTTGACCGCGCGTGCGATCGCGCGCGCTCGTCTTCACCGCGACGGAAGAAATAAATGGCCGGGAAGATGATGATCTCGATGGCCAGGCTCACCATAAAAAGCTGCTGGTGCGTGGTGGGCTCAAACCCAAAGAAGGTGAAGCGCGCATCCGAACGCCGAATGAAATCAAAGATGTAGCCGGCGGCGAGGTAACCCACGTTCATCACCATGTAGATGATGGAAAACGACATCGACCGTTGAGCCGTCGTGGAATAACGGCGTGTCGCCGCCAGGAGCACCGGGGTCCCAAGCGCCTCTCCAATCGCGAGCGGAAGCACACCGCAGAACAGAGCCAGCCACGGAATGGTTGTCGTCACCATGACCGTGCGCGCCACCGTGCAGATCGCGACGCCCAGGTAAAACGTCCGCTTGAGCCCAATCGCGTCCGTGATCGACCCAGCGAGCAGCGTGAACACCGTCATGAGCGGCGCCCAGCCCCAGCCCACGACCGCCCCGGCCGCCTGGTCGCTAAACCCGAGATCCCGCGAGAGCCACAAGACCATGGTCTTGTTGGTGACCGAGTAGGCCACGTAAATCAGGAACTTCAGCAGGAACGTGAGCCACAGCTCGCGTCGCGCGCCGAAGATCACCGTGAATTTCCCGATGAAGCCGCGAAGTCCGGTCGGCGGGACACCATCTTCCGCGATTAATGGCTGCTTGGTTGCGTCGCCCACGATTTCCACTGTTAGCTACAACATCCGAACTGTCATCCCGAGCCGCGCGGACGGTGAACAGTTCTTCTGTAGCAGCCGCCCTGCGGGCGGCTCGGGAGCGGTCATGAATTCATCGTCTACCGCCGCGCTTCCCACAGGGAAGCGGCTACAGAAGAACTAAACCATGTTCGCGATGAACTCGCGCGCGTCGAATAGCGTGAGATCCTCGAGCTTCTCGCCCGTGCCGACGAATCGCGTCGGAATCCCGAGCTCGTCCTGGATCGCGATCACGATCCCGCCTTTGCCGCTGCCATCGAGCTTCGTCACAATCAATCCCGTCAGCCCGACCGATTGATGGAACTCCCGCGCCTGCGCCAGGGCGTTGCTGCCGGTTGTCGCGTCCACCACGAGCAAAGTTTCGTGCGGCGCTTTGTCGTCCTGCTTCGCGAGGCTGCGTTTCACTTTGCTCAGCTCCGCCATCAAATTGCTCTTGGTGTGAAGACGTCCGGCGGTGTCGCAAATCAGGAACTCGATGTTGCGGCGATCCGCGGCCTCGTAGGCTTCATAGCAAAGCGAGGCGGGATCGGCGTTGTATTGCCCGCGAATCATTTCGACGCCGAGCCGCTCCGCCCAAATCCCGAGCTGTTCGATCGCCGCGGCGCGAAATGTATCCGCGGCGACGAGCAGGACACTATGCCGGTCGCGTTTGAAAAAATGCGCGAGCTTGGCGGTTGACGTTGTCTTGCCCGTGCCGTTGACGCCGACGATCAGAAGGACCTTTGGTTTTGCCGGCAGCGGCGTGATCGGAAGGGGGGCGATCGGCAGGATCCGGCCGATCTCTTCGCGGGCAACTTCCGCGATGTCCGCCGCGGTGATGCTGCTGCGTTGCGCGCGCTCCTGGAGCGCTTTGATGATCCGCAAAGTCATCGGCACCCCGAGGTCGGCGCGAATGAGCATTTCCTCGAGCTCATCCCAATCGACCGGTCGGCCGGTGAATTTTTGGACGAGTGATTTGAGAAAGTTCATTCGGTGCGAAATGCAGACACGAATTCTGTCTACTCTTCTGCCGCGGGTTTCGGCGCGGCTTCGCGCAGAGGCCGTGTGAGATCATCTTTCACCCGATCGAGAATCCCGTTCACGAACCGGCCGGAATCGGGTCCGCCAAAGGTCTTCGCCAGTTCGATCGCTTCGTTGATCGAAACAACCGGCGGGATGTCGTCGCGGTAAAGCATTTCGAAAATCGCGAGCCGGAGAACATTTCGATCGACCGCGGAGATGCGGTGGAATTCGTAGTTGTCGCAGTATTTGCGGATGCGGTCGTCGATTTCCGGCAGGTGCGCGATCATGCCGTCTATGAGCGGCTGCGCGAACTCGCGGACGCGCGGCGTCGCCGGACAAAATTCCCAGAACTCGTCCATCTGCTCGGGCGCGCCGTCGCCGTGCAAATCCCGCCAGAAATGAAATTGCACTGCCGCCTGCCGGGCGATTCGCCTTTTGCCCATGAGATTATTTACTCCGCAACTTTCCGATTACCTCGGAAACTTCCACGGCCGCGCGCGCGGCTTCGGTGCCGCGATTGATCTCCGATCCAAGGCAGCGCTCCCGTGCCTGCTCTTCATTCTCCAAGCTCAACACGGCATTGATCACGGGTACGCCCAGCTCGAGCGCGATCTGCTGGAGCGCGTCGGTCACGGAACGCGCGAGGTTCTGCGCGTGAGTCGTCTTGCCCTGAAGGATCACTCCCAGCGCGAGGATCGCATGCGCGTGTTTCTTCAAAGCGATTTCGCGCACCACCACCGGAATCTCAAATGCGCCGGGAACCTGATGAACGGAAAGATTCGCGGAAGGCGCCAGGGCTCGCAATTCCTCGACCGCATGATCCACCAAGCCCTGGACATAAGGCCGGTTGAACAAACTCGCGACGATCGCGAAATGTTTTTTGCCTCCCGAGCTGCGGGGGCGAGGCGGAGCGAGCTTTGACATCGGGAATCACCGGGTCACAGGGTGTGCCCCATCTTCGTTCGCTTCGTCTCGAGGTACTTCGCATTATGCGGATTCGACGCGCTCCGAATCGGGACCTGTTCGACCATTTGGATTCCGTAACCCTCGAGGCCCACGACCTTCTTCGGATTGTTCGTCAGGAAACGAAATTTGCGCACGCCGAGATCGAAAAGGATTTGCGCGCCGAGCCCGTAATCGCGCAGATCGGTGGGGAACCCGAGGCGCGCGTTCGCTTCCACGGTGTCGAGGCCTTCCTCTTGTAATTTGTAGGCGTGAATTTTCGCCGCGAGCCCGATGCCGCGCCCTTCCTGGCGCATATAAACCAGCACGCCGTTTCCCTCATCGGCGATTTGCTGCAGCGCGGCGTGCAGTTGGTTTCCGCAATCGCACCGGCGCGATCCAAAAACGTCGCCGGTCAAACACTCGCTATGCACCCGCACCAGGGTCGGATGAGTTTTTGAGATCTTGCCTTTGACGAGGGCAAGATGATGGGCGCCATCAAGGGTCGAGCGATAAAGGTGAAGATCGAAGTCGCCGTAATCGGTCGGCAATTTCACGATCTGCTCGGCCTCCACCAATTTCTCTTTCAGACGCCGGTGCGCGATCAGGCTCTGGATTGTGCAGATGCGCAACCCGTGTTTCGCGCGGAATTCCATCAACTCCGGAAGCCGCGCCATCGTTCCGTCATCCTGCAGAATTTCGCAGAGAACGCCGGCCGGTTGAAGCCCGGCCATGCGCGCGAGATCCACGGCCGCTTCCGTATGGCCGGCGCGACGCAGGACGCCGCCGTCCTTTGCCCGCAAGGGAAAGATATGTCCGGGTTGCACCAGATCGTCCGGAGTGGATTTGGGATTCGCGATTATCTTGATGGTCGCGGCGCGATCGTGCGCGCTGATGCCGGTCGTCACGCCGCGCGCCGCGTCCACGGACACGGTGAAATCGGTCCGGTACATTTCGCGATTCTGCGCGACCATGCGCTGAAGGCCGAGCTGCTCGGCCCGGTCATTTGAAATAGGGACGCAGATCAATCCGCGGCCATGCATCGCCATGAAGTTGATCGTTTTGGGCGTCGCCATTTCCGCGGCCATGACGAGGTCGCCTTCGTTCTCGCGATCGGCATCGTCGGTCACGATCACGAGCTTGCCGGCGGCGATGTCGCGCACGACGTCGTCGATGGTATCGAACTCGAGAGTTACCGGCGCTTCCGCGATCATCCGCTTACCATTACTTTTCGGTGCGGGCTGGGCAAGGGCCTTCTGAGTTCGCGGAATAAGGATCGATCGCCTGGATGCTTTTGTGCTTGCGGAGAAGCAGCGGCCTTGATGGAATTGAGATGTCCCTCACCCCTCACCCAGACAACATGGTTAAACGTCTCGCCATTACTATTGCTGGCGCGGTTTCGCTTGGCGCCTATGAGGCTGGTGTAATTTACGAGATTCTCGAGGCCTTGCGGCAGCATAACGAGCATCCCGATACCATCATGCTGGGCGATCAAATCCATATCGACGTCTTGACGGGCGCGTCCGCAGGCGGAATGACGGCGGTCATTGCCGCGCAAAAACTTCTTTATGAAGGGAACTCACTCCAGGCACCTGAGAACAATCCGTTTTTCGATCCCTGGGTTACCGACATAAGTCTTGAACAGTTGTTGCGCCTCAGTTCGGAGGAAACGCAGCACAAAACAGCCTATTCGATTTTTTCGTCGGATTTAATCGAGAATCTGGGCGCCCGTTACATTCTCAAGCGCTATGCGAACGGGCCACCCACGGGCCGTCACCGCCATGCGGCCGCTGCGGAAAAGATTTTTCTTGGTTTGGCTTTGTCGAACTTGAATGGCGTTTCCTATTCTTACGAGATACGAACGCAACAGGGAAAAGATGACGCCACTTTCTCCTACGGGCGTTTTCAAGATGAAAAAGTTGCAGTCTTCGCCGCGAATGGCGGCGATGGTCTCGATGTTTCAGACGCTTGGAAACCTTGGAAAGAGGCGGCCGTCTCCTGTGGCGCTTTCCCTTTTGCTTTTCGTGTCAAGGAATTGCGTCGTAATAAAGATGAATATACGCGGCAGCATCTGTCTCCTTGGACGCCGCCTCCCCATCGCGACTTTGCGTATACGGATGGCGGCGTGTTCCAGAATGAACCGTTGGGTCTGGCGAAGAATTTGGTGGACCAAATTGATCGGCCGGTCGGCGGATCCCTCCAGGATAGCGATTCGCGTTTCTATCTTTTCGTCTCTCCGCATGCCAAGACCGGCGATCTGAATGTAAAATTCAAGGCCGCGGGCGCGACGTTTCTGCCGACGGCAAAAGCTTTGGTTAGCGCCATTTTGCACCAGGCCGGGTTCCAGGACTGGATTAATGCCGAAAAAATCAATTCGCAGATAAACGTCTTTAACATTCGGGCCGAGGAACTCTTTCAGGCACTTCGGCGAAAAACGATCGACCCGGCCGTGTTGCAGCGAGCGGCGGACGCGCTTTTGCCCGGTTTATTCCGGACGAATCCGCCCCCCCCTAAAGGGGTTCGAGACGATTCCGACATCCAAGCGCGGGAACGTCTGCGCCAGCAATTCGCAAAAGAATCGGCTGAATTGCTTCAGTCAGGACCCGAAGTCGAACAGGCATGGATCGATTCAATTCTCGTCCTGGAAACCGCGGCCGAGCTCAATCTAAAGGACGAGATGAACATTTACGGTATTACCGCGGAGAATACGGAGCTTGCTGGCGCTGGGCTCTTCGCGTTTGAAGGCTTCTTCGATCTGCAACTGCGGAGACATGACTACAATCTCGGTCGGCAAAAGGCTCAGAAGTTTCTTAACGATCATCAGACCGCCGCGCCTGAGCGACTGGCCGGGAACGTCCAGCCCCCGCCCGACATCGGTCCAATCCGATGCACCTTTACAGCAGTTCCCGAGATCAAGGTGCCGACACGAGATCTGCAGACCGGAGACGTCCTGGTGTCCGAGCTCGACCGGAGTGTGCGTCAGAAACTGTATGAAGCGATCAGCTCTCGCGCGGATGACTTGCTGGTGGAATCAAAGGTGCCCTGGCTCGTTCGCAAAGGCATCAAGGCGTTTTTTGTGAATCCTCAGCTCAAACGGCGTCTTGGCCTTTGACGGCGTTGTGGCTGTGACCCGCTCCGGCGCTCTTCCGGTGAAGCGGGTCACTTCGCGCTCGTGGCTACAATCGCTTCAGGGCGATAGAGGTCGTGGTTACTGCCTTGGAACTCCGCTTTCAGCTTCACTTTGAACTGGGCGAGATCGACCAGGTCCCAACGCGTGAAATTCCAACGCCCGCCACTTTTCGCCTCGTGTTCAATCCCCACGATGAGGTGGACGGCATCGTCGCGCACCTTGTTCGTCGCGATTTTCGGCTCGAAGTAAAACGTCCGGAAGCTGCTGTCCCGGCTGCCCGCTGCGTAAAGTTTTGGATCGAGATAAAAAACGCGTTTCGTTTTTTGATCCACCAATTTGAGATCGGGATAACCGGAGCGTTGCGCGCGGTTCTCGGCGGTCAGAGGAATCTCGCAGGTTAATCCCGGCTCGGAGTTCAGCAGTTCGCGCAGGAGATCTTCGAAATGGCTGCTGGCTTCATTGATCCGCGGGATCCCGGCGACTGCACTGCCCGGCGCGTTCGCTCGTTTCAATACCTCATCGAGCACGCCCGCGATTTGTTTGATCACGCGCTGGTCGGTTTCATTTTTCGGATCGACCGCGAGGACACGCTTGCCGGTCGTGTCGAAAATCACCTGACTGAATGGAATGGCGCGCAGCTCGTGATCTTCGCGCAATAGCCACGGAATGAGCTGATCGATCTCCGGTTTTTCCGGCGCTTGCGCCAGGGCGAGGGTCGCGAGGAAACCGGCGGCCACGATGAAAGTCAGGGGCTGCCGCATCCAGCGCATTGAAGTGGAGCTGCGCCGATTCTGCAAGGCGAAAGCTGCGGCCGCAAAAAAACATATCCGTTCGAGAAAATTTTGTGTATCGAATGAATCCGGCCATGGCCGTTTCCAGAAAGATCCCCAGAAACCGATGATTACCGGCGATCCTCCAGCAGCAGCCCAAAGTTTGCAAAAAGGCTTCGTCCAAGCGCGGAGGTTGGTGATCACGCTGGGTGCATTCATCATTTTGGCTGCGTCGGCGCGCGGGCAGGCGCCGGTTTTCATCCAGGACTTCGTTTCGAATGCCGCGGGAAATGCCGGCATCCAGGTGGTGACTTGCATGGAGAATGGGGTGGCGGTGCGCAATAAGCCGTGCGAGGCCAGGATCGGCGATGGGGTCAGCCTCGAGATCCGGAATCTTGCCGGCTGGCTGGAGAAACTGAAGGCAGACAAGGTCATTACCAGCGCTGAGTCCGGCGATGGACTCGTGGTGGAGCAATTGCCTAATCTCCGGCTTTTCATCGGCGAACACTTCATGAGAACGCTGCAGCCGACGCAATACGTCAAGGACAGTCCCGATTGGTATCCGCTGGAGTCGGAACGAAAAGACGCTCTCGCCAGGTCGTGGCTCGAATTCAACCTGAAGCGCGAAGCAGCGAACAAGGAGAGCCGGGCTGATTGGGACCAGGTATTGAGAACTTCCGGCGTCTCTCCCAAAATGCCGTTGGCGGTAGGGATCTATAACGCGAACCGAAATACCGCCCATGTTTTGGCCTTGCCGGCCGGAACCGGCGAGACCGGCCCGGAACGGGATTTCAAATTCCTGCGGATAGCATGGGATGGATGGACGATCGCCGGGATGATTCTTCTCGCCCTCGCCGCCGTCGTCTTTTTCTATATGTCGATCCACACCGGCATGGTTCGGGATTCGACCTGCCCGGTGCGCGAAGACGGTTTGCCGCCCTTCAGTCTGGGCCGATGCCAGATGGCATTCTGGTTCTTTCTTGTTATCAGCGCGTTTTACTTTCTCTGGGTTATCACGGGGCGCGGTGATACGGATACTATCAACGGCACGGTTTTGAGCTTGATCGGCATCAGCGCGGGAACAGCGCTCGGGTCGGCGATCGTTTCGAAAAACGAAGCCGCGACCGACGCCGCCGCGGGAAGCGTCCCTCGCCCGGTCCTCGTGTATCCCGATGCGATCAAAGCCGCGCAAGCCGCGCTGGATCAGGCCCAAAAGGACAAGGACGTCGCCCAGGTCCAGGCAAAGACAAAGGAAGTGGCGGATTTGAGACGCGACCTAAAAGAGTGGCGCAGCCGACACCGGAGCCAGTTGCTGCTGGATCTCCTGAGCGAGCAGGATTCCAGTGCCGGTGAAAAACGCGTAATCACTTTTCACCGTTTCCAGATTGTCGTCTGGACAGTGATCCTCGGAGTCGTCTTTGTCTCTGAGGTGCTTACAAAACTCGCGATGCCGGCGTTTGATTCCACGCTCTTGGTGCTAATGGGAATCAGCTCCGGGACGTACCTGGGATTCCGGGTTTCGGCTAAGTAAAGCGATTAGCCGATCTCGACTGCTTTCTCCAGCAGCGGCCAAACGGACTGCAGCGTCTGATCGTTACGCGCGTGAGCAAACAGGAGCGGCTCGGTCGCTTCCACGGGTTCGCCGATTTTCTTGATCCCGGAAAGGCCGACTGCAAAATCGACAGGATCCTCAGGGGTTTGCCTGCCGCCGCCGAGGAGGAGCGAGGCACGGCCGATCGCTTCGGCATCCATTTTCCTGACGATCCCGCCCGTGGGCGCGAGCAACGGACGGACGATGGGGGCACGGTGCAGTTCGCCGAGTTTCTCCAGTGACGACGCGTCGCCGTCTTGCGCGTAAACCATTGAGATAAATTTTTTCCAGGCAGTGCCATCCGAAAGCCATTGGGCTAGCTTCGCGCGCGGCACCGCGGAAACCTGCGTGGCCAAATCGAGCGTCAGATCGATCACGTCCTGCGGCCCGCCACCCTGAAGGATCTCGACGCATTCGGCCACTTCGAGCGCGTTACCGACCGTGCGGCCCAGCGGTTCGTCCATCGGGGTGAGGCGATGCGAAATCTTCACTCCCATCAACGTGCCCACTTCGGTCATGGCAGTGGCGAGCTGCTTCGCTTCTTTCCGCGTCTTCATAAACGCGCCGCTGCCGAATTTCACATCGAGCACGAGCCGATCCAGATTCTCCGCGAGCTTCTTGCTCATGATGCTCGCCACGATCAGCGGCTGCGAAGGCACCGTCCCGGTCACGTCGCGCAAGGCATACAGCTTCTTGTCCGCCGGACAAATATCCGCGCTCTGTCCGATCATGAAGACGCCGATGCTTTCGAGTTGGGCGAGGGCGCGCCGTTCGTCGATGTGAATGTTGAAACCGGGAATGCTTTCCAGCTTGTCGAGTGTGCCCCCCGTGATGCCGAGACCGCGGCCGGAAATCATCGGGACCCAGACATCGTCGCACGCCAAAAGCGGAGCGAGCACGAGAGAAACTTTATCGCCGATGCCGCCCGTCGAATGTTTGTCCACCTTGGGCGGCGAATTTTCGGGATATTCGAGGACGCTTCCGCTTTCCATCATCGCGGTCGTGAGGTGCTGCGTCTCAGCGGTGGTCATTCCGCGAAAGAACACCGCCATCGCCCACGCGCTCATTTGGTAATCGGGTATTTCACCGTGCGTGAACCCGGAGACGACATAGGTGATCTCGTCCGCGGTCAGCTCTTTCCCTTCCCGTTTTTTTTCGATGAGGCTGGGGATGTGCATACTAGGAAATGGGAGCGCGATATGTGCCAACCTCCAGCTTCGGTAGGATTTCGAATGCTGTCCCGGCCGGCCACGGATTCGGCAGCTCGAAGAAGGCCGCGAGTGATGCCGCTATGTCCGCAAACGTTTCGCGGGTCCCGAGATCGCGGCTTTCTGCGCGATGGAAGACGAAAAGCGGAACTTGCTCTCGCGTATGATCGGTGCCGGCATGCGTCGGATCGTTTCCATGATCGGCGGTAATGATTACCAGGTCGTCCGGCCGAATTTTCGGAATGAACTTTCCGAGCCAGCGATCAAAGCTTTCCAGCGCCATCGCGTATCCCGCCACGTCGCGGCGATGTCCGTGCAGCATGTCGAAATCGACCAGGTTCGCGAAGACCAGTCCGTTCTCCAGATCCTGCCAGGTCGTCTCGATGCGCTCCATCCCGTCGGCGTTTACCGCTGTGGGGAAAGAATCGGTAATGCCTTCGCCGGCGAAAATATCGCTGATCTTTCCGACGCCGATCACTGCAAAACCCGCGTCGCTGATCGCATTCAAAACGGTTCGCGGCGGCTTCATCGAAAAATCGTGACGGCCCGAAGTCCGCGCGAAATGACCCTGCCCACCGTTGAAGGGACGGGCGATGACACGACCGATCCGGAACCGGTCGGCATGCTCGCGCGCGATCTGGCAAATATCGTAGAGGCGATCGACTCGCACGACCTCTTCATGGGCGGCGATCTGGAGAACGGAATCGGCCGAGGTATAAAGAATGGGTTTGCCGGTTCGGACATGCTCCGAGCCGAGCTCTTCCAGAATCGTGGTGCCGCTCCGGGCGTAGTTGCCGATGAACTGGACGCCGGCCTGGCGTTCGATCGCGCGCACGAGTTCGTCTGGGAAAGATTCGTAAACAGCGAACGGCTCCTCGAGAATCACGCCGGCGATTTCCCAGTGTCCGGTGGTGGTGTCCTTTCCGGCCGAGCGTTCCCGCATTTTGCCGAAGCTGCTCTTATAGGTCGTATGGGACCCATATGACCTATGGATCGGCACCAGCTCGCCCAAGCCTAACGAGCAGAGATTCGGCAACTGTAAATTCGAGACCTGCTCGAAAATATGCCCGAGCGTATTCGCGCCGGCGTCTCCGTACTCCGCCGCATCCGGCGCCTCGCCGATGCCGACGCTATCGAGGACCAGAAGCAGCGCGCGCACAGCAATCAGCCGAAGCCGCTACAGGCCGATCGGATGCCACGCCGTTTTCATTTCCACGGTATCCAGAATCCAGTAGGGGTTTTCGGCTTCAGGGCTGCGCCATTCGTTCGTGGCCATTTCGCGCCGGACGTAGCGCTTCATGTTGAACGAACCGCCCCGCTGCAATTCCCGCCCGATCTTTTCGTCGCTTGAGGCATCCACGATCGCGTTTACGTCCATGTGACTGGCGAAGTGCGGCGCGAGCTCGGCGCGGTCGCCAGCAAGAATATTCACCACGCCACCCGGCAAATCGCTGGTCGCGATGATTTCCGAAAAGGTGAGCGCCGGCAGCGGGCTCTTCGCTGACGCGAGGACCACCGCCGTGTTCCCCGCCAGAATCACGGGCGCCAGCAACGAGACGAGCGCCAGGAGTGGAGGCTCATCCGGACAGACGATCACGACCACGCCGGTCGGTTCCGGCATGGTAAAATTAAAATGCGAGCTGGCCACCGGGTTCACGGCGCTGAAGATCGGGCCGAACTTGTCCGTCCAGCCGGCATAATGGACCAACCGATCGATCGTCTGCGCGATTTCGGTGCGCGCCGCGGCAGCGCGGCCGCTGTCGGCCCGGGCAACTTCATCGCGCAATTCGGATTCGCGTCTCTCGAGCATCTCGGCGGCGCGATAAAGAATCTGTCCGCGCAGATAGGCGCTATTTTTGGCCCAGCCGGCGAATGCGTTCCGCGCGGCCAGGACCGCCTCGCGAAAATCTTTCCGGGACGCGCGGCAGTAATTCGCCAGGAGAGTTTTGTCATTTCCGTGGGCCGGCAGGAGACGGCCGCTTTCTCCGCGGACGAACTTTCCGCCGATAAACAGCTTGTAGGTTTTCTCGACCTGCAGCCGTGAACTCGTCTTTCGCACGAACTGAGGATTGCGCATCGGAGCAAAAAAGAAAATGGTAAACCGCAGTTATCCGACCGCTTGTGCAAAAATCCGACAAAATCTTCATCGCCGGGCATCAAGGTCTGGTCGGCAGCGCCCTAGTGCGCCGGCTCGAGCAGGAGGGCTTCGTTAACCTCGTCACGCGCGCACGGGCCCAGCTCGATCTGACAAATGCCGGAGCCGTCGATGATTTTTTCGCACAGGAAAAGCCCGCGATCGTGATCTTCGCCGCGGCGCGGGTGGGGGGCATCAAGGCGAACAACGACGAGCCGGTGGAATTTCTTCTCGAGAACATTCAGATGCAGAACAACGTGATCCGCGCCGCGCACGCGGCCGGCGTCCGCAAACTTTTGTTCCTGGGCAGCTCGTGCATTTATCCCAAACATGCGCCCCAACCAATCGCGGAAAGCGCGCTCCTGACCGGGCCGCTCGAACCGACAAACGAAGCCTACGCCATCGCGAAGATCGCAGGGATCAAGCTCTGCCACGCTTATGCGCGCGAATATGGAGCGAACTTTATCTCAGCGATGCCGACCAATCTTTATGGGCCTAACGACAGCTACGATCTGGTTTCGTCCCACGTATTGCCCGCCCTCCTTCGCAAGGCGCATGAAGCAAAAACCAAAGGGGACGGGGAGCTCGTGGTTTGGGGCTCGGGCGAACCGCGCCGTGAATTTCTCCACGTCGACGATCTGGCGACAGCCTGCGTTTTCCTCCTCGAGAAATACGACAGTCCCGAGATCATCAACGTCGGATGCGGCCAAGATATTTCGATTCGCGAGCTGGCCGCCTTGATCTGTGAGGTCGTCGGTTTTGAAGGCGAGCTGGCGTGGGATACGACGAAGCCGGATGGGACGCCGCGCAAACTTCTGGATGTCTCGAAGATTCACGATCTCGGCTGGCGCCATACCATCGGGTTGCGGGACGGCATCGAGAAAACCTACGAATGGTTTTTGCAGAACATCCAATGAAACAACTTCGAGTCGGCGTGGTCGGAGTCGGCCACATCGGAAAAAATCACGCGCGCCTTTACGCGGAACTTCACGCCGCGGAATTCGCGGCGATTTATGACACCGACGCCGCGCGCGGAATGGAAATCGCCAGCCAGTTTGGCGTCCATTGCGCGGCGTCGCTGGACGAATTTTCCGAGCGCGTGGACGCCGCATCGATCGCGACGCCGACCAGCACGCATTTCGAAATTGCGCAGGAGCTATTGAAGCGTGGCAAACATCTGCTGGTGGAAAAACCCATCGCGGAAAATACCGCGCACGCCACCGAGCTGGCGGAGCTGGCGGCATCTCGCGGTCTCGTTCTCCAAGTAGGCCACGTCGAACGCTTCAATCCGGTTTTGAGCGCGCTGGAGAAACGGCTCACCAATCCGCGCTTCATCGAGGCCCATCGGCTTTCGCCTTACCCGAACCGCAGCACGGACATTGGCGTCGTCCTCGATCTGATGATCCATGATCTCGAAATCATTTTGCATCTGGTGCGATCGCCCGTGCAAACGATCGACGCCGTGGGCGTGCCGGTCTTGAGCCGCGGCGAGGACATCGCCAATGCGCGGGTGCGTTTCGAGAATGGTTGCGTGGCGAACATTACTTCGAGCCGGATCAGTCCCGAGCAGATGCGCAAGATCCGGGTCTTCCAGGAAAACGCGTATCTGTCGCTCGATTATCAAAATCAAAGTGGCGAGATATACCGCCGCACCGCGGAGGGTCTGACACGCGAAGAAGTCGAGATCGAGCCCGATGAACCCCTGAAGCGGCAGCTCGCTTCCTTCGTTGATTGTGCTGCGACCGGCCGCGCTCCAAAAGTCTCCGGGTTCCAAGCCGCGGCCGCGCTCGAATTGGCCGTGGAAATTACCAAACGCATCGCAGCCGCCCAGCGTGTCTAAGCGCCTTTATTTCGTCGCGGGCGAGGCGAGCGGGGATGAACACGGCGCGGCCCTGATGCGATCGCTCCGCGAGATCGCGCCCGACTGGCAATTTCATGGGCGCGGCGGCCCGAAGATGAAGCAGATCGCCGGCGACGCGCTCATGAACTGGAGCGACGCAGCTGCTGTCGTTGGCCTTTGGGAAGTGGTGAAGCGCTACGGATATTTTCGAGAAGAATTTCAGAAAGCGCTCCATGAAATCATGACTCTTGCGCCCGATGCCGTGGTGCTGATCGATTATCCCGGATTCAATCTGCGGCTCGCGCGCGCTCTCCGGAAAAGGTCGCCCGAGATCAAGATAATCTACTACATCAGCCCGCAGGTCTGGGCGTGGAACCGCGGAAGGATCAGCCAGATGGCGCGCTTCCTCGATTTGATGCTCTGCATCTTTCCGTTCGAGGCCGATCTCTACAATCAATCGGGATTGCGCACCATCTTCGTCGGCCATCCGATGATTGAGAATCTCGTGGCGCGCCAGACGGGCGAAGCGCGGCAGGCTAATTTGATCGGGCTTTTTCCCGGCAGCCGTCTTCGCGAGATCCGCAAGATTTTTCCAGTCATGCTCGACTCAGCGCGCACAATGGCAGCGCAGCATAACGACATTCGTTTCGAGGTGGCCGCCGCGTCGGAGCCGCTCGCCGTGGAAATTCGTAATCTGTTGGCGACTTCGCCGCTGGCCGATCGCATCCGCATCGTGACCGGAGATACATCGGGTGCGATGCAACGCGCGGCCGCCGGTATCGTCGCTTCGGGAACGGCGACGCTCGAAGCAGCCTACTTTCGGTTGCCCTTTGTCCTCGTTTACAAAGTCTCGTGGCCGACCTATCTCGCCGCCCGCCTCTTGATGACGACGAAATATCTCGGCATGCCCAACGTTCTCGCCGGTCGCCAAATCGTCCCCGAATTCATCCAGCAACACGCGCGGCCTGCAGCGATCGCGCGCGCCGTTTTACAATTGATGAACGACTCCGCTGCCCGCGGAGAAATGATTTCCGGTTTCGATGCAATCATCAACACGCTCGGCGAAACCGGCGCGAGTGCGAAAGCGGCCCAGGCAATTAAGGCGGAGCTTTGAAACTCCCATTGTCATTCCGAGCGAAGTCGAGGAATCTCGCTTTGTGACCTTGCCGCGGGATGTCTCGACTGCGCTAAAGATTCGCAACTTCATCGACGGCCAGTTCGTCGAGCCGGTCGGCGGAAAGTATCTCGACAACATCGAACCGGCGACGGGGAAACCTTATTCACAGGTGCCCGACAGTGACGAACGCGATGTCGAGCTTGCCGTCACCGCGGCTGAGAAGGCTTTCGCCGACTGGTCGCGCACGCCGGCGGCGGATCGATCCCGCGTTCTCCTGCGCATCGCCGACCTGATCGAACGCGATCTCGAGAAATTCGCGCGGGCGGAATCGATCGATACCGGCAAGCCGCTCTCACTCGCGCGCGGCCTCGACATTCCGCGGGCCGCCAGCAATTTCCGCTTCTTCGCGACCGCGATTCTTCACACTGAAAATGAAGCGCACGTCACCGACGGGATCGCGTTCAATTACACCCTGCGCCAGCCGCGCGGCATCGCCGGGCTGATCTCGCCCTGGAACCTTCCGCTCTATTTGTTGAGCTGGAAAATCGCGCCGGCCCTGGCATGCGGCAACACCGCCATTGCCAAGCCGAGCGAGCTGACGCCGATGACCGCCCATCTGCTCTGCGAGATTGCGAACGAAGCTGGTTTGCCAAAAGGCGTGCTCAACGTTGTGCACGGCACCGGACCAAATGTCGGCGCGCCGATCACGGCGCATCCGAAGATCGGCACGATCTCATTCACCGGCGGCACAGTGACCGGCCGCAAGGTGGCCGAAGCAAGCGCGTCGATGTTCAAGAAAGTTTCACTCGAGCTGGGCGGGAAGAATCCCAACATCATTTTCGCCGACGCCGATCTCGACGCCGCCATCGCCGGAAGCGTCCGCTCTTCGTTCGCGAACCAGGGCCAGGTTTGTTTGTGCGGTTCGCGCGTGTTCGTCGAACGCTCCGCCTATCAGAACTTCGTGGATCGTTTTGTTCAGAAAACCTCGGAACTCAAACTCGGCGACCCGCTCGACGAGAAAACCGACCAAGGCGCGATCGTGAGCAAGACGCAGCTCGAGAAGGTGAAGTTCTACATCGATCTAGCGAAGGAGGAAGGGGGGGCTGTCGTGCTGGGCGGCGCCGCGCCGAAGGCGATCAACGACCGCTGTCAATCAGGTTACTTCTTTCCGCCGACAGTGATCACCGGCTTGCCGGTCGCGTGCCGAGTCAATCGCGAAGAAATCTTCGGCCCAGTCGTCACGATCACCCCCTTCGACAACGAAGAAGAAGTCATCGGCTACGCGAACGACAACGAGTACGGCCTGGCGGCGAGCGTCTGGACCCAGAATCTGAACCGCGCCCATCGCGTCGCCGAACAGATTCACACCGGCACCGTCTGGGTAAATTGCTGGCTGGTGCGCGATCTGCGCGTCCCATTCGGCGGCATGAAACAAAGCGGCGTCGGCCGCGAAGGCGGCGAGGAGGCCCTCCGCTTCTTCACCGAGCCCAAGAACATCTGCATCGCAAAGTAGCCACATGAACACTGACTACGTGATCCGCGGCTTCGGCTTCGAAGTCATGGTCGACGCCTAAAATGCCAGCGTCAGGCGTTAAGATTGCCTGTCACGTCGTTGGCGTGGGTGCGGCAGCTATCCTTTCGGCCGGCGTTGTCGCTCAAACGCCAAACACCAAGCCAGCGCCACTCGCGCAACAGGCATATTCGGTTCGGCGCGAAGCCCCGCACAAGGTTGATATTCAATACCTCTTGTTCCTCCCGAAAGGATACGACAAGAGCGCGAACGATTGGCCGCTCATCCTCTACCTGCACGGCGGATCGCTGCGCGGCGACGACATCAGCCAGATGAAGAAGCTCGGGCTCACCGAGAAGGTGGAAGCCGACCCGAATTTCCCGTTCATTGTGGTCTCGCCTCAATGTCACAAGGGAGAGATCTGGACGGATGTCGATGCGCTTGGCGCGGTCCTCGATGAAGTCGCTCGGACCTGCCGGGTCGATCGCGATCGCGTTTATGTCACGGGACATAGCATGGGTGGACGCGGAGTGCTCTACGCTGCCTACAAAATGCCAGAGCGATTCGCCGCGGTGGTATCGCTCGCCCCTGTGAGTCCGATCACGGCGTGGGCGGAGAAATTGGCAACCATCCCGCTTTGGCTCTTTCACGGGCCTAACGACCAGTTCACGCCGCTCAAGGAAGTCGAGGAGTTGGTCCACGCCATCGAAACCGCGGGCGGGCATCCGCAGTTTACGATGCTTCCCGGCCGGGATCATTACATTCTCGACGTTTACGACCGGCCGGATCTGTTTGAGTGGCTCGCCCGGCAGAAGCGAAAGCATCCTCCTGGGAAATGACCGAAGTCCCTGTTTGAAACTCGCGCCGGCTGCATCTTATTGTTTGAACCACGAAGGAAAACTCTATGTGTCGAAACATCAAAACCCTGCATAACTTCGCGCCGCCCGCCACCGAAGACGAGATCCGCGCCTCGTCTCTTCAGTTCGTTCGAAAGTTGAGTGGCTTCACAAAACCTTCCAAGGCGAATGAGGACGCTTTCAATCGCGCAGTCGACGGGGTGACAAACGTCGCGCGAGAGCTGCTGCAATCGCTGCAGACGAATGCTGCGCCGCGCGATCGCGAAGTGGAAGCGGTGAAAGCGCGCGTGCGATCCGCGAAGCGCTTTCACGTTCACGTTGATTCCACGGGGGCAAAGTACAGCCACGCCCATTGAGCAGCTCATTTCGATGAGTCAATCCTTCGATAGCTCGCGTGCGCCGGAACCTGTGGGCGCATTCCCGCACGCGAAGCGCGTGGGAAATCTGCTCTTTCTTTCTGGCATCGGCCCGCGCACGCGCGGGAGCAAAGACATTCCGGGAGTGACGCTGGAAGCCGGCGGCAACATCGCGAGTTACGACATCGAAGTGCAATGCCGCGCTGTGTTCGAAAATGTTCGGCTCGTTCTCGAAGATGCCGGCGCGAAGTGGAACGATATTGTCGATGTTGCCGTCTTTCTCACCAACATGAAGAAGGATTTCCCAATCTACAATCGACTCTACGCCGAATATTTTGCCGGAGCCGACAAGCCCAATCCAACGCGCACGACTATTGAGGTGACTGCGCTTCCCACGCCGATCGCAATAGAATTAAAAGTCATTGCGAATCTGGAAGCCAGGAATCCAGGATAAGTCTCCTGTCTCCTGTTCATGGCTTCCTGGCTTCCAGATTGATTTCACCGAATGGCCGCCAAGCCCTTTCGCATCATGGCCGCGGATCATACTGGGATCACGGTCGCCAATCTCGAGCGCTCGTTGGATTTTTGGCGTGATATTCTCGGCTTCGAGCTTTCGCATCGTGCGCACCAGAGTGGTGATCTCGCCGCTGAAATTACCGGAGTGCCCGGCGCGGAGATCTCGCTCGCGGTTCTCAAAACTCCCACGGGACACAAGATCGAGTTGCTCGAATATCTCGCGCCGCCTGATCGCAAGCATTTCGAACCCAGACCGTGCGATGTCGGTTCGGCCCACGTCGCGCTCACCGTCGATGATCTCGATGCGGTGCTGAGTGCGATTGTGCCATTCGGCTGGAAAGCGGCAGGTGAACCGCAAACACTTCGCTCGGGCCCGAACGCCGGAAAGCGCGTCGCGTATGTGCGCGATCCGGATGGGACGACGATCGAGTTCATGCAGCCGCCTCCGGCTGTCTGAATTCGGCGTTGGACGTTGGACGTTCGGCGTTGGACGTTTGCCCCTGACTTATGGCAATCACCTTCACTGCCGGCGAAGATTTAGCGCTTCAACTCGATGCCGAAGATCCCCTCCGCCAGTTTCGCGAGCGCTTTCATCTGCCTCTCGGCAATGATGGC
>JBEEHT010000076.1:0-34816 GCA_041167545.1 Verrucomicrobiota bacterium
CGGTGGAGCGCTTGTGAGGTCCCTCGCCGTCTGCGCGGCTCGGGATGACAGAGCACGCGCGCCGATCAATTCGGCGGCGGACTCAGGTCGTATATCTCGACCAAACCAATCCCGGTGGCGGTGCCCGCGCCGCGCACAATCGCCGTGTAGTTGCCAGGAAAAAGCGTGTCCTGCAGCGCTGATTCGGCTGGTTGGGGAGGAGCGAAACCTTCCGTTTGAATCTGGGGCGCTTTCGGATGATTTCCCCAGTTGTCGTTCGAATCCACCAGATTGCCGGAGGCATCCCGCAATTCCAAAGTCGGATCGCTTAGCGGATTTGCGACGTGCGACATTGTCAGGGAAGGCCCGAGAGCGCGGACGACAACTTCCTTCGCCTGGCTTCCGCCGACAATGAAACCGCCGATCAAAATATCGTTGCCATTCAGAACCTGGCCGCGCGACGAAATATTACCGGCCCGGCCGCCGGTCGTGTGGAGATCGTAAAGCTCGATAACGGTCGTGCCGGTGAGATTGCCGTCACCGTTATCGAACGATTGGACGACAAAAGTATAACTGCCCGGATTCAATGTCGCCAGAATGGCAGGCTCGCGGCTGTTCGGCGGGTCGAGATGATAATTGGCCGTGGCGCTGGGATCCGCACTCGTGATCCAGTCATCGCTCGTCTGAATAATGTTGTTGCCGGAATCACGCAGGACCATGAGCGGATCGCTCAGCGTGTTTTTGAGGCCGAGCGCGTGCAATGAATTTCCGAGGGCGCGCAACACCACCGTGGTGGGCTGCGATCCTTGGACGATGAACCCGCCGATCAACACGCCTTCGCCGGTTCCCACCAATGCCCGTGTGGACAGATTCACCAGATTCGGCGCGGGGCTCGAAAGCTGGTAGGCCGGACCGCTGTTGTAAATAAACTGCGCGCCAGTGATATCATCGGGCTGCAGACTGTCGATATTGCTGATCGTCGAATTCATGATGGCGGTCTTGCTCTGTCCCGCTTCGTCAGGATGATCCAAGCCGACGACATGGCCGAACTCATGCAGTGCGACGCGATGGAAATCGAGTGCGTCGGACCGCAGCGGGCCGCGATAGGAATTGAACGTTCTCGCGCTATTAAAAATGACATCGGCTTCGGTCATGACCGCGTCGTCCGCGCCGGAAGTGACCAGCGTGACTGCCAGCGTAGAGCCTCCGAAGGATTGCCCGTAAAAGGTACTGGCCATAGTGACCGAGGTGTCGCCGTCAGATTTCGAAGGCGGAAGAAGCGAATTGCGATCTGCCACAAATCTCATGTGAGCGAGATATTGATTCCAAATGTTGAGCGCGTCCTCCGCTGAGGCAGTCAGGTCGGCAGATCCATCGAGAAAAGGGCCAGGCGTGCTTTTGGGCGGAAGCGAAAGATGCATCACGACCGTCCGATTCAGAGTCCAATAGGTGCCTCCGAGCGCGTAACCAAAACAGCGGGAGCCGGGGAAGGCGCTCAGAAGGAGAAGCGCCAGGATAAGTTTGTTTCTCACAAGATCCGTTCTACGCAACGGACGTGAAAGCTACTCGCCTTTGTTGCTTTTCACAAGTTGGAGCCGGGCGCTGGGATCGAACTGCCCGCGATTGAATTTCCGGCAGCAATCCAGACAAGCGATCGCGCGCTTGATCCGCTGCACTCGCGGAAAATTCTTCTGGCAGCGCGGGCACACATAGAGATAACGGGGCGTCCGGCGTTGAACCGGAAATGGCAACGCATGCGTCCGCGACTCATCCGCGATGCCCAGATCGCGGCAGGCCTTTCGCCATTCGGTTCCGTGCGGTGCCACGCGCCGGCGTCCCGCGCGGGATTGCGCCAGAAGGTGAGCGAGCTCGTGGCGCAGAGTGCGGTCGATCTCGGCGGCGCCGTGTTCGCGCAGGCGCGGATTCAACGAGACAAGCGTACGCCGGAAATCCGCGCGCCCGGCGGCGCTGAACAGCCGCGCATTCCATTCCACTTGAATCGAGGCAGCGAGCTCGTCGGCCTTAAGCGCCCGCAGCAATTCGCGCGCGGTTGCCTCGAGGGCGTAATCGCGGCCGAGCACGACGAGGGCGGGCGCGGCGGGGAAGGTGAGATCGAGTTGCTTAAACAGCGGCATACGCCTGCTTCTTCGAATCTGTTTGGGTGGAACTAATGCGATTCATTATTCGCGCGATGATTTCTCCGGCTCGTTCGATTTCCTCTGTGGTGGTCTCGTGGCCTAACGAAAAGCGAACGGCGGAACCGGCCAGCGCCTCGGGCCGGCCCATCGCCCGCAAAACATGCGAAGCGACGACGGACCCAACCATGCAGGCAGAGCCGCTCGAAGCGCAGACGCCTTCGAGATCGAGCGCCATCAGAATTGTTTCTGAGCTCAAACCCGCAAAGCTGACGTTGAGCGTGTTTGCCAGCCGCTGCGTCGTGTCGCCGTTTTGCGTGGCCGCGGGAAACGATTCTTCGATCCGCGTCCACAAACGATCGCGCAGCGCGCGCTGGCGCTCTTGCTCCGCCCCGCGCTCGCGCAAGATCCATTGTGCCGCGGCGGCCATTCCCACGATCGCCGGCACATTCTCGGTCCCCGGCCGGCGCTGATTCTCGTGGGCGCCGCCGAATTGCACGGCCTCGATCGGCACTCCGGCGCGAAGATAAAGAAGCCCGGCGCCTTTCGGTCCGTGAAATTTGTGCGCGGCAAAACTCGCGGCGGCAATCTCGCTCGCGCCCAGAAGCGTCTCGACTTTCCCGAACGACTGCACCATGTCGCTATGCAACAAAACTCCGCGCGCCGCGCAAACGTTCGCCAGCTCCTTCATCGGCTGGAGCACGCCGGTTTCGTTGTTCGCCGTCATGATGGAAACGAGAGTGGTATCGTGGCGAATCGTGCTCGCCAGCTGGCCCGGATCGATCCGGCCGCGCTCGTTCACCGACAGGAATGTCACTTCGAACGCTTCCCGTTTCTCGAGATGCTCGAACGCATTCAGGACCGCATGATGCTCGGTGCTCGCGCAGATCAAGTGACGGCCGCGACTCGCGTGAGCGCGGGCCAAACCGAGCACCGCGAGATTATTCGATTCGGTCCCGCTGCCGGTAAAGATGAGCTCATGCGGTTTCGCGCCGAGCAGCTCCGCGAGCAGATCGCGCGCGTCATCCACCCCGGCGCGCGCTTCGCGCCCGGCGGCGTGGACGCTCGAGGGATTGCCATAGTGCTCTCGCAAAAATGGCTCCATCGCTTCCAGCGCGGGCGCGCAGAGCGGCGTCGTGGCGTTGTGATCGAGATAGATCATCTCACGCCGTGAAGTCGGCGGCGCCGGCGCGCCGCTTCGGTATGATCTGGAGCTGTTTCTCCTCGTAATAGACGAGAGAATCCGGCGGGACGCTCTGGATCAGAAAGACGTTGCCGCCGATTGTGCTTCGCGCGCCGATCACCGTTTCGCCGCCGAGCACGGTTGAGTTTGGATAAATCGTCACGTCGTCCTCAATCGTTGGATGACGTTTCCCCCCTTTTTTTATTTTGCCGCTCTCGTCCTTTTGAAAACTGCGCGCGCCCAACGTCACGGCGTGATACAACTTCACCCGCGCCCCGATGTCACAGGTTTCCCCCACCACCACGCCGGTCCCGTGATCGATAAAAAAGTGGTGGCCGATTTTCGCGCCCGGATGAATGTCGATCCCGGTCCGCGTGTGCGCCCATTCCGTCATGAGGCGGGGGATGAGCGGCACCTTCTTCTCATATAATAGATGCGCCATGCGCTGGATGGCGATTGCCTCCACCGCGGGGTAGGCGACGATGACTTCCTCGTAACTGGTGGCTGCCGGATCGCCTTCGTAGGCCGCATCGACGTCCGTCCACAGGACTTGGCGCAGTTTCCCCAGTTGCGACATGAACCACGTCAGTATTTGTTCGGCCCTTTCATCCGCCGCATCGCGGTTGAGTTGGTTGAAGCTTTTGGAAATCTCCGGCTTCATCCGGAGATGCAGTTTCTTGATCCGGCTGCGGGTCACATCAGGCAGGTCGCTTGAAGCGACCAGCGCTTCTCCATGAAACCCCGGGAACATCAAACTCATCAAGTCCACGCACGCCGATTCGATTGCCGGCCGCGATGGCAGCATGGCGGCGGCGTCGAGGTAATTAATCCCGCCGCTCTCTGTGTAAGTCCGGAGGAGTTCGTCGGCGGCATCAGTCACGGGCGGTTCCATTGTCGCAAACTATGCGGCGGCTGCGGGCGCAATGGAAACGGAAACTCGCGGCTCAACCGGCTTTCACCGAAAACAAGAGGGAAATCGCAGCTTGATAAGCCGCTGAAGCCTCATCCGAAGCGGTAACAGTAGTGCTCAGATCCCGGACGAGGCCGTCGTGCAATCCGTAAATCCAGCCGTGCACGGCAAGCTCCTGGCCGCGTTCCCACGCATCGCGCGCGATCGTCGTCTGGCAGACGTTCGCGACCTGCTCGATCACGTTCAGTTCTCCCAGCCGATCGGCGACCTCCGAATCCCCCGTTACCCGCGCCAGATAATTTTGATGCTTCTCCTGCACATCCCGAACATGACGCAGCCAATTGTCGCTCAAGCCAAGACGGTCGCGCCGCACCGTCGCCTGCACGCCGCTGCAGCCATAGTGACCACAGACGATGATGTGACGCACCTTCAGAATATCGACCGCAAATTGGATCACCGACAAACAGTTGAGGTCGGTATGCACGACCAGATTCGCGACATTCCTGTGAACAAAGAGCTCGCCAGGCAGCAGGCCCACGATCTGGTTCGCCGGCACGCGACTATCGGAGCAGCCAATCCACAAATAAGTAGGCGACTGCTGCCGTGAAAGTCCGACAAAGAAATGCGCATCTTCCTGCCGGATGCGGTCAGCCCAGGCTTTGTTGTTCTCGAACAGTTGCTTCAGCGTCTCCATAGCTCATTCAATAAAGGCGAACTCACCCGGCATCATAACTCGGCTGGTTCAAGATTTCTCGTTCGAAATTAACCGCTGCGCTTGACGGCGCCGGGGGAAAATTGCTAACTCGCCGCAATCCTGACTTCATCCGGATCCAACACAATGGGCATATACCTTTGGAAAGATAACCAACAGCTTGGTCCCTTTGAAGAAGCCGACATAAAAAGTCGGCTCGCCGACGGCGCCCTTTCCTACGATGACCTGGCGTGGCGTGAAGGCATGAGCGATTGGCAACCGCTCCGGCAGATTTATCCTGAGCCATCCACGCCGCCGTCGCCGACCGCCACCACCACCGCGTCTAACCTGAGTGCTGGCATCTTTCTCTGGAAGGATAACCAGCAGCTAGGTCCTTTTGATGAGACTGAAATCCGGCATCGAGTCGCTGCGGGCGCGCTCTCTGTGGAAGATCTGGCCTGGCGCGAAGGGATCAGCGACTGGCAGCCTCTCCGCCAGGTTTACCCGGCGGTAGCTGCTGTGCAGGCTCCAACTCCATCCGCTTCTGCAAGTGCTCCGCCGCCGTTACCAACGAGTTCGCCGCTTTCTGCCGCGCCTCCTGACATAGTTGGGCCATCGGTATCTCCTCCGAAAAAATCGACGCTCAAGATCATTGCGTCGGTGGCGATCAGTCTTTTGATCCTGGGTCTTGGGGTTCTGAAGATCGCCAACAAAGCCACCGGTCTGTTCAAGAAAAAGACCGGCATAACGCAAACAACCGGTCCAACCGAAACAACGACAAGCAAACCGTCGGTGGCCGACGGAAAGAAGCTTTACGAGAACGAAAAATACGACGAAGCACTTCTCATCTAGCCGGCGGCGGCGAAAGGAGATGCAGAGGCGCAATATTATCTCGGGGTGATGTACGACAACGGCCTTGGGATTACGAAAGATCAGCGCAAGGCCGCGGAATGGTATCGGAAATCAGCGGACCAAGGCTATTCGGACGCCGAAGCTAGCCTTGGTTTCATGTACGACAAGGGAACTGGCGGGTTGACGAAAAATGAGGCTGAAGCCGTTAAGTGGTATCGCAAAGCTGCCGACAAGGGTAATCCGACCGGCCAGGTTAACCTCGGTATTATGTACCAGAGCGGCACCGGAGGCCTGACGAAGAATCCTGCCGAGGCCGTGAAATGGTATCGTAAGGCGGCGGATCAAGGTAACGCTTCAGGCCAATGCGCTCTTGGCCGGGTGTTACTTTACGGCATCGGCATTACGAAAAATGAAGTGGAAGGGATCGGCTTGTTCCGAAAGGCTGCCGACCAGGGGGACGCGGAAGGCGAAGTCCTGCTAGGATGGAGTTATGTTTACGGCTTCGGTGTTACCCGGGACTTTACCGAGGCTATCAACTGGTTGAACAAAGCAGTCGATCAGGGGAACGCCAGCGGACAAGCACAGCTAGCCTGGCTTTACATGAATGCCTGGGGCGTCGAGCAGGATTATGCGCAGGCGCTCGATCTATTCCAGAAATCCGCCGACCAGGACGACGGGGATGGCCAGTTCGGACTCGGATACATGTCGCTTTACGGAAAGGGCGCAAAGGAAGATAACGCCAAGGCGCTCGCCTGGTTTAAAAAGGCCGCTGACCAGGACAACGATGACGGCAAGTATGGCTTGGGGTTAATGTATGAGAAGGGCTGGGCGGTAGATAAGGACTACGCGAAAGCTCTCGAATTATTCACCAAGGCCGCGGAATACGGTCATAGCGAAGCCGAGTGCCAGATCGGCATCCTGTATGCAAAAGGATTGGGGGTGACGAAAGACTACGCGCAGGCCTTATCGTGGTTTACGAAAGCGCATGAAAACCGCGTCTCGATTGATGGCAGCGGACCGACTGTGGCAGAAGTTTTTCTGGGATGGATGTATGAGAACGGCTATGGCGTGCAGAAAAATGTGCCACGGGCCCTCGATTGGTACCGCCTCGCGGCCGACAGACACAATGTGGAGGCGAAAGCGGCCATAGCCAGGCTGACGAGGAAGTGACGCATCATTAAAAAACCCCAGCGGGTCCCTGAGACGAGGTGGTTTGAAAGCGGTGCGGTTTCGGTTAATGTCTTTGACCGAGGAATCCGTCCATATGCAAACAACCATCGCTGCTCCTAAAGCCAGCCCGTCCACCGAAACAGATTTCCTGCCGTTACAGGGAACGGATTACGTGGAGTTTTACGTCGGAAATGCGAAACAGGCCGCGCATTTTTACAAGACCGCTTTCGGTTTTCAAAGTCTCGCCTATTCGGGACCGGAGACCGGGACGAAGGAAAAGGCGAGTTATGTCATTCGCCAGAACAAATTGACGTTCGTTCTCACGACGCCGTTGCGATCGAACAATCCAATCACGGAGCACATCCATAAACATGGGGATGGCGTGAAGGTGCTCGCCTTGAAGGTGGAAGACGCCGCTTCGGCGTGGGAGGAAACAACCAAACGCGGCGGCAAGAGTTATCTCGAGCCGGTCACACTTTCTGACGACGACGGCGAGGTGGTCATGAGCGGCATCCACACCTATGGCGATACCGTTCACCTGTTCATCGAGCGCGGTAATTACAACGGCGTCTTTATGCCCGGCTTCCGGAAATGGGAGTCGAACTACAACCCACCGGACACCGGACTTCTTTACGTGGATCATTGCGTGGGCAACGTCGGGTGGAACCAGATGAATCCGTGGGTGAAATTCTACGAGGAGGTCATGGGCTTCCGCAATATCCTGACGTTCGACGACAAGGACATCTCGACGGAATACTCGGCCTTGATGAGCAAGGTCATGAGCAATGGAAACGGATTTGTGAAGTTCCCCATCAACGAGCCGGCCGAAGGCAAGAAGAAGTCGCAGGTGGAAGAGTACCTCGATTTCTATAACGGCGAAGGCGTCCAGCATGTGGCGGTGGCCACGAACGACATCGTCAAGACCGTGACCGACATTCAGAAGCGCGGCGTCGAGTTCTTGAATATTCCGACAAGCTATTACGATGAGTTGCCCGATCGCGTCGGCCACATCGATGAAGATCTCGAGCCGTTAAAGAAGCTCGGCATTTTGGTCGATCGCGACAACGAAGGCTATCTGCTCCAGATTTTCTCCAAACCGGTGGAAGATCGGCCGACTCTCTTTTTCGAAATCATCCAGCGCAAGGGCGCGAAGAGTTTCGGCAAAGGCAATTTCAAAGCGCTTTTCGAGGCGCTGGAAAAGGAGCAGGACGCTCGAGGCAATCTCTAAAGGACTAACGACATGCCGTACTATCAGAAGCTCGGTCAGATCCCGAAGAAGCATCACATTTGGTTCCATCGCAATGGCAGCGGGCCGTCTTACAAAAACGAAGGGATAGCGTACGAACACGTCATTACGACGGAAGGTTTCAACGAAGCTTACTCGATCATTTATCATCTCCGGCCGCCGACTCGCGTCCGCAGCGTCGAGCTGATCAAGTATTGGGCGCCGAAGAAAGTCACCGAAAGTCCGTTGCGCCATCATCACATCAAGACCGCAGAAATCCCGCGGCGTGGCGACCTTTACACCGGCCGCATTCCGATGCTTTTCAACGCGGACATGACCGCCTACCGTGCGCGGCCGGAAAAGGCTTACGGGGAATTCGAGTATTACAAGAATGGCGGAGCGGACGAAGTGATCTTCGTTTTCCATGGCGGCGGCACCCTGGAAACCGTTTTCGGCAAGCTGCGTTATCGCGCAGAAGATTACATCGTCATTCCTCGCGGCATCACGTACCGGCTCGTGCCCGACAACGTGAAGGAGGAAGACTATCTCATCCTCGAATCAGCCGGCCCGGTTCGCATTCCCCAGCGTTATTTGAATCACGAAGGGCAAATCCGGATGGGGTCGCCGTATTCGGAGCGCGATTTCCATGGGCCCAGCGAAATGCTCACGGTCGATAGTGAGGAAGACGTCCAGGTGTTAGTGAAGGATGGAGCGCGCCTCACGCGTGTCGTGCATGCGCATCATCCGTTCGATGCGCTGGGCTGGGACGGATATCTGTACCCATTCACTTTCAACGCGGCCGATTTCGAACCGATCACCGGCACGGTCCATCAACCCCCTCCGATCCATCAGACCTTCGAAGTGCGCGGTTACGTTATCTGCACCTTTGCGCCGCGGATGCTCGATACCCATCCGGAGGCGGTGAAAATTCCGTGGGTGCATGACAACGTCGAAGCCGACGAAGTCCTGTTTTATGTGCGCGGCAATTTTGGATCGCGTCGCGGCATCGAGAGCGGCTCGATTACCTTGCATCCGCGCGGGATCCCGCACGGACCGCACCCGGGTACGATCATGGCGAGCAAGGACGCACTGCGCACGGAGGAACTGGCGGTCATGTTCGATACCGCGCACACCCTCGAGCTCACCGAAGAATCGCTGGCGCTCGACGACCCGAAGTATCCGCTGAGCTGGTTGGATTAATCACTGCGTCGCTCACTGCAACCAGCACCAAGTCACGAGTAACACTTCCTGCCCGGCAATTGGGGAAGTGTTTAGATCGACGATATGCACACCTCCCAAGTCTGGATCGGCTTCGATCCATCGGTGATCTGCTACCCGCGCCAGAACATGGCTGCCGGACGTCGTCACGGCGAGGTCGCCGGGTCGCAGATTTGGCGCCCCACGCATCGGAGTCGGTAATCCATCTCCAATGGGCAATGTTCATCCCTTTCCGCCTTTGCCGAGCTGAATCGCATTAGTATCGCGCCACCACAATGTAAAAGCCGCGCGCGTCAGCGCCGGATTAAGGGTCCAGATACCTTCGTCGATGAGCGCGCGGACCATCGCGGCGCGAACCAGACCAGAGCAGTCGATCCCGCGATGATTTTCGCCCCCGTAAACATACCGGACACCATCATACGTCTCCAGCTGGTGAACGAATCGCTGGCGGAGGCGAGCAGTGTCAGTTCGATCACGGCCCGGCAACAAGACGAAGGCGCTAAATGACGCTACCACCAGGAGAAGAAGAGTTCGCCACACCTTGCGTCGCCACAGGAGACTTGCGAGCGAAATCCCGGCGAGAGCCCAAAGCGCAATCAGTCCAAGGCGAACGAGACTTGTCCGATAAGGGAGAATGATTATCAGTCCGAGCACCCCAGCACATGAAAGAAACAAAATGAGCCTGGACCGCATCGAGAGTTAAGCTCCGGCAAAACAAGCATTATGCTAATAATCGGACCGGAGCCAGCGCATTCGTTTGTCTTGGTGCGGTTGCGCCGTAGCATAAGGGCATGAAGCGGGATGGGAATTCCGAAGTGGAGATGGGCATGGCTCGCAATCACGAGACGGAGTTGGAGGCGGCGGAACGCCGGATCGGCAGTCTGCGTCCTTGCGGAGCCGCCAAGCTCGCGGGCATGGAGCGCTCGTTCCGGGAGCTGTTGGAATCCGTTGGCGAAGATCCGGAGCGCCAGGGCTTATTGAGAACGCCGAACCGGGCCGCGCGCGCCTTCGAGTTTCTGACGAATGGTTACCGGCAAAGTTTGGATGCTGTCATTAACGACGCTATTTTCGATTCCGAGGCGAGCGAGATAGTGCTCGTGAAAGACATCGAGCTCTACTCCTTGTGCGAGCATCATCTGCTGCCTTTTTTGGGGAAGGCGCACGTCGCTTACATCCCGAACGGAAAGGTGATTGGGCTTTCGAAGGTCGCGCGAATTGTCGACGTCTTCGCCCGCCGGTTGCAGATCCAGGAAAATCTCACGGTGCAAATCGCCGATGCGCTTATGAAGACGCTCCATCCGAGCGGCGTCGCAGTTGTGATCGAGGCGAAGCATTTGTGCATGATGATGCGCGGCGTCGAAAAGCAGAATTCGGTCATGAAGACATCGTGTCTCCTCGGGTCGTTCAAGGAGGACGCGCGCACGCGATCGGAATTCCTCGCGTTGCTGGCCTAACGAGCGTGGCTGCATGCTCCTGACCGTCAGCAAGAGGCTCGAATTCTCCGCCTCCCGCCGGCTCTTCGTTAAAGATTGGAGCGACGCGCAGAATCTCGCCGCCTTTGGTCCCGAGACATCCGCGCGCTACGGCACGGGGCGCAACTACGTCGCGTATTTCGTTTTCTCAGGCCACGTCGATCCGGCGACCGGAATGCTGATGAACATCAGCGAGATCAAGGAGCGCGCGGACGGAGTTTTGCGAGAAGGGTTCGACCACAAATTTCTGAACGAGGATAACCCGGCATTCGCGACCGTGCCGCCGACAACGGAAAGAATTGCGCGGCAGCTTTTCATCGATGCCTCGCCGCTCTTTGTCGCCTCCAGCGCGGAACTGGTCGCCTGTCATCTCGCGGAATCGGAGGAGCGGAGCGCGACGTTTTACGCTACCGGTATTTCGGAGTCGAATTACTGGCTCGAATTCTCCGCCGCCCGGCAGACGATGTCGCCGCGCCTCACCTCTGACGAGAACGAAAGACTTTTCGGCGTCGCTGCTTCTCCCTTTGGTCATGGACATAATTACCGGACGCGTCTGACCTTTCGGAGCGAAACCGATGGCGATGCATCGCCGGCCTACCATGATATCCAATCCTCTCTCGATTCGCTGCGAAGCGAACTCGATCACAAGAACCTGAACCGCGAGGTCCCGGCGTTGACGGATCAGCGGATCACGACGGAAAACCTCGCGCGCCACATTCACGCACACGTGGCCGAGAAGTTGCCGGTGCACCGCGTCCGGCTGCATGAGCGAGCGGATTTCTTCGCCGAGTATTGGAAGGGCGGCGGCTACTTCCTGGGAATGCAGGTCCCGTTCAGCGCTGCCCACCGATTGCATAGTCCCGTGTTGTCCCAAGACGCAAACGTCGCGCTTTACGGCAAATGCAATAACCCGCGTGGGCACGGCCATCTTTATCGGACAGAGGCGACCGTTAGCGGCCAGTTTGATGAACGCAGCGGGACGCTCATGGATTTCGGCGCCTTCCAAGCCGCGATCGACGCAGCCGTCCAGCCCTGGCAGGACAAGCATTTGGATCTCGAGATGGATGAATTCCGGAACAAGCCATCGACCGGCGAGAACATCGTGCAAGCGCTCTGGCCGCGATTCGACGCGCGCCTGAATGGCCGGCTCATTCGCCTCCGCTTGTGGGAAACCGCGAACAACCGCTTCACGTTGCGGAAGGAGTAACCGCGCTGCAGCAGGCCAAGGAGCGGCGGTTTGCAACCGCCGTCTTAAAGCGAGGGCGATTTGGAAATCGCCCTTCCTTGTTTTTGGAACGCCGCGCGCAACGTTTTGCGACGACCTGCGACTCGCGGAATCCGTCGAGAGAATGATCGACGTTGCCGTGGAGAAGATTCACCTCCAGAACGCGAGTGGCGCCTTGTAACGTTCTGGGGAGCGCAGGCTGCCAGCCTGCAGTTGCCGGCAGCTTGCCGGCAACACTCAGCGGCGCGCGGCGATCATTGGCCTAACGAGCGCTTGAGAGCATCTCGGCAGGCTGCCGAGACGAGCAGGCTGGCAGCGTGCGCCCCCCGCAGAGCCGCCGCTACCGCGTCTGTCCTGCCGTCTCCAGATTCGTCTTGTGATACGTGACGAGCCGGAATCCCCACTCGATCAACACAGCGTTATCTTTGTCGATCGCTTTCCGGCCGTTCAAGAACGTCATGATCTGTTGTTTGAGCGCGTTCTGCTGTCCGGTCTCATCGAGGATTTCGAAGATCTCCATCGAGAGCAGCCAGTCGTCGGCGTGTTCCTTCTGTTGCGTCTCCCAGATTTCGCCGAGGCGTTCGTAACCGACCTTCCGTTCGCGAATATCGCGGACCTGCGCGTAAAGGCTTTCGAGCCGTTTGCGTTTCGCGTCCGAGGGCGACTTGATCGTCCGTTCGCGCGGAACCAGCGCAACCTGATTGTAGGCATCGTTGTCGGCGGCGCCGTTGAACACGGAAACGATGCGCGAGCCTACCGCCATGTCGTAAGTGCCCCAGCTCGGATCGAACAAAATGCGGCCGCCGTGTTTAGCGGTGCAATCCGAAAACGTCACCAGCAAAAGTTTGCCTTCGCTTCTAAGGAGCCTTTCGATCGTTCCTTCAACCACCACGCCGCTCTCGAATTCCAACCTTGTCGATTTTCCTTCGGCCAGGTCGGTTTGTTTCCAATCACCGATGGGCGAGCCAAATCCATCCTTGTGATAATCGCGACCGTGACCGGCCAGTTCCTTGCCGCCGAACGCCAGCGCCGTCGGCCCTGTGGTCCGCAAGTAAATCGGCTGTCCCTGATCGTTACTCATTACCTCAGTGAAGGTCCCCGACACCTGCAGCCCGGACGAGTATTCGCAGGTCGCGGTGTTGTGGCAATCGATCGCCTTCTGGATGCCCTCGAGGCCGCCGACGCGGAAGGCCATCTTACTTGCGAACTCTTCCAGCACTTCACCGAGCTGTTTGAAATCGCGCGTGACAAATAGCTGCGGCTGTTTCGTCGTGATATCGAACGGCACATTCTGCGCATCGATCGAATACGGAATCTTTTTTACGTGCGGCTCGAGGCAACTGACCGATTCGCCGATCGACGAGAGCAAACCCGCGCCGTAGATTTTCGGTTTGTCGAGCGGTCCGATCAATCCGTACTCGACCGTCCACCAGTGCAGCCGCGAAAGGAGCGCCATCTCCGACGGGTCGCCCAGATTGGTTTGCCGCTCCTCGACCAGCTTTGTCGCCTTCTCGAGCGCTTCCGGATCGGGGTTCGGCTGTTCCTTCAAAATCGATAAATGCCGGATCGCTTCGTAAAGCTCGAAGTCTTTCTTGGAAGACATCGCTTTCGCGCCCACTTCGCCGAAGCGCTGCAGGTAATCCGCGTATTCGCTATCGACAATGATCGGCGCGTGTCCCGCGGCTTCATGAACGATGTCGGGCGCCGGCGTGTACTCGATGTGATTGATCTGGCGCATGTCGCACGCGATGACGAGAACGCGATAGGCCTGAAATTCCATGAACGCGGCCGGCGGAATGAAGCCATCCACCGCGACGCCGCCCCAGCCGATCTTGCCGAGGATTTCGTTCATCTCTTCGATCCGCGGAATCCGGTCGAACGAGATGCCGGTATCGAGAAGCCCCTGAAAGTAGAGTTTATGGGCGTACTCGCGGAGGAAAAAAATGTTCTGCCGCATGATGAAGCGCCAGACCGCGTGATCGACCGGGGTGTATTCGTCGTAACGCTGGTCGACCGCGAATTGCAGCAAATGCTTCGGAAGCGCGGCCACGGATTTGTTGTTCATTGAAATGGCGTTTGATTTCATAAGAGAGTGACTCCCGTGCGCGACGCAGTTTAAAATAGGATTGATTGGAAACTCAGCAAGCGCATTCAACTCCGCTGTTGGTTGGCAGGGCTCTCCCGACGTTAGCCAGAACGCCCGTTGTCTGGCTGAATCTTGTTTGTCTTGACGCCCCGATTGTCGCGGTCATCTGGCTGTGGTTGTTCGCGCAAACATTTCAGGCGCCGGCCCATGTTGGCAACGCCGCGGCGCTCTTTCTGACCGCGTGGTTCATTTATCTGGGCGATCGGCTCGCCGATGCCGCTTCGCTGACCTCCGGCTCGCCCCGGTCCTTGCGACAGGAATTCTGTGTGAGGCATCGTGAGGTTTGGATCGTCGCTTTGTTCATGATCGGCGGGCTGGATGCGTACGTGATCTGGCACAATGCCGCGGCGGAAACTTTTCTCGTCGGGGCCGCGGTCGGTCTGCTCGCCTTGGTTTACCTGCTCCTCAACCATCCGTTAGGCCGAATTTGGCGATTCGTTCCGTTAAAGGAATTTGCGATCGGCTTCCTTTTCGCGACGGGAACACTGGTGGCGCTATTGCCGGCACTTCCACGCCTTAACGCGGCCTTCACGCTCGGAGCTCTCGCCTTCGCGTCGCTTTGCACGCTGAATTGCATCAGCATTGCCCGTTGGGAACGCGAGCTGGATGAGGCGCAGCGAAAGACATCCATCGCGACGCGCCATCCGAGCCTGACTCGACACGTTGCGAAAATTTGCGCGCTTCTCGCTTTCGCCTCGCTCGCGATGGCGATCGCCTGTCCCGCCGCCGCGCCCATTCTCGGCTCGATCAGCCTGAGCGCGTTGCTGCTCGCCGGGCTGAACGCGTCGACCAGCCTCAAGGAAGGGCGATTTCGAAATCGCCCACGGCGGTTTGTAAACCGCCGCTCCTTGAAGTTGGATCGCGATCAACGCACAGCCCTCGCTGACCTCGTTTTGCTGACGCCGATCATTCCGCTCCTCGTGGCGGCCTTGTGAGCTTCGATTCGATCGCGCCGTGGTATCGGCCTTTGGAGTGGATTGCGTTCGGGGACGAACTCCAACGTTGTCGAACCGCGTGCCTCGACAAACTTCAAAGTCCACACCGTGCCCTAATCGTGGGCGAGGGGAATGGACGATTTTTGTGCGAATTGCTTCGAACGCATCCGGATATCGAAGTCGAATGCGTTGAAGCGAGCGAACGGATGCCGTCGTTGGCGCGCCAGCGGATTGAGCGTGAATTGCCAGATCGCTCCGATCGAGTGCGCTTTCTCCATTACGACATCAAATCGTGGCCTGCGCCGGAGCGTCACTACGATTTGATCGTAACGCATTTCGTCCTGGATTGCTTTCCGGAATCTCAACTGACGGAGATCGTAAGAAAACTGTCGCGCGCCGCGACCGATGACGCGAGTTGGTTGCTGGCGGATTTCCGCGTTCCGGACAGCGGAATCACGCGACTACGCGCGCGCGTGTGGTTAACCGTCATGTATGGATTCTTTCGCCTGACCACAGGAATCGAGGCGACCGAACTAATCGATCCCGCGCCATTTGTCCGCTCCGAGAAATTCGTCTTGGCTCAGCAGCACTTGTTTCAGCGCGGAATGCTGAAGTCTGAGCTGTGGCGAAAGATTTCTCCGGGGAGCGCAGGCTGCCAGCCTGCACATCTCGGCAGCTTGCCGAGATGATTTACGGATTGGTTCTCGAGAACCTGGACGGCTTCGCCGCAAATGCAGCCGGCAAGCTGCCGGCTGCGGCAGGCTGGCAGCCTGCGCTCCCCGGAATTTATTGCGGCCCAGCCTCCTCTTCGGCCCGCAATTTCCGCGCGGCGCGCGCGCGAGAGACCCGCCGCATTACCCAGCTCACACCTGCGATCGCCAAGACCCACGGCGCCAGAAACGCGAGCGCCACGCCAATCATCCGCGCACTCCACATCAACGCTGCGGCGCCTTGCCCAATTGTCCGGCGCAGCGTTACCCACACTCCGGTCTCCTCGGAAACGATGTTGCCCTGGCTGTAAACCTGGATCGATACATCGGCGGGCGCGTTCGCCTCATCGATCTGCGCGTTTGGGCGGTCGTCGCGATGAACGCTCACGTTCTCGACTTTCCCGAGCGCATTCAGCGATTGCATAAGCGCGTTGTAATTCTTCATCGGCACCCGGAGCGAAACGTTGGCGTATTCACGCCCATTCGGATCGCGCGAGAACGACGAGCTGCGGATCCGGCCGTTTTGCTGCTCGGCGATCGTCCGCAATTGTTTCGTCTTCTCGTTCACTTCGGAGGTGCGAACCCGCAGTGTCGTCTGCTGCAACGATTGCTCCTGCTCATCGCGCGAGAGGGTGATGTTCAGCTCCACCTTGTCGCGCTCCGTCTTCGCGTTCTCGCCCAGGCCATCGCCGCCTTGCGAGACGCGTTGCGTTTGCACCTGAAAATTTTCGACGCGCGCCATGCTCTTCACTTTCGCGATGACCGCCTCGCTCTCTTCCGGCGCGATTAATATGCTCACCCGCGCCGAAACCCGGCCCGTGTTATCCCGATCGATCTGCGCCGTGGTGATTTGCACCTTGGGCGAAGCGAGCGCTTTGATCTCGTTGTAAGTCTTCTCGACTTCCGTCGCGTAAAGCGAGAGCTGCGCCTTCTCCTTCAAGAGGAACGCCGCCGGAATGTTCATGTTCTTTTCCGCGAGCGTGATCGTCACGGTCGCGAACGCCACTTGCGAATCCATGAACTTCAGCTCGCCCTGCATGGTCTCGATCTGCTCGCGCACCCGGCCGAGTTCCTTCTCCACTTCCAGGAGATCAGCCACGTCCTTGCTCTTCGACTTCAAAATCTCGATGAGCCGTTGCTCCATGAGCCGCGCGTTCTTCAGCCGCGATTCCGTGTCGAAATAAGCCTTCGACACATCTTCGGTCGTGAGCGCCTGGTTCTTCAGCTCGCCAATCCCGCGCAGCTTCTGGAGAAAGCGGTCAAGGTTATCCGGCAGAACTTTTACGACGACTTCGCCGCGCAATTTCCCATTTGCCTGCTTCTCGGAATTCGTGGTGGCGACGTAACCTTTATCTTCCGCCGCGAAGCCGGTGATCTTCTGGATGGATTCATCGAAGCTGACGACTTCGAGCTCCGCAGTCGCGTTGCGCACCAGTTTTCGATTCGCCGAAGGTCCCGTGACTGTCGAAGTGGACGGCTCCTCCGTCTCATTCGGCGTTTCCGCAACGGATGCGGGCGCCTTTTCATCCTTGAACTCGTTTTTCTTTGTCTTGGCGACGGAGCGCAAGGCCTCCGTTTGCGGCTTGGGGGCACTCACACTCGCGGTGTCTTGCGATGGCGGGGCCGGTGGATTTTGCGCCATCAGGTCAGCGCCTTTTGATCGCCCATCTGTTTTGGCGAGCGCACCATTGACCCGACTCTCACCCGGTGTATTCCGATCGGCTTCGACGATATCCGAAATGTATTCGTTGCGCTTGGATGGCGTAACGGATTCGCCCGTGATCATCTTGCCCGTCTGGGCGAGCGCGAGCAGGAGCGCCGCGACGGCGGTCAATTGCACGGCGCGGACCCGCAGCAGATCGGCCACCAGGCTGATCAGCCCCGAGCGTTTTGGAACGCGGTCGCGAAAGCGGGAGACCATTCGCTGTTCGAATCCGGCATCTGCCTTCTTGTCGGCGATCGTTTCGTTAAGAATCCTGTTCATATTTTTTCCTTCCTGAAAAGTCTGGCGGCACTCGGCGCACTCGACGAGATGCGTGTGCAGGGCGTCGCGCTCGGCGGCGCTGAGCTCGTCGTGGAGATCGGCTGCCAGCAGTTCGTCAATTTGTTCGTGGATCGTAGCCATAAAATTTATCCGATTGAGGCGAGCACCGGTTTAAGTCGCTTCCGCATGAGGCCGAGCGCGCGGCCGAGGATTCCGCGCAACGCGCCGTTCGTCAGGCCAAGGGTTTGTTCGATCGTGCCGTAATCCTGCTCCTCGAAATAACGCAGCGTCACCGCGATCCGATGCAGCTCCGGTAATTGCGCCAGGGCCGTTCGGACCTCGCCGCCGAGGTCCGCCTTTTGCCCCGCACTCGCGAACTCCACCGTCTCGCTTGATTCAAAATCTTCCGGCAGCGGCTCCGGACGCCGCCGCCGGGCCAGATCGCGTGCGCGATGCCGCGCAATTGTCGAAAGCCAGGCCGGGAATTTTGCCGCATCGCGGACGCGCCACCGCGATTTCCACGCCTTCACGAAAGTGTCCTGAACGACGTCCTCCGCTTCTTCGCGATTCTGGAGAATTCCGTACGCGATCGCGAACAAACTCCGGCTGAAAGAGCGGATCACCGTCTCGAAAGCGGCGCGATCACCTCGGATGGCGGCGCGGTAAATTTCGTGTTCGGATGCGTCGGTCATGGTCAATCTACCAGCCTAGACGCACGAGATGCCCAATCCGCGCGAAAAATTTTCGGAACCTCACACAAAGGACACGAAGGGGCACAAAGGTAAGACACGGAAGGGACGGAATTCTTTCCCCTTTGTGTCCTTTGTGATCTTTGTGTGAGGTCTTAGCGGAAGATCGAGACGGCGTTGCCCACCGTCACCAGCTCTTTCACGCGCGCCGCGTCCCAATTCGCCGTCCGAATGCAGCCGTGACTCCCGGCGCGGCCGATCGTCTCCGGATTATTCGTTCCGTGAATTCCGACGTGCGGCTTGTTCAACCCCATCCAGAGAACGCCCACCGGATTGTTTGGCCCCGGCGGCAAATTGTAGAAGACGCTCGACTTCTCGCCGTGCTGGAGCACGCCTTCGTCGTGACGGAAAACCGGCAAGGTCGCGATGCCGAGAATTTTCCACAGGCCCATGGGCGCGGGTAGCGTGGACGATCCCGGCGTAATCGGAAATTCGGCGACGAGCTGTTTGCCGTCGTAAATCAGAAGAAAGCGGTCCTTGGTGTCAATGTAGATCTTGCGATTCACGAACGCCGGGTTGGTCTGCGCGAATCCTTCATGCAAATCCTCGATCTTGAACGGCAGGACGTTCGGCACTTTCACCGTGTCGCCCGGTTTCAGATTCTCCAGCCTCATTCCCGGATTAATCTTCTTGAGGAAATCTTCCGCGGAATGGTAACGCTCCGCCACCAGCTCGAGCAGCGAACCGTAGAGCAACTTCTTTAGCTTTGCCTGCTCGGACGGTTTGCCCGAGGTCGGGCCGACAAAGTTCTCCGCTTCGGGCGGAATCGTGTAGGTGGTGTAAGTCTCGGGTACCTGATCGAGCAGCCACGAATCGACCGCGCCTGTTTCCGCCATGCCGTGCGCGCGCTTGTAATGCACGAGCGCTTTACCGAAAAACTCGCCCATCCGGCCATCGATCTTGCCCGGCCCAAAGTCATTGTTATCGAGAAAAATCTGGAGCTTCACGCTGGTTTCCTCGTCGTAGTTCGGCAGCGCGACCGGAATCGTTTTCGAAACGGAAGCCTTCGGCTTTGGCGACGATTCTGGTCCGGCGCCCTCTTTCTTTTTCACGACCGGCTTCGCCGCGATGGCAGCGATGGCGAACAGGACAATCAGAATTCGGGAATGCATCGGCGAAGTAATCGGCTGAGATGGCGCGACTGGCAAACGGTCATCAGCGATTTGCGCCGGCCGGGAACATCACCTTGTCCGGTTCTGCATTCAGGGCCGCGAGAAGTTTCGGGATTAGCCTCGTTTTCACGCTGCCCGCCTCGCGCGGCGGCACTACGTAGCGCACGATCGCATCGATCCAAGTGACTTCGTCCACCCGGAAAAAAACGCGCGGATGCGCCCGGACCTCGAGCTCATTCACGGGAGTCTTGGCGAGCAACTCACGATAAACGGTGACGCGTTCCTCCATGTCTTCGCCGATTTCCTCTTCGACGATGCGCTCCATCGTTTGCGCCACGAATTGCAAATCGCTTTGATACGCGATCTGGAATTTGATTTCGTTCCAGATGTAGGGAAACAGCGGCCAGGAATAATTGTAAACTATTTCGCCGAGCACTTTCGCGTTCGGAAACTTGATCACGCGTCCGCTCGGATGATCGGTGGAGAGAAATGAGCCGCCGAATTCCCAGAGCGTCGTGTCGATGTAACTGACGTCAATGACGTCGCCGGTGGCGTCGCCGATTTTGATCCGGTCGCCGACGCGATAGGGCCGCCGCACCAGGATGTAAATCCACCCGATGAAGCTCGACATCGGTGTTTGCACCGAGAGGCCGACGATGATCGAAACCACGCCGACCGAGATGAGCGCGGTGTACCAATTCGCGAAGAAGATCGATAGCCCGATCAGGACGATGAGGATTCCGACGACCAGGTGCAGAATGCGCCGAAGCGTAAAGATCGTGGATGCATCTGAGACTCGTCCGATCGCATAAACCGAAACCGCTTTCGCGATCGCGAGGACAACGACGATAAACACCGTCGCGCGCGTCGCTCGCTGGAGGAGGTCGAGATGGAGTTGGGGAAGGGGAATCCATCTCAAGCCGAGGAGGACGTAAACGACGGCGCAACCCAACAAAACCAGGATGTGAGTGCCAAACCAAAATTTGTCGGTCGCTTGCGCCTTGATCTTCGGCTTGCCCCCGGTCTGGGCGAGTGCTTCGCGGACTTCGTCCTTTTGCTTAAGCTCGGTCAGCGTCTCGGCCATACCTATTGAATCGAAGGAGCGTCGCGTGTTGAGCGTCCGGCTGTAGCCGCTTCGCTGTGCGAAGCGCGAGGGACAACTTTGATATCAATATCGCGCCCACGCCGCCCACAGGGCGGCGGCTCCAGAAGACTACGCCGTCTTCACCCAACACCGCAACACTTCCGCCACGCTCCAGGCTTGTGCGATGCAGCCTCCCGCGGTGTGCGGTTCGCGCGCATCGAAAACTTCGCTGATCGTGCCGATCCCGTTTTCGTTCATGCTCTCGGGAAAACGCTCGAGGAATTTTCGCGCGGTCGCCTTCTCTTGCGGGTGCACTTTGAGCCACGCATCGATGAACGGCCCGATGAGCCAACCCCAGACGGTGCCCTGATGGTAAGCGCCATCTCTCGAGCGAAGATCGCCACCGTAAATCGGTTTGTAATCAGGATGATTTCGCGAAAGGGAACGAAGGCCGACCGGCGTCAGCAATTCGCGCTCGGCTACTTCAACCACCGATTTCCAGCGCGCCTCGTCCAAGACCGGATGATCGAGCGAGATGGCAAAAAGCTGGTTCGGCCGGCAGGCCGCATCGTTCGCGGTGCCGCCATCCACGTCCACCACGTCATAAAGATGTCCGCCTTGCTCAAACCAAAAGCGCTCATTGAATGACGCCTGCGCGCGTTGCGCCTGTTCCGAGTAACGTTCGGCCGCGCTGCTGTCGCCCACATCACGCAGCCAGCCCGCGAGCAGCTCCAGCGCATTATACCAAAGTGCATTGATCTCCACCGCTTTCCCGCGCCGCGGCGTCACCACCCAATCGCCCATCTTCGCATCCATCCAGGTGAGTTGATAACCCTCCTGCCCCTGGATGAGCAGACCATCCTGCGGATCGACATGAATGTTGAACAGCGTTCCGCGCAGATGGTGCTCCGCGATGTCGATGAGGATCGGCAACAGGAGCCGAAGCGTGATGCGGTCCTCCGATTTTTTCAGGTAACGGCCAAGCGCATGAAAGAACCAGAGCGTCGCGTCCGCCGTGTGATAGAGACCTTCCTTCTGGCGATCCGGAAACATGTTGGGGATCAATCCGTCGCGGACGTAATGCGCGAACGTCCGCAGAATGTATCCGGCCTCGAGGCAGCGTCCGGTGACCAGAGTTAATCCTTCCAGACTGATCATCGTGTCGCGCCCCCAATCGGTGAACCAATGGTACCCGGCGATGACCGTGCGAACTTCGTCGCCGGAGGCGTGCGCGCGGGCGGCCTCCTGCGCCCGGCCCGCCGGCGTGATCACAAATTGATCGCCGGCAAAAACCAATTCGGCCGCGACACCCGCGCGCGCTTCGGCGTCGGCATCTTCGAGCAGGTGGGCGCGACGTTCGCGCTCGGAAGCAAGCACCTCCGACGGGCTCAAGACATCGATGATGTCCCACGGTTCCGTAGATCCGATCAGCGTCGCGGTTCTTTCGCCCGCGAGGTCCACCTGGAAAAATCCCGGGCTCCAGAGTTGCCCTTCGTGCGCATAACCGCGGGCCTGCTCGGTCCGATACACCACCTGATTTATTTTCGAGGGCGCGAAGGTGAACGCGGAAGCGCGGCCGCAAAGCCGCATCCGCAGCGGCGGAAACTTCCGGCGCGCCGAGACGATTTCGTAGCGCTCCTCGACCGCGCTGAGTTTGTAAGGCTCCGCTAACGGCAAATCGACGGCGTCCTCGTGATGGCGGAAATGAAAGGCCGGTCTCAGTTCCAGCCGCGGAGCTTTTCCATCGCCAATGATCTGGTAGCTGACGTGCACAGTATTTTGCAGGTGCGGCATCGAGATGCGCTTCTCGATCACCAGGTCGCGAACCTGATAAATCCAAACCGGCATGCCGTCTTCGAGCCGGAATTCGCGAAAGTATTCGGCCCCGTGCAGATCCAGCTGGCCGCCGGCGCGCTCCTCCGCGCCTAACGAGACCACCTCGTCATCGTCGAACCGCAGAAATTCCGAAACGTGATTCCACATCACGACGCGCCCGAGTGGCGCGGGCAGAGCCGCGACCAGGATGCCGTGATACTTCCGCGTTACCGCGCCCGAGACCGTGCCCGATGCGTAACCACCCAGGCCATTCGTCACCAGCCACTCGCGGTTCAGAAGGATCTCGCGTGACGTTTGCGCCGCGTCCCATGCCATCGACCGCACCACGACGGGATTACTGCTCGTCTTTTGGTCCACGTCTCTCCTTTGGTTTGCGGCGCGGCTTGGTCTCCGGAACGGCGCGCAGGGCGATGGCGACTTCGGCCGGCAGCGACCAACCGGCATCGGAAATCGGTTTAACAACACCGGGGCCGCCGTAGCGTTTGTCGTCACTCGACCAAATCACTTCCCATTCGAAACCGAATGGCGGCGCCAGCAGCGGTTCGGGTGAGGGGATCAGGGATTCGGCCGGCCCGAGATTGATGACGAGCAATCGTTCGTCGTTTCGTGCGCCGAAATAGCGAAGCAAAAAACTTTGTTCGCCGAGAACCGCGCCATCCACGCCGCCCAGAATTTGTTTTTGAAACCGCGAGTCTTCCCGGCGCAGCCGAATCAGGTCCTGGTGGAGATCGTAAAATGGCGATTGCTCGCTACGTTCCGCGAAGTTGAGCTTGCAGCGCTCGAAGTTTTTCCGATCGGTCGGGTCGGGGAGCGTGCGTTGGGCTTCGGGTGTGGCCAGCGACGGAAATTGCGAAAGGAATTCGAAACGGCCGTTCCTGATGGCTTCGCGCAGTTTCGCATCACCTACGTCGGTAAAAAAGACGAACGGCGACGTCGCGCCAAATTCCTGGCCTTGGAAGAGCAGCGGCGTCCACGGCCCGAGGAGAAGCAGCGCGGTCATCGCGCGATAACGCCCGGGCGAAGTTTCAAAACGCATCCGCGGTCCGTGAGCACTGTTGGAAACCTGGTCGTGATTTTCGAGGAACGAGACAAACGCCGCCGGATGCACCCCGAAAGTCGGCATGCCGCGTTCGGCTTCCTGCCACCAATAGGGCTGGCCTTGAAAGAGGTACCCATACTTCGCCGCCGAGACAAATTCCTGCGGCCGGCCCCGATAGTCCGAGTAATAGGCCTCATGCCGGCCAGTCAACGCGACATAAGCGCCGTGGTGGAAATCGTCGTTCCACAAACCATCGAGATCGTCGCCGCCTTCGCTGCGCGGCCGGATCAACTTCGTGTCCTGCGGCTCGTTTTCTGCCACGAGAATGATGGAACGCTTTCCCGCCGCGAGCCGGGCCGCGCGGCCGATCGAACCAACGATGTATTCCTCCGATTGATCGTGAATGCTCTGGGTGGCGTCGAAACGAAACCCATCGAAATGAAATTCCTGGATCCAATACCGGCCATTGGTGACGAAAAATTCTCGGACGGGCTCCGAGTTCTTGCCGTCGAAATTGATTGAGTCGCCCCATTCGTTGCCGCGCTCGCGGTGAAGGTAATCGTCGGAATAAACCCCGAGGTAATTTCCGTCCGGGCCGAAGTGGTTGTAGACGACGTCGAGAATGACGGCCAGGCCTAACGAGTGCGCTTCGTTTACGAACCCGCGCAGATCGTCCGGCGTTCCGTAGAGTCGCGTCGGTGCGAAGAGATCGACCCCGTCATAACCCCAGCCGTACTCGCCCGGAAAATCCGCGACCGGCATCATCTCGACGACGGTGATGCCAATCCGGGCCAGCTCCGCCAGTTCCTTCGCCGCCGCCCGCCACGTTCCTTCCGGCGTGAAGGTGCCGACGTGCATTTCGTAGATGATCTGCCCGGGCATTTTGATTCCCGGCCAGTCCTGATCGGTCCATTGAAACGTTTCTGGGTCAACGACAGAGGAGGGGCCGTGAGGTCCTTCCGGCTGAAAGCGCGAGGCCGGATCGGGGTAAGAATTTTCCGCCCCATCGAGCCGGAAGCGGTAAAGCGTTCCTGCGCCCGCAGTCACCGCACCGGAGAAGTAACCCGACGCCTCTCGCTGCAGCGCATGGAATTCTTCTTTGATCACCACCTCCAGCCGCTTCGCCTTCGGCCCCCAAACGCGAAAATGCGTTTGGCCTGCCCCGATCGGCTCTGCTCCGATGGGATAGCGGCGTGGGATTTTTGTCATTGCACTACTTCGCTTCGCATTTCCGGCTCGGTTGTGCGGGAATTTCCTTTTCGCTTCGGGCATCTCAATTTACAACGGAGCTCGCGCTACATTTCATGGCCGGAATCATCGAACGTTACACGAAATGGCTGCATGCGCAGTGGCCCGCCGGCACCGTGGAGAAACTTCCGGTCTCCGGTCCTGAGGGTATCACCGCTTTGCCGGGGGTTCGGATCGCCGGCGATCTGACGGGGATTCCGCTCCTGAAATTTTCCTCCGACACCGGCGCGCGGGCCGTGCGAGCGATTTTGAAGGAGGAAGGCGGAAGGATGAAGGATGAAAAGGGAATCCTTGATCTGGCGATCATCGGAGCGGGGGTGGCGGGGATTTCAGCGGCGATCGAAGCGAAAAAGGCGGGGCTGAATTTCGCGGTCTTCGAAGCGACCGAGATTTTCTCGACGGTCATCAATTTCCCGAAGGCGAAACCGATCTACACCTATCCGACGGAGATGAAGCTCGAGGGCGGGCTCCAGTTTACCGCCGACGTGAAGGAAGCGCTCCTCGATGAAATGGAAGCGCAACGTGTCGCGGCGGGCATCGAAGTAACTCCGGCGCGCGTCGAACGAATTGACCGTAACGGAACTGGCGTGTCGTTGCGGATGAGCGACGGCAAAACGGTGACGGCGCGGCGCGCAATTGTCGCGATTGGGCGCAGCGGAAATTTCCGCAAGCTGAACGTTCCCGGCGAAGAGCTTGATAAGGTTTACAACCGGCTTTTCGATCCGAAGGAGTTCGCCGGGCAAAATGCGTTGGTCGTCGGTGGCGGCGACTCGGCTTTGGAGACGGCGATCGCGCTCGCCACTTGCGGTTCTCATGTGACCCTTAGTTATCGGCGCAAAGAACTGGCGCGCGCGAAGCCGGCGAACATCGAGAAAGTCGAAATGCTCGTGCGCGATGCTTCAGCCGATGTGCAAATTGAGAAGCCGACTTCGGAACGAGTCAACACCGCGGTGACTTCCGGCATGCGCGGGCAGAAATCACCCGGCTCGCTCAAGCTCGCTCTCGGGACCGAAGTAATCCGCATTGAGCCGAAGGAGGTTTATCTCAAGAACGGAACGGAAGAGGCGTTACCGAACGATGTCGTCTTCACCATGCTCGGCCGCGAAGCGCCGCTCGATTTCTTTCGGCGCTCCGGAATTCCGATTGCCGGCGAAGGGACAGTTCGCGGCTGGATCGCGCTTGGAATTTTCCTCGCGTTCTGCGTTTTCGTTTACGCCTGGAAGTCGGGCGGCTTCGCCGAGACCTGGCTGAATCCGTTTCCGGAAAATATGCCGGCCATCCTCAGCGGCTGGTTTCAGGCGCAGGGCGCTGATCGCTCGACGCTTCTCGGCACGCTCGCGGTTTCGCTCAAGTCACGCTCGTTTTATTACACGCTGGCTTACAGCACCTGCATCGTCGTCTTCGGCATCACGCGGATTCGTCGGCGGCGCACACCCTACGTCACCTTGCAGACGATCGTGCTCATGCTCGTGCAAGTGGTGCCGCTCTTTCTCCTGCCGGAAATCATTTTGCCCTGGCTGGGCTACAACGGCTGGTTCGATCAGGGCCTAGGAAAAACCATCGCCGATCGCCTCTTCGAGTCTTACATCCCGGATGCGCAATATGCGGCGCATCAGTGGCCGGACTGGGGACATCCGCGCGCGTATTGGCGGGCCTACGGTTTCATCCTCGCGTGGCCGCTCATGGTTTACAACGTTTTCACCGACGCGCCGCTCTTCTGGTGGCTGGTCATCGCGTTCATCCAAACCTTCGTTCTTATTCCGGCGATTGTCTGGCGCTGGGGCAAGGGCGCGTATTGCGGATGGATTTGTTCCTGCGGCGCGCTCGCGGAAACGATGGGTGACAAACAGCGCCACAAAATGCCGCACGGCCCATTCTGGAATCGATTGAATATGGCGGGCCAGGTGATTCTCGTGATCGCGTTTCTGCTTTTGTTCATCCGGATCGCCGGCTGGATTTGGCCGCAATCCATTTTCGCTTCCGCGTTCCATCTCTTGCTCGAAGGCAAGAACTCCAGCGGCCGTCTCGTCACCTACACGAATTACAAATGGTTCGTGGATGTTTTTCTCGGCGGCATCATCGGCGTCGGCCTTTACTTCAAATATTCCGGACGCGTCTGGTGCCGGTTTTTTTGTCCGCTCGCGGCGCTCATGCATATCTATGCGCGCTTCTCTCGCTTCCGGATTTTTCCCGAGAAATCGAAATGCATTTCGTGCAACGTCTGCACGTCGGTTTGCCATCAGGGCATCGACATCATGAACTTCGCGAACAAAGGCCTGCCGATGCAGGATCCGCAATGCGTGCGCTGTTCCGCCTGCGTGCAGCAATGCCCGACCGGCGTCCTCGCCTTCGGCCATTACGATGGGGATCGGCGGATCGTGCTGGACAAGATTCCGGCTTCGCCTGTGCGGATGCGCGAGCACAACTGAATTGTCCAAGGAGCGGCGGTTTGTAACCGCCGTGGGCGATTGAAAATCGCCCTTCCTTGAGCGCTTCGCGCCGGAGCCACATTTCTCTCGACGGCTGCCAAGGAGCGGCGGTTTGCAACCGCCGTGGGCGATTGAAAAATCGCCCTTCCTTGAAATGCTTCGGTTGCCCTAGAATCGCGGCCGTGTCGAAATCGCTGGTCAAGATCGTCGATCATCCGCTCGTCGCCGCCGGCCTCTCGATTCTTCGCGCGAAAACAACGATGCCGGAGCTGTTTCGCCGCCATCTCCAGGAGATCGCCATTTTTCTGTTCATGGAAGCTGCTCGCGCTTGGAACACCAACAGCATCGAGGTAGAAACGCCGCTTACCTCCTGTTCCGGGGCGGTTCTCGCGAAGCCGATCGTGCTCGTTCCCATCCTGCGAGCGGGTCTCGGAATGCTCGACGGAATTCTGCGCGTCGCGCCGGATGCGAGCATCGGCCACATCGGTCTTTACCGCGATGCCGAAACGCTCCGGCCCGTGAGTTACTACGATCGTTTGCCGGTGAACATCGCCGCGGCGGAAGTGTTGTTGCTCGATCCCATGCTGGCGACTGGTCACAGCGCCTGCGAAGCGGCTTCGATGTTAAGGGCGCAGGGCGCGCTACGTGTCCAGTTTCTCTGCGTGATCGCCTGCCCGGCCGGCGTGCAACAATTTCATTCCGAAAATCCTGACATCCCGATCGTGACGGCGGCGGTCGATCCCGAGTTAGACGATCGCGGCTACATCGTTCCGGGTCTGGGCGATGCGGGCGACCGCTACTTCGGCACCGGTTAGGATTTTCGCAACCAAGGCTCCCGCCGAAGGTCACGTACAGCGAGTGGCAAAAGGATAAGAAAGAAACCCGGATAAAATACGGCAACAAGATAAGCTAGACCGCGATTACCGATCTCGTGCGCGAATACGTCGAAGGCCGAGTCACCGCGCTTCCCCAAAATGAAATCGTCTGGGTCACTCGGTGAAACCAGGACAGAGACAGTAGAGCCCGGACGAATCCGCATACCGAAACTGTGTTCCCGCTCAGTGCCTTCAACGCTCACCGAGTAGTAAAAATTGTAACCTCCTTTTGGTGTCCCAGAGACGGTGAGAAATTTCAGAATCGTCGCGGACTTTTCGATCCCATGCCGCGACAAAAATAGTGCGTGGGACGTGAGAGAGAACGCGCTCCAGACCATACCAACTAAGCCAGCGAGGGCTACGACGGCGACCACAACACTGCCGAGTCTGCGCATCATCTAACGGAATAGCCTCATAACCGGCTTGCTGCCGAAATGAAGAACGGAAACGCCGGGGGGCATCACATTGATCGGACCCGACTGGGTCGCGTCAGACTAAGCAGTCGGAGCGGCCTTTTGCGTGTAAGCGATCTTGGCGCTTCCGATAAAAGTCGCGGCTTCGTCGACGACGAGGCGCGGCGCTTCGATGTCGCCATTCACGGTGCAACCGGCGCGCAGTTCGCAGCGCTCGCCTGCGGTGATGTTGCCATCGACGTGGCCGTCAACAATGACGGATCGCGTTTTGATATCGCCCTTGATCCGCGCTTGCTTGCCGACAGTGAGCCGGCCGTTGGAATCGATCCTGCCTTCCACTTCGCAATCGATCAGCAGTTCCTTCTGAAATTTGACGGTCCCCTTGACGGAGACGCCGCTCGACAAAATGCCGCCGGCGCGCGTTGCCTCGGGAGCGCCATTCGGGGTCGGCTCCGGTGTGGCCGGGGGCGGTGGCTGGGTGGCGGCCATGGGCATCGCCGGTTCAACTTTTCGACTGCCTGAAAACATCTGCATGCGCTGATCTCCTTGGTGCTGCGAACTTTGGGGGTGTGGCCCATCATGGGAGATAACCGGCCAAAGGTCAAACGTTCTTTGCGTGGGAATGGAGCCGGCGCGCCCTCGTGGATGGAGCCGGCACGCCCTCGTGCCGTTGGGAGATGGAGTCGGCACGCCCTCGTGCCGTTGAGAGAAAGGGAAAATCCAAGCGACGCGTGAAATTTTACGGCCTGAGGGCAGGCCGTCTCCATTGAATAGCGATGAGATAGACGATGGTGCCGCAGAGACCGAACGCGGCAGCGCCGATGAAGTTCGTGGCGGGTCCGAGTTTCCAAAGCCAAGCGCCGATGATCGCGGCGGTGCTGACGAGGAGATCGCGCACGAGATAATAAGCGCCGATCATTTGTCCGCGCCGCTGGGGGGCGCAGTAACCGATGATCATGGCTTTGCGCGAGGTGTCTCCGAATTCTTTCAAGCCGCGAATCGCGAAGGCCACGATGAGCATGGCGAAGCTGCTGGACAGCCAGAGCGCGACTGGAAAGAGGGTGAAGAAGCCGAAGGTCGCGAGGATGAATGGTTCGCGGCCATGTTTGTCGGCGAAATGCGACGCCGGGATGATGCAGAGACTGGCGATAACGACTTCGACGGTGGTGAGGATACCAACCTGTTTCGCGCTGATGCCGATGTCGTCCATCGCGTAGATGACGACCCAGGCGTAAGGGATCCGCTCGCAGAACCGGATGAGAATGTCGCTGACGAGAAGACGCCGAAGGGGCCCGTTGAAGGCGAGGAAGCTCTGCCAGAAATTCCAGCGATCGGCCGCCGCGATGATGTGAGCAGGCGCGTCGCGTAACTGGCGTTGCACGAAGATCGTCGCAGCGGAAAGCACGATCGAGACGACGAGTCCGATGCGGACGCCGTCGATCACACCGAAGCGATCGATCAGGATGCCGCCAAGAATCGGCGCGATCATGATCGGCAATCTTTTGATTACCGACTGAATGCCGACACCCATGGCGTGACGGTTCGGGCCGAGCGTGGCGCCGATGAGCGAGAAAGTGGCGGGCAACGAAAAGCAGGTCCAGGAAAGGAAGAGAAACATTCCCGCGATGACCGCGCCCCAATGCGGAATCAGGAGCACGAGGGAGTAGCCGGCGATGGAGAAAAGGTTGAAGGCAAGAAAGGCGCGGCGATGTCCCCAGCGATCGACCAGCACGCCGCCGGGGTAGGCGTAGATCGCGCCGAGCAAAGTGCGGAGCGCGTCGAAAAGGCCGATGACGAAAATGGATGCGCCGAGGGTCTCGAGATATTTCGGCACGAACCGCATCCAGAGTTCTTCGCCGGCGCCGATGACGAAGATGGCGATGAGGAGGACGACGAGGTTGCGCTTGAGGCCGAAAAAATCTGCGGCGCGGCGGCGGAAGGTCATGCAGGATTCCATTTCATGGCAGGGCAATGTTATTAGCGAAATCGCGCGCTACGGTCATCCCGAGCCGCGATAGACGGCGAGGGACCTCACACCGAAACTTTGCGTTAGCTTGAAAAGGGAAGCGTGATCTGACGTAGTCGCCAAATGTAGCGCGAAAGCGATAGAGCGCATGCGAGGTCCCTCGCCGTCTGCGCGGCTCGGGATGACGGGCGGGCGGGAGACCGCCGCTCCTTGTGTCCACTCGCCGCGCAGACGAAGCGTGCTTACACTCCGAGGCAATGGACGCAGCCTGGAAGAAATTTCGTTACCGGCTCGAGTGGCTGGCCCTCAAGGCTGTCGCAACGATCATACCGCTTCTTTCCCGGAAGGCTTGTTACCGGCTCGCGCAGATCATCGGAGCGCTCGCCGCGAGATTCGACGAGCGCGGGCGCCGCGTCGCTTTGAGCAATCTCCAGGGGGCGTTCGGCGTCGCCCTCTCACCGGCCCGGCGGGACGAGCTCGTGCGCAAGTCTTACCAGCACTTTGCCCGGACGGTGGTCGACCTTTTCTGGAGCCCGAGCCTAACGAGTCAAAATTATTCGCGCTATATCGACGTGGAAAATCTCGAGCTCGTTCGGGAAGAAATGAAACAGGGCCACGCGATCATCTTTGCCTGTTTTCATTACAGCAACTTCGAATGGGTGGCGGTGGCCGCGAATTTTTTTGGCGTAGAGAGCGCGCTGATCGCGCAGGAATTCAAGAACCCGTTGCTCGACAAAATTTTTGTCAGTCTGCGCGAAAGCAGCGGACAACGGGTGATCTCTCGCGAGGGCGGAGTGCTTCGGCTTTTCAAAACGCTGCAACGCGGCGGCCGCGTGGCAATCCTCACCGATCTCACTATTCCCGCGCAATTACCCACGGTGGTAATCGACTGTTTCGGATTGAAAACGAGCGTGACCTTTGCGCACGCCTGGGCGCATCGGCGCGCGGGCGCGACGATCATCAACGTCCACTGCGAGCCATTGCCCGAGGGACGCTACTGCATCGTCTTTCATCCGCGGGTCGAATTTCCCGCCGACGCCTCCTTTCAAGAAATGGCGCAGGCGTGCTGGGACCAATTCGAGCCCTACGTGCGAGCGAACCCAGCGCCGTGGCTCTGGATGTACAAGCATTGGCGTTATCGGCCGTTGGCGGCCGATCCGGCATCGTACCCATTCTACGCAAACATCTCGCAAGACTTCGAGCGCCGGTTGGATGAACGGGCGCGACATCTTACGCCGATGACTTCGACGGTGACGCTTCCTCCGGGCGTTTTGCCTTGAGGGAACCTCAGACAATTTCCGAACGAGCCGGGTTGACAAAAGCCGCGCAATGCGCTTTTCCAGTAACAACTATGCAACACCTTTCCCGCCTCTTATTCCTTTGCGTCGGTGCAACGGCCGCCCTTTTCCTGACGAGCTGCGGAAGCATGTCCACCGTTTCCTCCGGAAGCTATCACGTGGTCGCGCACAAACCGCACGATCCTTCCAAGGTCGAAGTGAAACTTTCTCTCTCGACCCAGAATCTTTTTGTGATGGAAGGCAATCGCGTCCTCATGGCCGTCCAAGGGAATGTCGGCAAGCCGGGCGCCTTGACGCCGACGGGCGATTTCACGATTTACAACAAGGAGAAACACCGCCGCCGCGCCAGTGAGCCGGATCGGGGTTATCCGATGGCCTACTGGTGTGAATTCAAGTCCGCGTATGGATTCCACGAAGGCTTTGTCCATCCCGCTCCGCACACGCACGGCTGCGTGCGTCTGCACCGCGAAGCCGCCGCTCGTCTTTTCGCATTGACCAAGATCGGCACGCCGGTGCACATCCGGAACTCGCTTCCCGAAGACAAGGAGTGGGGCAGCATGGTCCGCCGCTTGGATCAAAGCCGTGATCCCGATCCGCCGCGGTCGGTCATGATGTCGGAGAGCTGGTTCAAGGATCCTCCGGGGCCGCTGCTGGTAGACTGAACTCGATTCAGGGCTAAACTACATCCCTCGGGACCGCCGGACATCGGAACGATGTCGCGCGGCCACGACGTTTTTTGCCATGAGCACTAATCTTATCTCCAGCGGGACGACGGCGCGCGAGAAAGTGAACTTGCGCACGCCGGAGGTGATGACCGCGGTGCAGGAGCAGGTCGAATCGCATTATCGCAGCGACATCGTGGACAAGGTCCGGCGCGCCGGTGGGATTCTTTCCTTCGGCGGCGTCACCGTGCGGCTGGCCAAGCAATTCGGTTTTTGTTACGGCGTTGAGCGCGCGATCGATCTGGCCTACGCCGCGCGCAAGGTCTTCAAGGATCGCCGGCTCTTCATTGTCGGCGAGATCATTCACAACCCCGAGGTGAACGAACAGATCTCCTCGTTAGGCATCAAGAATCTGATGGGCAAAAATAAGGAAGCCGACATCTCCGATTTGCAGCCGGAGGATGTGGTGATCGTGCCCGCGTTCGGGACGGAGCTTTCCATCCAGCAGCAAATCAAGGATCGCGGTTGCCAGATCGTCGATACGACCTGCGGCGACGTGATGAGTGTCTGGAAACGGGTGCGCAAATACGCGAGCGAATCCGCCACGTCGATCATTCACGGCAAGGCCGAGCATGAGGAGACCAAGGCCACCAGCTCGCGCGCGCTCGGCGATGGGAAGGGACATTATCTCGTCGTGCTTACGTTGACGGATACCGATTACGTTTGCGATTACATCCGCCATGGCGGGGACAAGCAGGCGTTTCTCGAGAAATTCAAGAACTCGCATTCGCCGGGGTTCGATCCCGATTTGCACTTGCGCACGGTTGGGGTTGCGAACCAAACCACCATGCTTCGCGGCGAGACCGAGGAAGTGCAGCGCCGCATCCGGCAGGCGATCGTCGATCGTGATGGACCGGAAGGGGCGACGAAAAATTTCCGATTCTTCGACACGATCTGCGGCGCGACCCAGGAACGGCAGGATGCGTTGCGGGAGCTTCTCGATGTCCGGTTGAATCTGCTGCTCGTGGTCGGTGGCTACAACAGCTCGAACACTTCGCACCTCGCGGAAATGGGCGAAGAGAAGTTGCCGACTTACTTCGTGCGAAATGCCTCGCGGTTATTGTCCGACAAGGAAATTCTGCACTACAACCTTCACGCGAAGCAGGAAGAGATCGCCAAGGATTGGCTGCCGGAAGGCCCGATCGTTGTCGGCATTACCGCAGGGGCGTCGTGCCCGAACAATCTGATCGAAGAAACGCTGGTGCGGTTGTACGAGCTGCGCGGAATCAAGCGCGAGCAGCTCGAAGCCGCGGCGTAATCGCAACACGGCGACGCAGCGCCGTGGCTACAGCGCTTTAGCCGCCTCGCTGTGCCGAGGCGAGGAGACGCGCGATCTGTCTCTCAGCCGCGAAGTCTTTCTAGTATGCGTGCAATCTGGAAAGGCAGTATCAGCTTCGGCCTCGTCAACATCCCGATCGCTCTTTATCCGGCCACTCGAAAAGAGGAGCTGAAGTTCCGGCTGCTGCGGGCGAAAGATCACAGCCCTGTGAACTACAAACGCGTCGCGGAAAAGGACGGCAAGGAAGTTCCCTGGGACGAAATCGTGAAAGGTTACGAGTACGAGAAAGGGAAGTTCGTCGTCCTCAGCGACAAGGATTTTCAGCGGGTCGACCTCGAAGCGACTCAGACCGTCGACATCCAGGACTTCGTCGATCTTGACGAGATCGACCCGATGTATTTCTACAAGCCTTACTATCTCGAGCCGCAAAAAGGCGGCGACAAAGCCTACACATTGCTCCGGGAAGCCCTCGCGGATGGCAAGAAAGTCGGGATCGCCAAGGTCGTGATCAAGACGCGGCAGTACCTCGCCGGAGTGAAGGCCCTCAAGCACGCGCTCGTCTTGGAGCTGATGCATTTCGCCGAGGAATTGGCTGACGCGGAGAAGCTAAACGTTCCCAAAAAAGTCGAGGTCGGAAAGCGGGAGAAGGAAATGGCCGAGGCTCTGGTGAAGAGCATGACTTCAAAGTGGGATCCGCAAAAATATCACGACGATTACCGCGAAGCGTTGCTGGAAGTGATCGAGGAAAAGGTCGAGTCGGGAGGAAAAGAGATCGAAGAAAAACCGAGGGCGAAAAAGGAATCGACGAAGGTGATCGATCTGGTGGCGGTGCTGCAGGAAAGCCTGGCGCAATCGAAGGGCGGAAAGAAAAAGAAGAGCGCGAAGGCGAAGCATCACGCAAAGAAGGCAGCGTGATCCTTGTAGCGGCGGT
>JBEEHT010000077.1:0-5338 GCA_041167545.1 Verrucomicrobiota bacterium
CTACATTGGCTTCAGAATTTCCATGGCCGAACCCGCTATCCTTCTCGACCGCCTGAGTAAGTCGTTCGGCGACACGAACGCCGTCCAGGATCTCTCTCTTGCTATCGAGGCCGGAACCATCTTTGGCTTCCTTGGTGCGAACGGGGCGGGAAAAACCACCACCATCCGCATGCTGTGTGGCCTGGTTCATCCGACGAGCGGCAGCGCGCAGATCGCCGGAATCGATGTCTGGCGGGAGCGGCATAAGGCGCGCTCGAAGTTCGGTTACGTCGCGCAACGCTTCAGTCTTTATCGCGATCTCACCGTAGAAGAAAATATCCGATTCTTCGGCGGCTCGTGTCGTGTGCCGCGAGCGGAGCTGCCCAAGCGGATGGAGCGCTTGCTCGCCTTGACCGATCTCCGCGAAAAACGGACGGCGATCGCCGGAAATCTGTCGGGCGGCATGCGGCAAATGCTGGCGGTGGCCTGCGCGCTGGTCCACGAGCCGCCGCTGCTTTTTCTCGACGAACCGACTTCCGGCCTCGACCCGGTGCATCGCCAGCAGATTTGGGATTTGCTCTACGACCTGAGCCATCGCGGGATCACCATTTTTATCACGACCCATTACATGGATGAAGCGGAGCGTTGCACGGAAGTGGGGTTCATCGAGGAGGGCCGGTTGCTCGCGAAAGCTCCGCCGCGCGCCTTGAAGGAGAGCTTTCACGCGAAGCTGCTCGAGATCGATGTCGAGCCGATCATGCCCGCGCTGGTTCGTCTGCGCGAGGTGCCGGAAATCCTCGGCGTCTCATTGCGCAGCGGCGCCCTGCGGCTTTACGCCGCCGATCCGGAAAAGCTGGTGAGTGAGTGGCACAACGAATGGCCCTTCCCGGAATTTCGCTGGCTCGGCGAGCGCTGGGTGGAACCGGACATGGAAGATGTCTTCACCGCCTACTCGCAAGGTTATGACGCCGTCTTGAAACCAAAGCAGCCATGAACCGCAGCTCCCTTAGCGCGATCGCTAGCGTCGCCTACAAAGTGTTCCTCCATATTTACCGGGACCGGCGCGTGCTGATTCTGCTGCTCATCTTGCCGCCGATTTTCACGCTCGTTTTCGGCCACGCTTTCGAAGCCGGCGAAATGAAGGATGTCCCGGCAATGCTGATCAACCGCGACCTCACGCCGCGGGCCGAGCGTTTCATAGAATTGATTCTGGCCAACAAGACTTTCGCATGGCAGACGCAGCCGCCGTCGGTCACGGGCGAGGATGATCTCCTCGGCTACGGCGTGCAGGCGGCGCTCATTATTCCCAAGGGCTGGAGCGATAGCCTGGCGAATAACGATCCCGTTCCGCTCCGCCTCTATCTCGACGGCAGCGACACCAACACCGCGGACCTGCTCGAAGGAAGCGTGAAGAAAACGCTGGGCGATTTTCAGCACGCGGCGCTGGTGGAGATGATCGATACGCTTCCGGAGAATGTCATCGAGCTGTCGAAAAAATTGCCGGTGCAGGTGCGGAAGCAATTTGCTTCCATGATGGAGCCTTGGAAGGCGGATGCCAAGGTGCTCTACAACCCGAAGACGCGTTTCATCGATTACGTGCTGCCCGGAATCATAGGGCTCATCCTCCAGTTGATCACGGTCACGCTCATGGCCTCCACCCTGGCGCGCGAACGCGAAGCCGGCACGCTCTTCCAATTAATGGTGACCTCACTTCGTCGCCGGGAAATCGTCCTCGGGAAAGTGCTGCCGTACCTCGTCATTTCGATCGTGCTCATCCTGTTCATCATTTTGCTCACCGGCTGGCATTTTCAGGTGCAGTTCCATAGTCCCGCCGCGCTGGCGCTCATTTGCTTTTTGTTCCTGCTCTGTTCGCTCGGCATGGGATTGCTCATCTCTGCCATCTCGCGAACGCAAACCCAGGCGATCCAATTTTCCGTCTTCTTTCTCCTGCCGGTCTTTGTCCTTTCCGGCGCGTTCGCCCCGCTCGAACAATTGCCGAAAGTGATTCGTTACGTGTCGGAGCTTTTTCCGCTAACGCATTTCTGCCGCGCCTTTCGCTTGGTGAATCTCTACCGCGCCGGGCCGGAATTTTATGCGCCCGATCTGGTCATGCTTTCCGCCGGGGTCCTGATCACCTTCATCGGCGCCGGGTATCTGCTTCGGCGGATGGAGCAGTAAACGATCGCCGTTTCTTCTGTAGCCGCCGCCCTGTGGGCGGCGTGATTGCAGCGACGCTTGTCCCCGCGCTTCGCATAGCGAAGCGGCTACAGAAGAAGCGGCTCCAGGTTAAAACTTCGCCTTGAATTCGAGGCGCAGGTACGGCGCCGGATCGGTTTTGTAACTGATATCGGCGCGATGGAAATCGAACCGCCGCTGCACCGAGTAGCCGCCGCCGAGATCGATGAAGAATGCGTCGCAGGGCGACCAAATGACTCCGCCTCCGACGCGATAGTCGGAATAATCCACCTCCGCACCGTTCAGTTTACCGGGCACGATTGTATTGTCGCGGTCCGTGCGGAAAGAACCGCCGTTCAATTGTCCACCCACCCAAAAATCCAACTTGTTGCAGGGCGAATAAATGACCCGCGGCTCGGGCAGGATGGCCATGAACTTCCACTGCTCGTTAGGCAGCCAGATCAAACCGGCCAGCGGGATGACGGGGTACTGCCCGCGCAGAAACGCGGCGTTCGCGCCCACGAAGAAATAGAGCTTGTCCGGCTGCAAAACAAAAATCCGTCCCAGGGTGATCGGCGCGTCGAAGGATGCGCTGCCGAAATTGTTCTCGGTATAGAAGCCGGGCTTCACCTGAATGAAGGCGCCGACGTCGTTGTTGTGCATGTAATCGATGCCGATGACGCCGGCCACGCTTTGCAAATGATCGGGGACGGGCGCGCCGGTGCTGCCGAAATCGAAGCGGTTGTAATCGATCCCGAGATGGAGATAGAGGTGGCCCCTCAGGAGAAAACGGTGCGCGTAGGAGAAGGAGTTCCCGATCGCATATTGGTCGCCGAAACTTCCGCGGCGGTGCAGGTCGCTTTCGAAAACATAACTCGATTCGAACTCGACGATATCGCGTGAGACAGCTTCGGATTTCTCTGCCGCAATCGATTCGACCTCGCCCGGGAGCGATATTGCCCAGGACCTGACGGATCCGGAGAAAAGGAGAACGAGAAACAGGAGGCGCGTGGCGTTTTTCATTCGCGAAGATCGTAGCTGAATCGGGGGCCGCGACAAATTGGATTTATCTGGGGATCGATTTTGGTTACAGCTTGCGGCACTTCAAATGAAAAATGCCATAAAACATATCGCGCGGAGCGATCCCCGCTTCGCCGCGCTGATCGCGCGGGCCAGGCCGTTCGACGTCGTCGCGAACAAACTCGTCAGGCCATTCGACGCGCTCGCGGAATCGATCGCCTACCAGCAATTGAGCGGCAAAGCTGCCGCGACGATTTTCGGCCGCGTTCGGGCGTTGTACCCGAGACGGAAATGGCTCGATCCCGCGCTTATTCTGAAGACTCCCGACGAAACCTTGCGGGCGTGCGGACTTTCGCGCAGCAAGACGGCAGCGCTGAAAGATCTGGCCGCGAAAACACTTGATGGGACGGTGCCATCCGCGCGCGCTCTTTCGCGCATGACCGACGAACAGATCATCGAGCGGCTGACGGCCGTGCGCGGAATCGGTCGCTGGACCGTTGAAATGTTGCTCTTGTTCGAACTGGGACGGCTCGACGTTTGGCCCGTGGCCGACTACGGAGTGCTGAAAGGTTTCGCGAAAACGTTCGGGCGAAGAAAATTGCCGACGCCGAAACAGTTTTCGAAGATTGGCGAGAAATGGCGGCCGTACCGTTCCGTGGCCGCGTGGTATTTCTGGCGCGCACTCGATGCGCCGGAAACGAAAAGCCGCTTCGATTAGCGCTCAGGGCGCACGAAAGTAATTTCAAATGCATCTTGTGTGGCGGCGACCTCCGCCAGGTGGATTCAATCACGAACTGGTCTGGCTCGTCGTCTCGGTGGGAGCGGTCGCGGGGGGCGCGGTTTGGTTGAAGTTGGGTTTGCCGTGGCCCCGGTGCCCTTTTCTCGATGTCACCGGTTTCCCCTGCATGACGTGTGGCGCCACGCGCTGCACGATCGCGATTTTGCACGGAGATGTTTTTGGGGCGTTGCGCTGGAATCCGCTCGCGTTGGCTGCGCTCTGCGGAGTCGCTGCCTTTGATCTCTACGCCATTATCGTTCTGGCGAGTGGCGGCTCGCGGTTGCGGATTGTCGATTGGACGGCGGCGGAAAAAAATGCGACGCGGATCGCAGTGGTCGCGCTAATCGCCTTAAACTGGATTTACCTGCTGAGTCATCACGCGCGGTATTAGTAGTAGTAGTGTCATCCCGAGCCGCGAAGACGGCGAGGGACCTCGCAAGCGCTCTACCGCTTTCGCGATCCAACTGACCTATACGTCGGCTCACGCATGATGTTTCGCGATAGCGCAATTTGCAGATGTGGGGTCCCTCGGCGCGCTTCGCCAGCCTCGGGATGACAAGCATCGATCACCGCGCGGGCGCGGATGGTGCACGCCCCACATCATCTTCTGGCGCGCCGCGATGGCTGGCGATGAAAGCAGACGGGTCGATCCAGCCGCGGGGATCGTCCCGGTAGCCAGGGCCGACGAACGGCGTGGTGAACTCGCGCATCTCGAAATGCAGATGCGCCCAATATCTCCCGTCCGCGGTTCCGATTGTCGCGATCTTTTCCCCGCGCCGCACAGTCTGCTTCGGCTCGACCAGGATTTCCTCCAGGTGCGCGTAGTACGATTGCACGTACTTCCGCTCGCCATTTTCCACATAGGCATGAAGCACGATAACGACGTTGCCCCAGCCTGGGCCCGCTTCGCGCGCCAGCAGGACGCGGCCGTCGGCGATGGCATGAACCGGATCTCCCAGGTCGCTATTTTCACCGCCGATCCCATTCAGATCGTCACCAAGATGCCGATTTTGGGTAAATGGTTGCGCGTTGTAAGCGAGCGCGCCGTTTTCGCTTCCAATCGGGAAATCGAACCGCGTCGCGGTCGGTAACGATGCCAGGAAAAGCGGCGACGCCATCTCGAACGCCGGATCGATCTTCGCCGGACGCCGCAGTTCCGGAGCAAGTCTGAAAACGAGACCGCCGATCAGCGCGACAAAAAAAATCGCGGCGAGAAGCAGAACCCTTCGCCATGACGTTCTTCCCTTGCTCGGGCTGGCCTTCATCTTTACGCTCGCGCGATGCGAATTTTGGTCACGGGCGGTGCAGGATTTATCGGCTCGCACCTGGTCGAGAAGTTGCTCGCCACCGGACACGAAGTCTCGATCCTCGACGATTTCAACGATT
>JBEEHT010000078.1:0-10872 GCA_041167545.1 Verrucomicrobiota bacterium
CAATCGCACTCGCTCAAGGCATCCTAAGTCACAGCTCCAAGGCCGATAATCGGAACGAGAAAGTCTTCGGTTTTGATGCGTTCCAATGGGAATCGTGGATGCCGGCTCACATTCCGTATTGCCTATACGAGCCTGGGGACAGTTTCCTCCCCGAGGCCCGGCGGCTCGTCCGCGAGCATGGAGGCGGCCGAGTCGAATTGATTCAAGCAGACTTGGGACTTTACGAGTGGAGCGGTGGCCCGATCAAACTCTTGCTCGTAGATGCAATAAAAAATGAAACCCTTGCGATTCAGATCCCGCGGAATTTTTTTCCAAGTCTGATTCCGGGCAGCCTCCTGATCCACCAGGACTTTAAGCATTATTACACTAGTTGGATCCACGTTCTCCAGTATCGGCTCCGCCAATACTTCCGATTTTATCAGAGCATCCCGTGGGGGACGGCGGCGTTTGAATTACTTGCACCAATCCCGAGGGAGGCGATCGATCGAGCAACGGAGTTCACCACGATCCCGGACGACGAGACTGATGCATCATTTCGTCACTCCCTCGATCTCGTAGGGCCCGACGAGCGCGCAAATATCGCGGCCGCCCATGTCATGCATTACGTCCATCTTAAGCGCAAGGACAGGGCATCTCAGATAGTGGAGCTTTACCGACCGCACGGGATGTTGGACCAAGGAGAATTTCCCAAGGTGCTGAGTCTGCTTTGTTAAACGTAAGCACCTTTCCTTAGGCATCCCTTTCCGTTATGAGAGAGCAAATGCCTGCCCGTGCAACTATCTCCAATTTTCTCAGAAGTTGCCTGCTGCTTCTCTGTCTACTCGCGCCCTCGGCTTGGATGATCGCGACCCTCCCACCGCTCTGGCGTGATTCTGACGCCTACATTCAGGCCACGGAGAATCCCCTGCTCTCGACCTTTTGGGGATTTGGTCCCGCCTACTGTTATGCGGTAAAGGTCCCGCTGTTTGCCGGAGAACAGTTAGAGCGTCTCCGCCGGCACCTTCCAGCCAGCCGCGCCGCCGGATCATCCCAGCCCAGCCTGACTGATTCCGGGGTCTGGCTGCTCATCGCCGGCCAACACCTGGCCCTCTGCGGCGCAGCGTTTTATTTTATCGTCGCGGTCACCAGGCTATTTTGGGTGCGCCTCGCGCTGGCCCTGACTTGGGCGAGTAACGCGCTCGCCTACACCTTCGCTCACTGCGTCGGATCGGAAACGCTCAGTCTCATTTTCATTATCCTCCTTGTGGGAAAGGCGCTGCGCCTGATTCGGAGCGGTGGCGAACCGGGGTGGAGGGATTGGTATGGTTTTGCGATAGCTCTCTGCGTCTGCATTCTCTCGAGGCATCTTAATTTGATCCTCATCGGGTTGCTGCCCGCGACGTTCCTCCTTTCGTGGATAGTGCACCGCGCCATGGGCTTCCTTGCCTCAGACGACAGACAAAAGATCGAGCTGCGGCAACTCAGGGCGAGAGACCTTCGCCAGGCCGTCATCGCGACAGCCATCGGAATCGCGTGTTTTGCCATGACAAATCTTGCGGTCCACAAACTTGCCCGCAAGACCAGGTTTCATCCTCACTCGAGAATAGGATTTACCTTTCTCTGGCGATTGCACTTCCTCCAAGACTTCACGCCAGAGGCACGCGCTGCTCTTCTGCACAAGGTCGCCGCACGCACCCATTCCCCAGAGGTCCGCAAGCTCCTTGCGCTTCTGGAACAGATGCTCGCAGAACGCGCGGACCTGATAACTACGGGACCACTCATGCAGAGGGCAATCGAGCTATTCAATGGCCCCCTCCATTGGGAAGAACTCGACCGCGCACTTAACCAGATGGCCTTTGCCTTTCTTCTGCCGCCAACAACTGAGTTATTGCATGCAGCCAGAACGGATTTCGTCGCCGTCCTACGGATGCCTTCGACCGAGATCTCGTCCTCGTTGTTCGCAACCACCGCTTACTATTTCGACAACAAGGATCAGATGCCGGGCTGCGCAGAGCTGGTGACATTCCGCGGCGGCGCGAACGCGGAGAAGATATGGCAGCTTCAGTTCCAGCATCGTTACTTCCGGTTGTGGGAAGGGTTGAGCTACAACCGCGCCCTGGTGGTTTGGGTTGTTGCCCTATCCATATTCGTCGTTACCGTTCGACGAAGGAAACTCAACCCGGGAACTATCTCCGCTTTCGGAATTGCGCTCGCCGCCATCGGAATTACCTTCGTCATCGCCACCTGCGTGCTGGATGAATTCAGTCCGCGATTTGCCCTGCCGATGTGGCAACTACTCCTGCTCTCCTTCTACATCTTTCTTGGGAAAACGGCGGACTTGGTCGCGACAGATATCCGGCGCTCCTCACTCAACTTAGCGTCGCGTTAAGGTAAATACTCACTGAGCGCGTTTGTTACTGCGATTGCCTTCCGACGGTCTTATCGCCGGGGCGTGTTCCCGCTTTCACTTCCCAGCCGGAGCTAAGCTCCAAGGTCCAGCCATCGCCTTTGGCTGATGTTGCTCCTGACTTAGTGGGAGCGGAAACAGTGATCCTGCTAAAGTCCGACTCTAGCAACACGCCGTTGGAAACAGTCAGGATGCCCCAAACATCCACGATCTTGATGTTTGGATAGACCGTTCCGCGCGGGTCCAGCGAAATGAGCTCGCCCGGATCGAATTGCATTTTCATTTGCTCCAGCGGGATCACAAGCACCGGCCCATCGATGAATTTCTGCCGATACGCGGCTAAGACCTTCTCGCGATCGCTGGCGCGCGCGGTTTCCGACGCGACAAGTGCCGGGCCGCCGTAAGTCTGCGAACGCATCTGCGCCGCTTGCTTTAGATCATCCGGCAATGAAAGCGCCAGCGCAGCTTGCAGCAATGCACCCAGATCGACGGTCCGCTTCAAATCCTTTCGCCAATCTGTTGCCGCTTGATCCAATAAAATCCCGTAGGCCGGCCCCGAAGCATAGGCGAACGATCGGATAAACGTCGACTTCACCGCCGCCTGCTTCAGATTGTGATCGGCGACAAACACTGCCAGGTTAGCCGCTCCACTCAGCGCGATGCCAGTGTACTCGGCCAGGCCTTCGTGCATTTCCATCGCGCGTTCTTCTTCCGCAGCCTTCTCGAAGAGCAAGCGGCGATAAGCGCGAAAAACCAGCGCGTCGCTGATCGCATCGTTGCGTTCCTGGCCGCTTCTGGTTAACGCGACGGCCAGGGCGCGCCATTCCAGTTGCAGCCAGATGCGACCGTCACGCGTATCGAGGTGGCGATTCCCGGCGCCGGAGCCGGGAAAACCAATCTCATCCTGAACGCGGTGCCAGAGCTCATGCGCCAGCAAGATTCGGCGGAGCAAAGCATCCTCCGGCAAGGGCAACAACATCATTGTCCATTTCACTCCGGCCCAATCAATCGCGGTGTTGGCGATCATTACGTTCGCCGGCAATTTGCCGATGAAAACCTCGCCACTTCTGGACAATTGCGCTTCGCGGTCCGGTGCGCTCGCTACTACCTGGCGGCTCGCGGGATCGACGAGAAGGATAGGACCAAAGAGCGAATGCCCCCACAACTTGCCGTTATCCCGCTCACATAGGTCGCGCGCTTCCGCGAAATGATGGGCGGCGAGCCCGAGATCGATGGTGGACTCGGCGCCATCCGCGCAAAGTGCAGAGAACGTGCCGAAGAATATCTGAGCAAGGAAAAGTCCGCCGGGCAGCGTTGCCGAAGCTGGGTTAAGTCCCCGGCGGACCATTTCCTCGAGACCTACTTCGCCGGAATGCGCTCTCTGATCGCTTTCGCGATTGGCATGATCGTCGGCGGATCGGAGTTCATGAGCGCGACCGCGGTGTAACCCGAGTCCGGAAACATCTCGAAATTCGCTGCGATGCCAGGCGCCCCGCCGTTATGGCCGATACTATGTTTGCCGCCAATGCTCATGTCGCCAAAGCCGTATCCGTATTTCCCCATTCCGCGCGGCATGTCCACCTTGCCGGTGGTGATCAGGTCGGTGTGCGCCTTATCAAGCAGCTTGTAGCTCAACAGAGCCTGATGAAACTTGACCAGGTCTGGCGCAGTGGAATAGCCGCCGCCAGCCGGACCGCCTTTCACTTCACGCGTGTTCGTATTGTCCTTTACTTCCTCCAAAGGCTTCCCATCCGGCGACATCCTGGAATAACCAATCGCGAGATTCGGCGTCTCCTTGCCCGGTTCATAGAAGCCGGTATCGCTCATGCCCGCGGGCTTGTAGATATGTTCCTGGACATAGCTGTAGTAGTCCTGCCCCGATACCTTCTCGATGATGACGCCAAGCACCATATAACCCGAGTTGCTGTATTGAAATTTTTCTCCGGGAAGAAACAGAAGTGGATCGCTAGCAAAGAGCGGGAGATGCCCGGCGACGGTCACGAGCTTCTCGCGCTGTGCCATGAATTTCTCGTTCCAATACATGCCCAGACCGGAAGTGTGCGTGAGTAACTGATGGATCGTCACCTTGTCCGCGACTTCCTTGTTAGGATAATCGGGGAGATGCTTGCCGATGGTATCGGTGAACGAAAGTTTGCGGGCCTGGGCCAGTTGAGCAATCGCCACCGAGGTAAACATCTTGTTCATCGACCCGAGATTGAACTTGGTATTCAAGGCGATCGGAGCGTTCGTCGCCTTGTTGGCCACACCGGCCGCCTTATTCGCGACAGTTACTCCATCCTTCGCGACGAGGAGCACTCCAGAAAGCTTGTTCTCAGTTGCCAGTGAATCAAAGTAGGTTTGAAGCTCCTTTGCTGCGTCAGCTTCCGGCTTTACTGGGCCGTCTGGCGGTGACGGCTGCGCGGAGGCAATCACTGCCGCCAGCAGTGTCCCCAGCCAAACTATAATCGTCCCTTTCAATTGGTTCCTATTGTAGGGCGTCTGTGTCAGACGCCAGTGCCCCGCGGCGCTCAAATGGAGACATTGTTCAGATTACGAACGAAACGCGGGAGCGCTCGAAACGACACCTGTTCCATTGTGGCCCCTGAAACGTTCGTGCTGCTGTCGTCGCTCTCGTTGTCGTTATCGTTATCATTGTCGTTGTCGTTGTCATTATCGTTGTCTTCGTCGTTCTCATTGTTCTCGACGAACTGGTTCGGCGCGATGGCGGGCAGATCCTTTTGTTCCAGCTTCTCGTAACGCTGGCGCACTTCCGGCGGCATCTTATCGAGCTCTTCCTTGGTCTCGACCGGGCCGCTAAACAGAAGCTTCCCTTGCGGGTCCTTGGCCGTGACCATCTTCTTGCCGTTCACGTTTTCTATCTTTATCTCACCCTGTGAATCGCTGAACACGATCGTGGCTTTCCCGAGATCGATCGTTGTCGACTTCATCGTGCCTTTGTCGCGGCTGAACACACGCATCTCCCCCACGGACCGGCGCGCTTCATCACGGGCGCGCGCCATTTCGCGGCGCGTCTCATCGCTGGCGCGCCTCGCCTCATCGCTAGCGCGCCTGGCCTCGGCCCGCGCTTCGGTCGTGGCGCGTTGCGCTTCCCGCTGCGCATTTCTCACCGTCTCGCGGATGGAAGGCCCCAGGTCGCTCATGTCGCCGAATTCAAACTTAAAACCATCCGGATTGTTCAGCATGCCGAAGTCGTTCTGACCCGGACGATGCTTGTCGAACATGTTGTTACGCGAAGGCACTTCCTTTTTGCCAAGCTTCACCGTGACCTTGGTCTCGGCGTTCTTGCGCAGAAGAGTCAGAGTTACACTCGTGCCTTCGGGATAACTGCGGACCAACTTCGCAAGCTGATCAGGTTCCATCAGGATCTGGTCGTTAAACATCTTGATGATGTCGTTCTGCTGCACGCCGGCGGCCGCGGCCGGTCCATCCGGCACCACGTAATCCACGACGAGGCCGAAACCCTTCTGCAATCCGAGCTGCTCGCTCACGACGCGCGGGATGCTCGATGTTTCCACTCCGAGGAAAGTCACCGGCACCTTCGGTCCCTTGTCGCGGTCGCGATCCTTGTCCTTATCCCTCGGAGGAATCGGCGGGATCGGTTGGGTCGGCGTGCTCGGCGTTGAGGGCGGCGCAGGCGGCGTCTGGGAAAAGCCTGTGATGGGTAGCAGCCCGAGAGCTGCGATGATAGCTAGCGTATTTGTTTTCATTGTTTGGTTTTGGTTAAGGGTGAGTCTTCTAATCCTGCTCATGATCGTGATCGTGATCGTGCTCATGATCTTCATTACTGGCCGGAAACTGGAACGAGCGTCACTTCCTCGGTCGGATACGAAACGCGGAGCGACGCGCCGGTCTGCGGATTTTTCCATTGCATCGTCTCACGCTTCTTGGAACGGAGGCGGCGCACCGGCTCGTCTGCGCCATCGGTGAAATGCAGGCCTTCGTCCCGCGTGCCGTAAACTACCTGGGTCAAAGCCGACGGAACAAAGCTGTCATCCACTCTCGCGAGCGGCGACGAAGGCGCCGGGGTAATCAAAGCCAGGCCGGCTGCCTTGCTCGAAGGCCGATCGACATTCATCCGGGCCAGCATGAGAAACGTCGCCGCCGCCGCGAGCCCCAGCCCGAGCGCCCACCAGTTCGGACGAAAGCTCCGGCGCTTCGGCAACACACCGGCCGTCGCAGTCCCGCGCCCAGCCACTTCGGCCAGGCCTACTTCAATCCGCGCCACCAGGTCCGGCGACGCCGGCCGCGGACGCAGCTTCTTTAGTTCACCTTCGAGTTCGGAAAAATCATTCATGTGCGACAAAGTTTTTTTTCAACGACGCCAGCGCATAGCGATAACGGGACGCCGCCGTGTTCTGTGAAATCTCGAGCGCGGCGCCGATCTCCGCGAACGTCAGCTCGTTCCAGATTTTCATGACCAGCACCTCGCGCTGTTCCACTGGCAAAAGATCGAGAGCGGCAGCCAGCTCGCGTTGCGAGCCATCATCGAAATCAAATTGCGGCTCAGTGACCTGCTCCATGTCGGCCGAAGCAGCGGCCTCGCGGCGGGCGCGCCGGCCATCGCGCCGGAGAAGATCGAGCGCGACCGAGCGGACCGTGGCGTAGAGGAGCCCGCGATTCTCGATTGAATGCTGTTTGCGCCAGAACCGGACGTAAGCTTCCTGGACAATGTCCTCGGCGTCTGCAATCGAGCGGACAAACTGGCGGGCGAAGAGCACAAGCCCAGGCCCCAGTTCCGCAAAACAGACTTTCCAATCTTCTTCATGAGTGACGACATTCTCCATGACCTCTGAACGGTCTTTTAATAACCCAACGCCGCCAACTGCGTATTTTGTCTAAAACTTTTTGTCATTCCGAGCGCAGTCGAGGCCGTAACGCAGCCGGCGAAGTCGGCGAGGCCGGGCTTTCCATCCCTAGCTTCGCCTTCTTCTGTAGCGGCGGTCTATGACCGCCGACCGTACGGCCAAATGAGGCTGCTTGTGCCAGTAACGCTCCCTTCGGCGGTCATAGACCGCCGCTACAGAAGAATCGCACTCGTTGGAAAGTATGATCGCCAAGGGCTAGCGTATCTTAGCATGTCGATCATCACGGCCATTATCCCCGCGCTCATCGTCTTGGATCTTATCTGGTGGTTCGCGGCGGATCGCCTGTTGCGCAAAGCGGGATGGAAAAAACGGGTTCGCATTTTCCACAGCCTCTTCTTCGGCTTTCAACTCGCAGCCTTGCTGGCCGTGATCGCTTCCCGGCAATCGGAGCTCTGGGACCATCTGCCCAGGTTCGTGACGACAGCAGTTTACCTTTGGCATCTGCTCATCCTGCCGCTCCTGCTTCCGCTCCTGGTGGTCAGTGCAATCGTCGCTCTCGTTTGCTGGGTGATCCGCAAAATCCGAGCGCGCGAAACTAGAAGAATTCAGAACGACAACACCGGAATGAGCCGCCGCGCTTTCCTCGCCGCGACCGCGGCCTTCACTCCTCAGTTGTTCACCGTTGGCCTGACCGCGATCGCTGTCCGGCAGCTCGAACAATTCCGAGTCCGCCGAATGACCATCGCTATTCGCGGTCTTCCGCCCGCCCTCGATGGCCTAACGATCGCGCACGTAAGCGACATGCATGCGGGTCGATTCACCCGCAGCTCGGTCCTCCACGAAATGACCGCGGCGGTGAACGATCTCCGCTCCGAGCTGGTCCTGGTCACCGGCGACCTGATCAACGGCGCGCTCCACGAAATCCCCGAAGGCACCGACGCCGTCCGGCGGCTCGATGCGCGCTCCGGAGTTTACATGATCGAAGGCAATCACGATCTCTTCCAGGGCCGCGAAGCGTTTGAATCGCAGGTGAAAGCTTCCGGCATTCCGCTACTGGTAAATGAAACCGCGCACCTAACCGTGCGCAGCCAGCCGCTGCAGCTTCTCGGGCTGCGCTGGGGCGGTCCCATTTTCCGCCGCCGGCAGGGTTACGACGACGCCACTATCGCCGCGTCATTCGACGAGCTGCTGGCGTTGCGCGATCCGGAAGCTTTCCCCATTCTGCTCGCACACCATCCTCACGCCTTCGATCCCGCCGCCGCAGCGCAACTTCCCCTCACCCTTTCCGGCCATACCCATGGCGGCCAGTTAATGCTGAACGCCGAGATGGGTTTCGGCCCGATGATGTTTCGCTACTGGTCAGGCCACTACACGCGAGGCGACAGCCACCTCATCGTCTCCAACGGCGTCGGCAACTGGTTCCCTTTGCGAACCCGTGCCCCCGCCGAAATCATTCACCTCACACTTCGCCGCGTTTGACCGATTCCAATGGGCACCGAAGATTTCACACGAAGGTCACAAAGGTTCACAGAGGGAAATTGATCGCGACGGCAATGCTCATCCAATTTTCGTTGTGTTCCCTTGTGCCCGTTGTGTGAGGACACCTTCTGAGTCCTGTATTTTCCTGAATCCAAACCGCGGGCTGGCCGCATCCATTCATTAGACGCCATGGAAACTTCATACCCATCACCACCGCCTCTCAACGCCTCCGTCCTCACCAACGTGCGCACCTGGAATGCGTTTTGTCACGCCAGCTCCTTGCTCGGCGTCTTCTTTCACTTCCCCGGCCACCTGCTCGGGCCGCTCATCATCTGGCTGGCCAAGCGCGGCGACTCGCCCGAGATCGATGCCCACGGCAAAGAAGCGCTCAACTTCCAAATCTCGATGCTCATCTACAACATTGCCGCCGCATTCTTTTGCCTGATCCTTGTCGGCTTCGTTTTCCTCGCCGTCCTTTGGATCCTGAACGTTGTCTTCGCCATCATCGCCTCCATCCAGGCGAGCGACGGAAAATTCTATCGCTACCCGATGACGATCCGGTTCATTCAATAACCGGCAAAGAAGACCTCACACCCATAACGCAGCGCACCAATGCGAGGCCGGGCTTTCCAAGGTCACGAAGCTCACAATGAGGACGACTGTGGCCAGACAGCAATCCCTGCCGAATTTCCGTTGTGCTCCTTTGTGCGAGAGCCCGATTTCGCAAACGCCCAAACGAAGCTGATCAATCAAAGAACTGAAGTGCTGAAAAAAATACCTTTCGGAAGCCACCAGCCCGCCAACTCATCGTCTTCAAGGGCGTCGACAACCGGTTCCCCCCGCGAAGGCAAACACCGGGAATTCACCTTACTCTTTGACGCGTCCGAACGACGCTTGCGGGTTTCTTCGCACTTGCGGCAGCAAGGGCGTTCTTAAACTCTTCGGACAATGGGAGAATCCTCGCCCGCGCGACCAACTTTCTGTGATCGCTGACAACCTTATGTGCGAGTGCTTTTACCCAAGGCTCGTCACGAAGCTTGCCACGATAGTCGAAGTCTTCACCGAGTTGGGCCACCTCTGCGTTTAGGTCGATAACGACATCATCTAAGATCCTCGCTATGCACATAACCAACGCGTTTCGCTTTTTCTTATCCGCTATGTAACCGGCTGGGTTGCTGATGACCTCTTTCCCAAGATCATCCTCTTCGAGCACCAGCCGAACGATGTACAACATCAAAAAGCGAGTGAGAGCATACTTGGCGAAGAGTGTGTTTTTTAATCTCTTTATTGCATTATCGACTTGCTCTGCCAGCAAGTGACTAAGCACAATTCGACTAGCGTCGACGACCGGACGACCGAATATCTCCGCGTGATCGTCCTCAAACACCTGATACTTTCGATGGGTTGTCCACGGCCTCTTTAGATCGAACGCTATAAGGTAAAGACCTGCATCTTCATTGGTAATCGGCGTGGTCGAAGATCCGTTTTCACCACGCTTGATTTCGTAATGGAATTCCTTTCCATACTGCGCGGCGACTTCGTTCTGAAGGCGAATCTGAATAGGGTTGTTGCTTTTAAAATCTCTTGCCTTCACGCCGTTTTGGTTATTCGAAAAACTGGTCACCATCTCTGACAACGGAGATGAGGCGTCCATTTTGATGAGCTTAGCAAGGATACGGAGGTCCTCGGTTAAGCATGTCGAATTGTTGTACAATTCACTCAGGCTTTGACAGCCGTTGACGACATAATAATCCTTCATCGTTATCCTGTCCTTAGTCGCCTTGAGTTCCTTCGCGATGATTGTGATGCCGTTGTGAAACAAAGGGAACAGTTTGTGCCGACTTCTGTCGCGCACGCTGGAAGCGATGTCCTTGTTAACCTGCGTTCGACCCAACGGGCCTCGAACGTTATAAGCATATAGCGCCTGATTCGCTATTCCATCGAGTTTCACCAGCTCACTAGCTTTGAGCGGGGCGATCACCGCTTCGTGGCCCTTGTCCACGACGTAAGTGGAAATCTCGTACCCGCTCACATCGAAACTCGCCGGTTTGCCGATCCGAGCATCTCTCGCAGCAGAAATAAAAGTCGCCACTAGCTCAGCATTTCCCACGAAACGGATTGTACTGTGCGACTTGAGGTAGTCTGAGCCGTTCTTATCAAGATCAGAATTCGAGACAAATA